>CANQAM010000003.1 GCA_947589325.1 uncultured Bacteroidales bacterium | reverse complement strand
TTCCGAAAGCGGCTGCAAATTTAATACCTTTTTCTCCCTTACTCCAAATTTTTTATCACTTTTTTTCGAGATTTTTTCAAGAAAAATTTATCTGCATTGATTTACAAGAATTTGCCCATCGATTTTTTTTGAACTTTTTTGCGAGAAAATGGTTGTCGCCAACTCGCGACGACCGTTTTTCGCTTCTTTTACTATTCGACCGGCGGTGTTTTTTTCTTGCTTTTTATGGGAATTTCGTAATATATAGAGTAGGTAAAATCGAATCCGCCGCTGCGTTTTCCCATGCCGGGTATAATCCACGGACGGGTGGTGGGATTGTTTTTGGCGGTGAGCAGGATTTTATAGCGCACAGTGAATCCCATTTTCAGTCCTTTGTAAAGATTCACCCGCACGCCCGCCAAGGGCTCGAGCCACTGCGCCCGCGAGTGCTGTCCGGTAATCGACGCGCGATAATCGGTCTGCCAATAGCCGGAGGGTATGTTTATATCGGTGATGTCGTAAGTGAATACGGAAAAACCGTAAAGCAAACCGATGTATATGTAACCGGGGGCCGTTGAATTGTACGTGAAATTGTAAAGCATTCCCAACCGGTTGTAAAAGGTGGGCGATACTTTATAGGTGAAGTTTCCGTCTTCGGGGGTATTGTCCGCCCAACCGATACCGGCTTCCCAAATAGGGAAAAAACGGTTGTGAAAATCGACTTCGAGGGAGAGTTGAAGGTTGGCGTTTTCGCGTCCGAAAAGAGTGGAAACGGGTTGGTATAAATCGACGCCGACTATCAACCCGTTGAGCAGCGGATAACGATACAAAGAGCCGTCTTCGAGGCGGTTGCTCTTTTTTTCCGCTGCTGGCAGGAGTGTTGCCGCACACAGGGTTAGTGCGACCAGCAGGGATCGGATATATCGTCTATTCGGATACGGCATAATAGAGTCGGACATTTTCGATTTCCCGATTGTCGATTTCCGGCGTTCTCATTTCGGCTTGAATGATTTGCCACGTCGTATATCGAAATTCGTCGATGACATACACGTATATGGCTCCACATTCTGCCGACTCAAACTGCACGTAAGCGTGGTAGATGAACGTGAGGGTATCGCGGCTGCGTCGGGGATTGAGGTTATACTGGTCGTAATACAGGACGTACTGCGTGGTGTCTTTGTCGCTGCGCAGGGTGGCTTGGAACGACGATACGGAAGCTCTGTCGAGGAGCAGCGAGTCGGTGGGCTGCCCTATGCCGTAGACCGACAGCGAGTCGATGCGCACGGCAAGAGCGGTATCGCCAAACGCGCGGAAATCGACCGTCATGATACTGCTCTTGCGGTCGAGGCAGGCCTCGGTGTTGCACGCCACCGGCAAAAAGAGCAAGGCAGCGACGCAAAAAATTGCGGCAATGGGTTTCCCGTTTCGTAAAAATCTGTTCACTCGGCAACGGATTTCAGTCGGTTATTTCTTTTTCTATATTATAGGTATTGCGGCCCTGCGCGTTGCGCGACACGAGTTCGCCCAAAAATCCGCCCAGAAAGAGCAACGTTCCCAATATCATCATCGTCAAGGCGATAAAGAAGTAGGGCGAATCGGTAACCAACCGGTAGGCGATGTGGTGCGAAAGGGCGTAAAGTTTGTACGCTCCGACCGTTATCACGGAGAGTAACCCGAATATGAACATCACGCTGCCGAGCAAACCGAAAAGGTGCATGGGCTTGACGGCGAATTTGGAGAAAAACCAAAGGGTCATCAGGTCGAGATAGCCGTTTACGAAACGGTCGAGCCCGAATTTCGTTTTTCCGTATTTCCGCGCCCGATGCTGCACCACTTTCTCGCCGATGCGGGAAAATCCGGCGTTTTTCGCCAAATAGGGAATATAGCGGTGCATATCGCCGTACACTTCGATATTTTTCACGACGTCGCGGCGGTAGGCTTTCAGCCCGCAATTGAAATCGTGGAGTTTGATGCCGGTAACGCGGCGGGCGGTGGCGTTGAACAGTTTGGTGGGAATGGTTTTGGAAAGCGGGTCGTAGCGTTTCTTTTTCCAGCCCGACACGAGGTCGTAACCCTCGACCGTAATCATACGGTAGAGTTCGGGTATTTCGTCGGGGCTGTCCTGCAAATCGGCGTCCATCGTGATGACGACATCGCCCTGCGCCCTTTGAAATCCGGTGTGCAGCGCCGGCGACTTGCCGTAGTTGCGGCGGAATTTCACGCCTTTCATGCAAGGGTTTTCCGCGCGCAGCGATTCGATGACCTGCCATGAATTGTCGGTGCTTCCGTCATCGACGAAGATCACTTCGTAGGTGAATTTGTTTTCGGTCATGACGCGGGTTATCCAAGCGGCGAGTTCGGGCAGCGACTCGGCTTCGTTATAGAGGGGTACGATTACGGATATATTCATGGCATCAATTGTTTTTATGGTTATTCATACGGGCAAACAGAGCGACCACGATAGAGAGCAGAGAACCGAAAAAGACATTCGACCATATCATCATGAAGACGACATCTATCGGCTCGAACGAGGCTCCATTGTCGATGGCGGCTCGTGCAGTGTCGGCAAAGTCAGCCATTTCAGGCGACTGCGCTCCCATCGCTTCCAAAACCTGCAACTGCTGTTCGACAAAGGAGGGAATCCAATCGGGGTCGATATATTGAAAATAGATATATTGCGCCAAACCGCTGATGAGCGAGGCGAAGAAAAAGATGTATATGCCCAAGAGCCACAACACGACGAATCGCGACGAATTGCCCTCCTGCCGCACATAATGGCGCATGAGCAGGTATATCACCGCCGGTGTCGCCACCAGCAGCGCCGTGCTCATGAAATTTGCGGCAGTGCTGTGCATCGCCCCGATGACGAGGGCAAACTCCACGATAAAATAGAGTCCGAGATATACGCCGTACTGCATGGCGCAGAGGGTCAATGTTTTTTTCGGCTGTTCGGACATGGCTGTTCGTTCTTTTCGTTATGGTGGTACAAAGGTATGATTTTTACGGAAATTGCATTTGTTCCTTCGATAAAATTATGCAAATGTTTGCGAACCGGCTTTTTGCAAAGCGGCTTCTCATGTAGGAAAAATAACGGAACGGGAGGCACTGCCGACGGCAATGCCTCCCGTTTTTCGATTTCTCAACGGTCGAACCGTCGGGATTTTCAGTTTTTGGGTTCAACCGATACGAACGAGCGGTTTTCCTGCCTTTTGCGGAATACCACCACGCCGTCGATAAGGGCGAAGAGCGTGTGATCGCGCCCCATGCCGACATTTACACCCGGGTGGTGCACCGTACCTCTCTGACGCACGAGGATATTCCCAGCCTTCACAGCTTGTCCGCCAAAGATTTTCACTCCCAATCTTTTACTTTCTGATTCGCGGCCGTTCTTAGAACTACCGACACCTTTCTTGTGTGCCATATTCTTCTCGTTTTAATCAGGGGTTAAGCTACAATATCTTTAATTAACACTTCGGTCAGACATTGACGATGTCCGTTGCGTTTGCGATAGCCTTTTCTTCTTTTTTTCTTGAAGACGATAATGCGCTCGCCTTTCAGGTGGGAGAGTACTTCGCATACGACTTTTGCGCCTTCTACGGTGGGGGTGCCCACTTTTACGGCGCCGTCGTTATCGACCAACAATACTTTGTCGAATTCGACAGCGGCGCCTTGCTCTGCTGCCAAACGGTGAACGAACAGCCGACGGCCGGTTTCGGCTTTGAACTGTTGTCCTTGAATTTCTACAATTACGTACATCTGTTATAAAATTATACAGGTTACCTCCGGCGGGCGGCGCTTTGTCGCAAGCGGCTCTTTGGTGCCCGATACGGAATAAGAGTCGCAAATTTACGCACTTATTTCGATTCTGCAAATTTTTTCGAGAAGTTTTATGCCTTCATTTGCGAAAATAAATCATAACTCCCTGCTTTTCAAAAGAAAATATTTTTTCAAAGACGCCAAAAGCAATTATGCGATTTGCATTATTCGATTTGCATAATTTTATTTGCATAATTCGATTCGAATAATTACATTTGCACAAAAGATTATCCTATGATACCTAAAAACAATCCTTTTATCGTTACCGGAAAAATAGAACCGGAATATTTCTGCGACCGCGTAAACGAGTCGGCAAGGCTTGTAAAATCCATTATCAACGGCAACAACACGGTTATCATCTCTCCGCGACGCATGGGGAAAACCGGACTGATACGCTTCTGTTACGACAAGCCTGAAATCGGCACCCACTATTATACGTTCTTTATCGACATACTCCACACTTCAAGCCTGCGGGAATTTACTTACCTGCTCGGACACGAAATTTATAAAACCCTGCTGCCCCGCAGCAAAAAAATGGCCGCTCATTTCATACAAGCACTTAAATCCATCAGCGGAAAATTCGGATTCGACGCTACAAGCGGGACACCGACTTTCAGTGTAAAACTCGGAGAAATAGAACAGCCCGAATACACGTTGGAGGAAATCTTTCAATATCTAAGTCAGGCAGATAAACCGTGCATCGTGGCAATCGATGAATTTCAACAAATTGCCAAATATCCCGAAAAAAACATCGAAGCCCTGCTGCGCCAGCATATACAGAAAATAAGCAACGGCAATTTTATATTCGCCGGAAGCGAGCGCCATATCATGCAGGAAATGTTTACTTCGTCAGCCCGTCCTTTTTATCATAGTGCGGATATTCTGGATTTGAGAGCTATCCCGCCGGAGATTTACATACCGTTCATCGTACAAAATTTTGAAAAATACAATCGCCACATCGCTCCGGAAGTTGTCCGGAGGGTATATGACCTGTTCAAAGGGCACACCTATTATATACAGAAGACTTTCAACGAGGCTTTTGCCGATACCGATGACGGGGGCACTTGTACTTCGGAAACCGTGAATAGCGCCATCGACAATATGATCGAATCGAACGGCACCATTTTTCGCGAAATACTTTCGAATATTCCGGAAAAACAAAAAGAGCTGCTATATGCCATAGCGAAAGAGGAAGAAGTCGAAGGTATCAACTCTGCCGCATTCATCAAGCGACACAGCCTATCCTCGTCAAGTTCGGTACAATCTGCGACAAAAAAATTATTGGCAAAAGATATTATCACCGAAATAAACGGGCTATATAGCGTTACGGACAAACTTTTCGGCATGTGGATAAAACGGTTGTACAGCTAACGCCGGCTACATACTGGCTTCGCTTACGGGGAGCGAACGGGTCTTGTCGTGCCGCGAGCGCGACGATGCCGGCACGGGCAGCGGCTCGGAGTAACAGATATAGGTGCCTATGCAGCGGGTGATGAGTATGTCGTCGTGATGCCCGTCCATGGCGCCGAAACTGCCGTTGGGCTTCCGCTCGAAGACGTCGTGCTCGTAACAGGCCAAGAGGTCGCGCTCGATGTATCCCTGTTCCCGCAGCATCTGTATCTGGTGATTTATAATCAAGGTTTTGGTGGAGCGGTTCATGTGAAAGCCCCAGCGCGAAGGGGCGGCAGAGCGTATCGTCTCCGCCGAAGTGCGGGCATAGAGATGCGTGTAGGAATCGGAAAGGGTGTCGAGTATGTATTCGGTATGTTCGCCGTCGGTGTGTTCGGTTTCGAGGGTATTGCTTTCGATGACCAACAGCGCCTGTTGATAAAAGGCGGCTATCTGCGCGGCTTTCCACGCCAGAAGGTCATGGTCGATGTGTCCGCGCCACTGCGCCACGACTTCGGGCACGCCGCCGTACATTTGCCAATAGCGGTCGAAAACGACGATTACCGAATAGTCTGCCGAGACGGAACGCCCGCCTATATCGACCACGACGACGTAACGGCCGCGCACCGACGTGTCGGCATCGGGAAGCGCCCACACGGCGAATTTTCCCGTCGCATCATCGACAAAATGCAACTCGTCGAGAGCCTCTTTTCCCGTCGCGGCGCGGGCGCACACCTCTCCCACCCGGTCGGGCGGACGACAGTTTTCGCGCAGGCGCTGCACCTGCCGTATGTCGAACACGCGCTCGCCGCTATGGGTGAACGCCTCTACATCGTCCGACGGATATTCCGCCATCATATCGGCGTGGTCGGCATACTCGCGCCGTTTCAACCGATACCACGCAATGGCTTCGAGGGTGGCGCCGCGATTCCAGAGCGAACGCTCGTACTCGTCGAGAGAGGCGGCAAAGGCAGGATAATCGTCGATAGGAGCCACATACATCTCTATTTCGTACCATGCCACGAAAAGAAACGTTTTATCGCTTTCGCCCCGTTTCGCGCGCTCGCACTCCTGATGAAAATAGTTGCCCGTGCCGTTGGCGGTGCTCTCCAACACGACCAGCGAATCGGGCAGCAAGGCTATGGAACCGCAGACTGAACGGATAAGCGACTCCGGCGATTTCAGGCGCGTGCGCGACCAGAAAGCCACTTCGGAAAGGTGCGCCATTACGGCATCGGCGCTGCGTATCGATTCGGGCGTTTCCGCCGACGATATGGTTACTCGGCTGTCGAGTCCGTCAATGACCGATGTATTGC
Source organism: uncultured Bacteroidales bacterium (assembly GCA_947589325.1). GTDB lineage: Bacteria > Bacteroidota > Bacteroidia > Bacteroidales > UBA11471 > Caccoplasma. The sequence continues at coordinate 155,911 of CANQAM010000003.1, read as the reverse complement.
TCGTGCGTTCATACGGGCGGAAATGCGGGTGCGCCCCTTCGGGCAGAAGCCACGCAGGATAATTTTCGAGCAGCTTGGAGTACATGCCTTTTATATTGGCGGCGGCATCTTTGAGGTGGGCGCAGATGACGCTGTGCCAACTGCGCCGCTGCGTGAGCTGTATCCACGCCATATACAGCTGTATCAGCGTAGAGCCTCCCCACTGCCGCGCTTTGAGCAGAATCAGCCGAATGGGTCGGCGCGCCCGCCGCATGCTTTCGAGGCACACGAGCAGCTTGCGCTGCGGACGGTTGAGGCGGAAAGGTATGTCGCCGTCGCCCATCTTGTCCTTGATGCGGGCAAACATAATCGCCCAAAACTCGAAATCGTAGCGGATACGCACTTTCACCCAGCGCCGCCAAACCTCCTCGCGCAACAGGTCGCTTTCCGGCTCTTTCAGCTCCTGCCGGATAAACTCCCGTATCGAGCCGCAGCGGCGGAGCTGCTGCACCAGCTCCACCTCGTCGAGCATCTCGCGAGGCACGTACTGCAAGGGTATGGGCGCGTCGGGCAGATGCACGCACACGCGATCGCCCACAGCGGCGTGTTCGCCGGTTTCCGGACGGTACGGCGCGTTGCGCTCGGCGTTCCGGCGACGATTCTCCTCCACGATTTTATCGACCTGCACTTTTTCCATAACCTCTTTTTTCGTGCAAAATTGGAGCGGGCAGAGCCGACATTTCCGTGTTTTTTATCAAATCGTCGCGCGGAAAATCCGAAAGCGCATCAGCGCAGGGCAGCCAAGCGGTCGAGCGTGTCGGCGATGACCGACAGCGTGTCGCGGCTCTCTGCCGCAGCCTCGCTGCGGTCGCGCTTTTCCAATATTTCGATGCACTTCAACAGATTGACTTCGCTCGTGCATTCGGGGATAAGCTCCCGCAAACGGTTGTAGCAGAGTTCGAGCATTTCGCGGCGTTTTTCGTCTGTCTCCGCCGGCGCTTTTCCGCCGAGAGGAGACGCAGTTGTTTTTTCTTTCATGTCTTTACGATTTTATAAATATCACACCGGAAGGCAAATTTATGGGGAGATATTTGCGGCGTGATGTGATTCTTGACAAAAACGCAATTATTAACTTCAAAACTTAAAACGACCATGATAATAAGTTTACTTGCCGGGATTATACAAAATGCCCGAAACAGGCGGAAAGAGGCGGAAGCCCAAGCGAAAGCGCAACAGGCGCTGAACGAGCAGCAATCCCGACTCAACAGCTTTTTTCAAAACAATTATTACGGCGACTACCTGAATCGTCCGGAGGTGCAGGCCACCCTACAAAACATGCAGAATCAGATACGCCAGCAGAACGAACAGATGTACGGCATGAACGCCATACGCGGCGGCACGCCCGAATCGCTCGCCGCCATGCAGAACAACAATGCCGCCGCCATGGGCAACGCATACAGCAGCATCGCCGCAAACGGCACCGGCTGGAAAGACCGCGTACTCGAAAACTACATCAACAACTCCATGGCGCTCAACAATCAGGATTACAACCTGTGGGCGCAGAAAGCAGCTGATTTCCGCAACGCGGCGCAACAGACGGCATTGTGGAATCTCGACACGACACGTATGTACAGCCAAGCCCTCCTCAATATGGCGGGCATGGGCATGGGTTCTTTGTAACGGGAGGCAATTATGGATAAGGAAAAGAACAACGAAAAACAGTCCGACTCCCTGCGTCGGGCTGTGGCGCACGGGAAAGGATTTTTCCACGTGTGCCGCAGAGACCTCCACGCCTGCCTCAACCCCGAAGCGCAACAGCTGTTCGACGTGTTGGGCGACACCCTACGGCTCGTCGGCAAACGGCCGGAACAGGAAACCGTCGTCGTGCTGCAAAGCGACAACGGGCAGCGGTTGGAAACGCTGCTATCGACACACGCGCTTGCCGACCACAGTGCCGGACAGCCGGAGATATTCCGGCACCTGCTCCGGCTCTCGCTCTCAGACGAAACGACGACCGGCGAGCCGCTGCCGCAGCAAGAGCCTGTTCCCTTCGCAGCCAACGACGAGCAAGAAAAATTTCTCGCCTACAACATACTGTTGAGCAAAGGCGTCGCCCCGCAAGAGGCAGAAAAACAAGTTACACAACTATTTTCAACTTTATAAAAAAACGATTATGAACAAACAGAATAAATCCAATTCATGGGCACAGCGAAACGATACGCTGCAACAGGTGTTCAGTATGCTTCTCGGCATACCTCTCCGCCTGCCGCAGCAGGGTGGCGGTCTGCCCGAATCAATCCCGCAAAACTACGCTCCGCAAAACGAAAATACCGACACTCGCCCACATCTGGAATACCCGGTTTACCGGATTCCGAAAGACTACTACGCTCCGCAAAACGAAGATACCGACGCTCACCCACATCTGGAATACTTAGTTGACCGGATTCCGAATGACTATAACTTCTATCAACAACCGGACAATCTCCGCGTTTCACCAGTTATACCCGCCAATTACATCGTACCTCTGCGCAATGAGGAGTCGCCGCAGAAAAATATCGATGACACTTTCGCCGGCGGATTCAAACAATCGCTGCAACGCACTCACAACAAAGTCAAATACATCAACCAAGACCTGCAACAAATAATAAATCAGGAAAAAACGATACAAAAAGGGTTGCGGGCGCTCGACGAGGCGGGTGTGGATTACAGCAGCCGCCTCGGCGTGAAAAGCAGCATCGCCAAACTGAGAAGAGAAATCATCAACGAACAGCAGCTGATAAACAAGGGAAAAGGTACGCCCGAAATCAAGGCGTCGGTAGCGCACAAACGTTGGTTGATGAGCGGACTGCTCCCTATTCAAAAACTGTACGAGAGCGACGGAGCGACGCCGGAAGAGGTGATGTCGTGGGTAAAAACCTATCAGACGGAAGGCGGTCCGGGAATGCGAAGTCAAGCAAAACTTCTCCAAGAAGAAGATGCCTACCCCGAATTGAGAGGGTGGGGCAAAATCGGCGCATTTGTCGGCGACGCCGCCGTAGCAACTCCAGTCGTCGTAACAAGCATGATGGCGCCACCTGTCGGTCTGGCTGCCGGCGTCGGAAGTGCGGCATTCGACAGCTACGCCACTACCAATATGGAAGCCGACCGCATAGAACGGGAAACGGGGCAGAAAATATCCCCCGTCCGCAGATTTTTCCAAACAGGAATAAATACACTTCCATCTCTTATAACAAAAAAAATTCCTGTCGACAAAATACCCGGAATAAACAAACTTCCGGAATGGACGCAAAACATCGTGCAAGAAACTTTGAGACAGGGAGGTCTTGGAGGACTCTATTCACTTACCCACGACATCGGCAGCAATCTGGCTCTCGGCAACGATATTTCCGGAGGAGAAATATTCTGGAATGCCATTCGAGGAGCGGGAGTCGGAGGTACTGCCGGCGCCATGGCAGGAAGCGGAAGCGAAGCCCTGTCCCGACTTCGGAATCCGTTCCGCCGCATACCGCCCGAACCCAACCAAAGCGTACCGCACGGCACCTATGAGTCGGGCATCATGAACACCCCGACAAACATACCGCACAAAGACTACGGGTCGGAGTTTCTGCAAAAAACAGCCACCGTACCGCAGGGCACCTACGAATCGGGCGCCATGAACACCCCGACAAACATACCGTTCGGCTCCTACCGCTCGGAAATTCCGCAACAAGCGACACAAATACCGTATGGCACGTACCAATCGGAAGTTGGGGGTCGGCAAGTCAAAATACCGCATGGCGTGCATCAATCGAAAACGACCGGCACCACCCCGCCCAAAGGCGCACAAGAGAGCAACAGCATTCCGCACGGCACCTACGAGTCAGAGGCATTCGGACAGCCGACCCGCATACCGTACGGCACTTACCGGTCGGAAATTCCGATGCAGCGCATAGAAATACCGCACGGCACCTATCAGTTGGAAATGCAACGACAGCCGGCGGAGATACTGCACGGCACTTATCGCTCGGACATTTTAGGAGAACCCGTCCGAATACCCTACGATATCCACGAATCGGGAGTATTGAACGAGCCGCAAGTCGTACCGCACAACACCTACCCTGCCAAGCCCACCGTACCGTACGATACCTATTCGGGACGTAGCGGCCTCGGGCTGCCCGAAGGGGGCAATGCGTCGATACGCATTCAACCCGACACCTATACTTCCGATTTGGAAAATTACATCAACCTTCCCGAAATAAAATCGCCATTTTATCCGTATGCAAAGGCATTCGGCATCGAAGATCTGCAAAAGGGGCTAAAAAGCCTGAAAATAAACCGTTCCGGCGGCAAGAGCGGGAAAAGCGGTAAAAAGAAAAAAAAGAGATAACCAATCGATTTTCTTTTTCAAGGGAGTACCGTGCAAGGGTACTCCCTTTTTTGCCTACCTATAAATATATCGTTATATCCTCTCCCTGAAAAACACCGGCGGCACGACTACGGCGTTACCATAAAATATTGCGAAATCCATTGATTTATAGCCGACCCAATAACCGGTCCATATTGTGCCAAAAAGATACAAGCCAACACAAACAGGCCCATAAAAAACAGGGACCATTTCATAGTGGGGGATTCATCTGCCGTGCTTTCATAAGGATTTCCTTCGCTTCTATACAAACAAAAGAAGTACGTATAGATAAGGATTTGATAACCGACAGCTATCGGGAAAAGGATTTTCCAAAATTCTCCGGTAAACAAAAATACCAAACAAAACGGTGCCGCCCCGACAAGATTGTCCGCCATATAGGACAGATATACTTTCAGCATACCCGGATAGGAAAGGAACATAAAAAAACGTCTTATCATGGTTAAAACTATTGTCAGCGCAAATATAGTGCCCATGTCGGGAAAATACCGCCACTCCCACGCATAGGCAATACCACAGAGAAGCGGTATAGTGAAACTCATAACCACGTACACCCATGGCGATATTCTGTGCCTTAGCAAGATTTTTACAACAGCCGTCAGCAGTACGGATATTACACATATCGCGATTATTCTTACGCAAAGCATCTTGAAATCCATAAATTCACCCATATCGCATAAAATAAATAAGAGTAAAGTAATACGCTACGAACAAAAACGCCAACCGCACGACTACGGCGTTACCATAAAATATTGCGAAATCCATCGATTTATAGCCGACCCAATAACCGGTCCATATTGTACCAAAAAGATACAAGCCAACACAAACAGGCCCATAAAAAACAGGGTCCATTTCATAGCGGGGGATTCATCTGCCGTGCTTTCATAAGGATTTCCTTCGCTTCTATACATAGAAAAGAAGTACGTATAGATAAGGATTTGATAACCGACAGCTATCGGGAAAAGGATTTTCCAAAATTCTCCGATAAACAAAAATACCAAACAAAACGGTGTCGCCCCGACAAGATTGTCCGCCATATAGGACAGATATACTTTCAGCATACCCGGATAGGAAAGGAACATCAAAAAACGTCTTATCGTGGTTAAAGACATTGTCAGCGCGTATATAACGACCATGTCAGGGACACACCACCATTCCCACGCATAGGCAATAACCCAAAGAAATATTCCGACAATAAGCGCAGCAAGATACACCCATTGCGGGATCCTGTGCCTTGGCAAGATTTTTACAACAGCCGTCAGCAGCACGGATATTATACATATCGCGATTATTCTTATCCAAAGAATCATAAAAACGAAAAAATATTCCTGCCCCGCATGAATTTGCGGGGCAGGAAGAAAAAGAAATTACAAGCGAGCTTTGATGGCTTTGCTTTCGGCTTCGTAGCCGGGTTTGTCGAGCAAAGCGAACATATTTTTCTTGTATGCCTCGACACCGGGCTGGTCGAAAGGATTGACACCGAGCATATAACCGCTGATGCCGCAGGCTTTCTCGAAGAAGTAAATCAACTGTCCGAGACAGTATTCCGTAACCGCAGGGATTTCGATTTTCAGGTTGGGAACGCCGCCATCGACATGGGCTATCTGCGTACCGAGCTCCGCCATTTTGTTCACGCCGTCGATGCGTTTTCCGGCGAGGAAGTTCAAGCCGTCGAGATTCTCATCGTCGGAAGGAATCGCCAGCGTATGCTTCATATTTTTCACGGAAACGACGGTTTCGAAAATGGTGCGTTCGCCGTCCTGTATCCACTGTCCCATGGAGTGGAGGTCGGTGGTGAAATCGACCGATGCGGGGAATATGCCTTTGTGCTCCTTGCCTTCGCTTTCGCCGTAGAGCTGTTTCCACCATTCTGCCAAGAAATGGAGTTTCGGATTGAAATTGACGAGAATCTCGACTTTCTTTCCGCTGCGATAGAGCACATTGCGCGCCGAAGCGTAACGGAGCGCGGGATTTTCGGCAGCGGGAACGCTCTCGTCGCAGGCTTTTTCCATATCGGCTGCGCCGCCCACTAACTGCTTGATGTCGAATCCGGCAACGGCGATGGGAAGCAAGCCTACCGGCGTGAGCACCGAGAAGCGACCGCCCACGTTGTCGGGAATCACGAAGGTTTTATAGCCTTCCATGTCGGCGAGTTTGCGCAGCGCGCCGCGTGCAGCGTCGGTAACAGCCACGATGCGGTTGCGGGCTTCTTCCTTGCCTACCTGCTCTTCGAGCTGTTTTTTCAGCAGGCGGAATGCAATCGCCGGCTCGGTGGTCGTACCCGACTTGGAGATATTGATGAGACCGAACTGCTTGCCGCGCAGCAGCTCCTGCAATTCGTAGAGATAATCTTCGCCGATGTTTTGTCCGGCAAACAAGACCTGCGTGCCTTTGCCGCCCTTGTAGGCTGCGAAAGAGTCGGAAAGGGCTTCGATGACCATCTTCGCGCCGAGATAGCTGCCGCCGATACCTATGGCAACCACTATTTCGCAACGTTTGCGGAGGTTGGCGGCAACCTGCTCCACCTCATCGAGAAATTCCGGTGTGATGGACGACGGCAGATGAAGCCAGCCCAAAAAGTCATTTCCTTTTCCGTTTCCGGCGTGTAACGTTTTCTGCGCCGCCAGAGCTTCTGCGGCAACCGACTGCACTTGGGCATCGGTCAATGCCTTTTCATAAGAGAGAGAAATTTTTTCCATGATATTCGGATTTATGTTTTCACGATTTTAGGATTTTCAAAATTACGGTTTTTTACAGAAAAATACAAATTCTTTATTCCATTTTTTGCCATTTTCGAAAAAAACGGGTCTTTTCGGTGGCTCCGTTTCCGAAAAAAACGTACTTTTACACGCTGAAAACCGCCGTGATATGAAACGTTTATACGCCTTGTTGTCGATTTTGTTTTTCGTTGTCGCGCCGTCGCTTGCCGGTACGGGCGACTCCATACGGGTATCGCTGCTCACGGCAGCGCCCGGCACGGCGGTTTACGAACTGTTCGGGCACACGGGCATACGGCTCGTTTTCGACGATGTATCGCCCCGCACCGGCGATACGCTGCAGCGCGACCTCGTGTTCAATTACGGGCTGTTCGATTTCGAAGCGCCGCATTTTCTCTACCGTTTCACCAAGGGCGAAACGGATTACAGTATAGGCGCCTCTACATACGACGCTTTCGTAAGGAGCTACACCCTGCGGGGCAGCGCGGTATATGAGCTGCCGCTGAATCTTCGCGCCGGCGAAGCCCGCCGACTGCTCGAAGCCCTCCGCACGAATATGCAGCCGCAGAACCGCGTGTACCGCTACAACTTTCTGTACGACAACTGCGCCACCCGCCCCCGCGACAAGATAGAAGAGGCTCTCGACAGCGGCATCGTCTACGACAAAAGCGACACGACCATTGCCACATTCCGCCGGCTGATACACGAGTGCACCGCTATCCATACGTGGCTCACCTTCGGGATAGACCTCGCGCTGGGTGCACCGCTCGACCGCCCGACCACCTATCGGGAACAGATGTTTCTGCCCGCCGTGCTGGCAGACGATTTGGCGCATGCCTGCACGACCGGCGAAAACGGGGAGAAACGTTTTATCGGTGCGCCTGTCGTAACGCACGAAGCGCAAGTCGGGAGAACGGAATACGCACCGACGCCCTTCACTCCCGTCATCGTATTTTGGGCGGCTCTCGGCATCGTGATGCTCGTGTCGGCAATCGAATACCGGAAAGGACGGCACTTGCGCGTGCTCGACTATGTGATTTTCGGGCTGTACGGGCTTTTCGGGTGCGTGCTGTTTTTCCTGATATTCATATCGATACACCCCGCCACCTCGCCCAACTATTCCGCGCTGTGGTGCCACCCGCTGTGGTGGTTCGCCGCCTTGTGCGAAGCCTTCGTCCCGCACCGCCGCATCACGGCGCAGACGATGTCGCTGCTGTTGCTTATAACGGCGGCATTTTTCGCTGCCGCGCCTTTCGTGCCGCAAGTGTTCAACCCCGCATTCTATCCGGCAGCCGCCATTCCTGCCGTGCGCTGCGTCGCATGGATTACGACGGAGCGGAAATGCCGGCGGCTGTAATTGCCTTTCGATAAACGATTTACCTCATCTGAAAATCCGATAAAAATCTTTTTAGGCTATTTTAGAAGAAAATCGCCTGCGTTTAGTCATTTTTTATCTATCTTTGCAACGTATTATGCGGTTGTGTGGCCGTATGGTACATTTTTTAATAACCAAAACAAAAAAATCAAAAAACCGTTATGGGATTCAATGATATTCTGAAAAAACTGTTCGGGAACAAATCGCAGCGCGACCTGCGGGAAATACAGCCCTACGTCGATCGCATTTTGGAGGAATACGCCAAAGTGGAGCCGCTGAGCAACGACGAACTGCGCGCCCGCGTAACCGAAATACGAAAACAAATACAGGAGCACGTGGCTCCCGAAAAAAAACGTATCGCCGAAATCAAAGAGAAGATAGAAAGCGTCGAATACGACGAACGGGAAAACATGTGGGAGGAAATCGACAAATTGGAGAAAACAGTCCTCGACAAATACGAGGAAGCGCTCAACGAGGTGCTCCCACAAGTGTTTGCGTTGGTGAAATCCACCGCCAAGCGTTTTGCCGAGAACGAAACGATAGAGGTTACGGCAACGCAATTCGATCGCGACCTCGCTGCCGCCGGACATGACTTTCTGCACATCGAAGGCGACAAAGCGATTTACCAAAACCATTGGGTAGCCGGCGGCAACGAAATCACATGGGACATGGTACACTACGACGTGCAGCTGTTCGGCGGCGTAGTGCTGCACAAAGGCAAAATAGCCGAAATGGCGACCGGCGAAGGAAAAACGCTCGTGGCAACCCTGCCCGTATTCCTCAACGCCCTCACGGGCAACGGCGTACACGTGGTAACGGTGAACGACTATCTGGCAAAACGCGACTCGGAGTGGATGGGCCCGCTCTATATGTTCCACGGGCTGTCGGTCGATTGCATCGACAAGCATCAGCCCAATTCGGAAGCCCGCCGCCGCGCCTACAATGCCGACATCACTTTCGGTACGAACAATGAATTCGGTTTCGACTACCTGCGCGACAACATGGCGATTACGCCGCAAGACCTCGTGCAGCGTTCGCATAATTACGCTATCGTCGATGAGGTAGACTCGGTGCTTATCGACGACGCCCGCACGCCGTTGATTATTTCGGGTCCCGTGCCCAAAGGCGAAGCACAGCTTTTCGAGGAGTTCCAACCCAAAGTCGAAGCCCTCTACAAAGCCCAGAAAACATTGGCGACCAAACTGCTCGCCGAAGCCAAAGTGAAAATCGCTTCGGAAGACAAAGAGGTGCGCAAAGAGGGCGCGCTGCTGCTGTTCCGCACCTTCAAGGGACTGCCGAAAAACTCCGCGCTTATCAAATACCTGAGCGAGCCGGGCATCAAGTCGCTGATGCTCGAAACGGAAGAATTCTATATGCAGGAAAACAACCGCAACATGCCCATTGTCACCGACCCGCTCTATTTCGTCATCGACGAGAAAAACAACGGGGTCGATTTGACCGACAAAGGTCTCGACATGATTACGGGCGACAGCGACGACCCGCAATTTTTCGTGCTGCCCGACATCGGCGCCCAACTGGCGGAACTCGACACGCTGGGGCTATCCGACACCGAACGGCAGGAGCGGAAAGACCAGCTCACCCAAGAATATGCCGTCAAAGCCGAGCGGGTGCACACCGTACACCAGCTGCTGAAAGCCTATGCCCTTTTCGAGCGTGACGACGAATACGTGGTCATCGACAACAAAGTGAAAATCGTCGATGAACAAACGGGTCGTATCATGGAGGGGCGCCGCTACTCCGACGGTCTGCACCAAGCCATCGAAGCCAAAGAGCACGTAAAGGTGGAAGCCGCCACGCAGACATTCGCCACCATCACGCTGCAAAACTATTTCCGCATGTACCACAAACTGGCGGGCATGACGGGTACGGCAGAAACGGAAGCCGGCGAGTTCTGGGACATCTACAAACTCGACGTGGTAACCATTCCCACCAACAAGCCTGTAATCCGCGACGACCGCGACGACCGCGTGTATATGACCAAACGGGAAAAATACAACGCCGTCATCGACGAAATCGCCAAGATGATAGACGCCGGTCGTCCCGTGTTGGTGGGTACGACGTCGGTGGAAATATCGGAACTGTTGAGCCGCATGCTCACCCTGCGCAAAATCAAACACAACGTACTCAACGCCAAACTGCACCAGAAAGAGGCCGACATCGTGGCACAGGCGGGACAGAGCGGTACGGTAACCATTGCCACCAATATGGCGGGGCGCGGTACCGACATCAAACTCTCGGAAGCGGTGCGCAACGCCGGCGGTCTCGCCATCATCGGCACCGAGCGCCACGAATCGCGGCGTGTGGACAGGCAGCTGCGCGGACGGTCGGGACGTCAGGGCGACCCGGGTTCTTCGGTATTCTTCGTATCGCTCGAAGACAACCTCATGCGCCTGTTCGCCTCCGAACGCATCGCCAAACTGATGGACCGCTTCGGGCACGAGGAGGGCGACATGATAGAGCACCCGTGGATTTCGAAATCCATCGAACGCGCCCAAAAGAAGGTCGAGGAAAACAACTTCGGCATACGCAAACGCCTGCTCGAATACGACGACGTGATGAACGCCCAGCGCGAAGTCGTGTACAAAAAACGGCACCATGCCCTCATGGGCGAACGCATAGGCATCGACATCGTAAACATGATGTACGACGCCGCCCAGGCCTTGATAGAAGAATATGCCGACGCAGGCGACTACGAGGGATTGCAGGAGAATGTGCTGAAAACATTTGCCATAGAAGTGCCGTTCGACGAAGCGACCATGCGCGCCGAAAAATCGAACGCCCTCACCGAAAAACTATACGATGCCGTCATCGCCGCTTTCAAACGCAAAATCGATATGCTCGCCACCGTCGCCAACCCCGTCATCAAAAAAGTATATGAAGAACAGGGCGACCGCTACGACAACATCGTAGTACCCATCTCCGACGGCAAACGCATATATAATATAGTATGCAACCTGAAAGAGGCTTACGAAAGCGAATCGAAATCGGTGAACAAGGCTTTCCAGAAAGCGATACTGCTCCACACGATAGACGAAGCGTGGAAAGAGCACCTGCGCGACCTCGACCAGCTGCGACAGTCGGTGCAGAACGCCAGCTACGAACAGAAAGACCCGCTGCTGATTTTCAAACTCGAATCGTTCGGCATGTTCAAGGAGATGATAAACGTCATCAACACCAAAACTATTTCGATACTGATGCGCGGACAGATACCGATGCGCGACCCCGAACAGGTGCGCGAGGCCGCCCCGACAGCCCGTCAGGATTACAGCCGCTACCGCACGCAGAAAGACCAGCTCGGCGGCAGTGCCCCCAACGGCGGCGCACAAGCCAACACCCAGCAACGCAAACCCGAACCGGTAAAAGCAGCTCCGAAAGTGGGACGCAACGACCCCTGCCCCTGCGGCAGCGGCAAAAAATACAAAAACTGTCACGGACGAGGATTGGAATAACATTTTCGCGGCAGACAACAAGAAACACATAGAAACGACAGAACAATGAACATACTCGATTTGAGCGAACAGGAAATCATTCGCCGCAACAGTCTCGACGAAATGCGCCGGTTGGGCATAGACCCCTACCCCGCCACCGAATACAAAGTCGATGCCTTTACCGATGAAATCAAGGCATCTTTCTCTGACGACGCCCCGCAGCGGACGGTGTCGATAGCGGGACGCATCATGAGCCGCCGCATCATGGGCAAAGCCTCTTTCATGGAATTGAAAGATTCGAAAGGCCGCATACAGGTGTATATCTCGCGCGACGATCTCTGCCCGGGCGAAGACAAGGAACTTTACAATACAGTATTCAAAAGATTGCTCGACATCGGCGACTTCGTAGGCATCAAAGGCTACGTGTTCCGCACGCAAATGGGCGAAATCACCGTACATGCGCAGGAGCTTACCGTGCTGGCGAAATCGCTGCGCCCGCTGCCCATCGTCAAGGTGAAAGACGGCGTGGTATACGACGCTTTCGAAGACCCCGAACTGCGCTACCGCCAGCGTTACGTCGATTTGGTGGTGAACGAAGGGGTGAAAGAGATTTTCATCAAACGCAACAAAGTATATACCTCGATGCGCGAATTTTTCAATTCGCGCGGATACATGGAAGTGGAAACGCCTATCCTGCAATCCATTCCGGGCGGTGCGGCTGCGCGTCCGTTCATCACGCACCACAACGCGCTCGACATTCCGCTCTACCTGCGCATCGCCGACGAGCTATACCTCAAACGCCTCATCGTGGGCGGATTCGAAGGCGTATATGAGTTCTCCAAGAACTTCCGCAACGAGGGTATGGACCGCACGCACAACCCCGAATTTACCTGTATGGAAATCTACGTTTCCTACAAGGATTATAACTGGATGATGACCTTCACCGAACAGATGCTCGAAAAGATAGCGCTCGACGTGAACGGCACCACGCAGGTGAAAGTGGGCGACAACCTCATCGACTTCAAAGCCCCCTACAAACGGGTTACCATGACGGAAGCCATCAAGGAGTTTACCGGCATCGACATCACCGGCATGGACGAAAACCAATTGCGGGAAGTGTGCCAAAAACTCGGCGTGGAAACCGACGACTCGATGGGTAAAGGAAAACTCATCGACGAAATATTCGGTGCCAAATGCGAAGGCAATTACATACAGCCGACCTTCATCACCGACTATCCCATAGAAATGTCGCCTCTGACGAAACGCCACCGCAACAATCCGGAACTGACCGAACGTTTCGAACTGATGGTCAATGGCAAAGAGTTGTGCAACGCCTATTCGGAGCTGAACGACCCCATAGACCAGCGCTACCGCTTCGAGGAGCAGCTGCGCCTCTCGGAGAAAGGCGACGACGAAGCGATGTTCATCGACAACGATTTCATACGCGCTCTCGAATACGGCATGCCGCCCACATCGGGCATGGGCATCGGTATGGACCGTCTTGTCATGCTGATGACGGGACAATCGACCATACAGGAGGTGCTTTTCTTCCCGCAAATGCGTCCCGAAAAGAGCCGCAAGAAAGATGCCGACAGCTGCTTCACCGCCATAGGCGTGCCGCAGGAGTGGATAGCCGCCGTGCAGAAAGCAGGCTTCCTCACCGTCGAATCGCTGGGCGAAGCCAATCCCAACAAACTGCAACAAGAGCTGTGCGGTCTGAACAAAAAATACAAACTCGAACTTCCCAACCCGACCCCCGACGAAGTAAAGGCGTGGGTGGAGAAAGCCCGCTGATATGAACTTTATCACACGATGATATGAACCTTCCCGGAAAAGTAGCGATCATCGGAGGCGGTACATGGGCTACCGCTATCGCCAAGCTCGTGCTGTGCAACGCCGACGCGATAAACTGGTATATACGCAACGAAGATACCATCGAACAATTCGTCCGCACGGGACGCAATCCGCACTATCTGTCGAGCGTCAAATTCGAAATAAGCCGCATCAGTTTTTCCGACGACATCGGCGACATCGTAAAAGATTCCGATACGCTGATTCTGGTAACGCCGTCACCCTATATCAAGAGCCAACTCAAAAAACTGAAAAGCAAAAACTTGCAGGGAAAATTCATTATCTCTGCCATCAAGGGCATCGTACCCGACGAGAATTTGATTATCACCGATTACCTGCGAAAGAATTTCAACGTACCCGCCGACTTCCTTGCCGTGATAGGCGGTCCGTGCCACGCCGAAGAGGTGGCGCTCGAACGTCTCTCGTATCTGACTATCGGCTGCCCCGACCAACAGCGGGCGGAAATCGCCGCCGAACTGCTGAGCACGCCCTATATGCGCACGACCATATCGGCCGACGTCGAAGGCATCGAATACGCCGCCGTGTTGAAAAACGTCTATGCCATCGCCGCCGGAATATGCAGCGGAGCCAAGTACGGCGACAATCTGCAAGCCGTGTTGGTGGCAAACTCCATACAGGAGTTGCAACGGTTTATCAACGTGGCGAATCCGCTCTCGCGCAACATCTGCGAGCCGGCTTATTTGGGCGACCTGCTGGTTACGGCTTATTCGCGATTCAGCCGCAATTTCCTTTTCGGCACGATGATAGGGAAAGGTTATTCGGTAAAAGCGGCGCAAGCCGAAATGGAGATGATAGCCGAAGGCTATTACGGCACGAAATGTATTACCGAAATCAATGAAAAGTTGAAGGTGGATATGCCGATTCTGAATGCGGTATATAACATTCTTTACAAACGGAAACCCATGCAGCAGGAAATGAGTCTGCTCACCGACCTGCTGCGATAGTATAACATACAAAAAAACGGCAGGGAAAATATTTTCCCTGCCGTTTTTTTACAGCCTCATATAATTCACCGGCAGCAGCCACCGCCGCAGCCGTGATGCGAATCATCGCCCCCGCAGCCGCCGCAGCCGTGTTCGCCCTCGTCGCCGCAACAGCCGCAACCGCACGAATGCGCAGGTTTCAACTCTTCGGGCGTAGCGGGACGCACCGTTTTCACTTCGCCCACGAAGTGCAGGTCTTCACCTGCCAGCGGGTGGTTGAAATCCATCACCACGATGTTTTCCTTCACCTCCACCACCGAGCCGTTGAGCCGGTTGCCGTTGGCGTCCATCATCGGGACGGTGTTGCCCGGATATATCATTTCCTCGTCGAATTTTCCTTCGACTTCAAACATTTTCTTGTCGAGTTCGAGCACATGGTCATCGTCGTATTCGCCGTAAGCGTCGGCACAGGGAATCACGAAATCGAATTTGTCGCCGGCTTCCAGCCCGTTCAGCTTCGCTTCGAACGAAGGGAGCATCTGGTCTGTCCCGAAGACGAATCGCAAGGGAGCCTCAGCCGTAGCGCTCTCCATCAGTTCGTTTTCTTTTCCGACAAAAAGATCGTAAGTTACCTCGACATATTGACCGGGTTTTATTGTTTCCATATTCATACAGGTTTATCGTTCGCCGGCAAAGGTACAAAAGTTTTCCGATTATCCGACCGATTTTTCGCCGCAGCGGCAAAAAAGAGCATTTTCGGCGAACAAAAAACAGCGTTTTAGGTTAAATAATAGAGAAAATCGCTCAATTATGATTTTTTTTGAAAAATGATTCGCATCTTTGCAGCGGAAAAAAAGATTGTTATCTGACAAATCGTCCGCGAGGACGGAACATTTTTCTTTTATCAAAAAGACACCTCATTATGGAAAAAGAACAAAGACCGCGTCGCCCCCGCATCGGAGAGAATAAGGGGTTCGGGAGCCGTGATGGCAGCAACGAAAGATATGAAAAAGTGAATTACAACCGACACGACGATTACGACCACTCTTTCGGCAACAGACGTTCAGGTGACTATCGGCAGCAGGGCCGGTACAACAACCGTTACAACAATGGTCAAGGCTACAACCGCAATTACAACGGCGACGGCGAAAACGCCTACCGCAACTACAACCGGACGACAGAGGAAGGAGAACGGAATTTCAACACGACCGAAAACTCCGTCGGCTACAACAGCAACCGATACAACAATTACAACCGCAACTACAACCGGCAGGACAACGCCGAAGGCTACAACCGCTACAACACGCGCCGGCCGTTCCACCGCAGCGACAACGGCGAGGAGGAACCGAATTACAACTCGACCGAGCCGCGCGCTTACGGCGAAAACCGCCCCTACCGGCAAAACAACCGGATAGGGTTCAACAACCGCAAACCCTACGGTATGCAGCAGCGCCGGCAGCAGCGTCCCGTAATGCCCAAACGCATCGAATACGATGAAAGCGCTATCGACCCCAACGAGCCGATACGTCTCAACAAATACCTCGCCAACGCGGGCGTCTGCTCCCGCCGCGAAGCCGATGAATTTATCGAGAAAGGCGAAATAAAGGTGAACGGCAACGTCGTGACCGAACTCGGGACAAAAATCACCCGCAACGACGTGGTAACGCACAACGACAAAGTGGTGGTGCTCGAACACAAAATATACGTGCTCCTCAACAAGCCGAAAGATTGCGTTACGACGGTCGATGACCCGCAAGGGCGGCTCACCGTCATGGACATCGTGCGCAACGCCTGCCCCGAGCGCATCTACCCCGTAGGGCGGCTCGACCGCAACACCACCGGCGTGCTGCTGCTGACCAACGACGGCGACCTCGCCTCGAAGCTGACGCACCCGAAATTCATCAAGAAAAAAATCTACCACGTGTGGCTCGACCGCGACATTCCCGAAGACGACTTGCAGCGCATCGCCGACGGTATAGAACTCGATGACGGCCCGATACACGCCGACGCCATAAGCTACGCCAACGAAACCGACAAAAACCAAGTGGGCATCGAGATACACTCGGGACGCAACCGCGTAGTGCGCCGCATATTCGAACACATGGGCTATCGGGTAGTGAAGCTCGACCGCGTGTATTTCGCCGGCCTCACCAAAAAGAATCTGCCGCGCGGACGGTGGAGATACCTCACCCAGCAAGAAGTGAATTTCTTGAAAATGGGCTCGTTTGAATAGAATCAATTTTATCATAAACAAGAAAGAAGATACACGACAATATGGAAACGCTTACTCGCACCCGCATCGTCGAGTTGTTCGCCAAAAAGCCGTTCGGCACGACGGTGAAAGTGAAAGGGTGGGTCCGCACCCGCCGAGGCAACAAACAGGTAGGATTCATCGCCCTCAACGATGGTTCGACCATTAAAAATCTGCAAATCGTCATCGACCTCGAAAAGTTCGACGAGGAAACGCTGAAACCCGTTACCACCGGCGCCTGCATCTGCGCCACCGGCAAGCTCGTGGAGTCGCAGGGCAAAGGACAGGAGGCCGAAATGCAAGCCGACACCATCGAAGTGTACGGCACCGCCGACCCGCAAACCTACCCTTTGCAGAAGAAAGGACACTCGATGGAGTTTCTCCGCGAAATCGCCCACCTGCGCCCCCGCACCAACACGTTCGGCGCCGTGTTCCGTATGCGGCACCAAATGGCAATCGCCATACACACCTTTTTCCACGAAAGGGGCTTCTGCTATTTCCACACCCCCATCATCACGGCATCGGACTGTGAAGGCGCCGGACAGATGTTTCAGGTTACGACCAAAAACCTCTATAATCTGAAAAAGGACGAGAACGGCTCCATTATCTACGACGACGATTTCTTCGGCAAGCAAGCCAGCCTCACCGTTTCCGGACAGCTGGAAGGCGAACTGGCAGCCACCGCACTCGGTGCCATTTACACGTTCGGGCCGACATTCCGCGCAGAAAACTCCAATACGCCCCGCCACCTCGCAGAGTTCTGGATGGTGGAGCCGGAAGTGGCATTCGCCGAACTGCCCGAGCTGATGGACCTCGAAGAGGAGTTTATCAAATACTGTGTAAAATGGGCGCTCGACAATTGCAAGGACGACCTGCAATTTCTCAACGACATGTTCGACAAAGGACTTATCGAACGTCTGCAAAAAGTGGTCGAAACAGAGTTCGTGCGGCTGCCCTACACCGAAGGCATAAAGATTCTCGAAGACGCCATAGCCAAAGGGCACAAATTCGAGTTTCCCGTATATTGGGGCTGCGACCTTGCCAGCGAACACGAGCGTTATTTGGTGGAAGAGCATTTCGGCAAACCGGTCATCATGATCAACTATCCCAAAGAGATAAAGGCGTTCTACATGAAACAGAACGACGACGGCAAGACCGTGCAGGGCACCGACGTGCTGTTCCCGCAGATAGGTGAAATCATCGGCGGCAGCGTGCGCGAAGAAAATTACGACAAGCTGCTGGCACGCATCGAGGAGCTGCATATCCCTATGAAAGACATGTGGTGGTATCTCGACACCCGCCGCTACGGCACGTGTCCGCACGCCGGCTTCGGACTGGGATTCGAGCGGCTGCTTCTGTTCGTCACCGGCATGTCGAATATCCGCGACGTGATACCTTTCCCCCGCACACCGAAGAACGCCGAATTCTGACGCTCCATACGATACAGAAAAAGGAACAACGCAGTGTTGTTCCTTTTTTTATATCCACGTGTTCAAACGCACAGGCTTTCAAAAAAAAGCAGCCTTGCAACGAATAGCTGCAAGGCTGCGGAATCTGAGATATTTCAGTCTCTAATCATTCATTGGTTCATCACCTTATACACGGCATCGTTGATGCGTACAAGGTACAATCCGCGTGCAGGCAGCGATACATCGATATGTCCGCCTTCAGCAACAGCAGCTTTTATTGCTCTACCCGTCGCATCGTATACGATTACCTCGGCCCCCTCCGGCAGATTTTCAATAGCAAGCAATCCGCCGGCCGTTACATAGCACCTTACATCGTTCGATTCGACATCATTTATATCAGCAGAAGGCGACCTTACTGGCGTTATCGGCCTAATGTTCTTAAACTCTTTCCAGCCTTCCGCCGCCTTATATTCGTCTATCGACTCGGCAGGGACATAAAGTACACACACATCGCATCTTACGCTATCGAAAGCCCAATGTACTTCTTTCTCGTAGTTTACTATCTCTTCGTGTACTATATTCACCGGATTCGGATTATTTGCCGATATGGAGGTCAATGCCTTGCAACCCAAGAAAGCCTTGTAGCTGATAGAGTCGGTTTTTTCGCCTATCGACAGTGTCGTCAATCCCTTGCAATCCTTGAAAGCCTCATCGCCAATTATAGAAACACTGTTCGGAAGCGTTATCGAGGCTATCGTCGAATCTTCGAGGAAAGCAGAATTTCCGATAATATTAACGCCGTCATTTATCGTTACATTAACCAAATTCGGGCACTTCGCAAAAGCAGACTCTTTGATAGTACCGGCGCCTATCGACAAGGAAACCAGACTCGGACATCCTGAAAAAGCCGAACTGCCGACAACAACGACACGGTCCGGAATCGTTACATCAGCCAATCTTCCGCAGCCGACAAACGCATTATTCGGAATATATCTTACATCCTCTCCGATAGTCAATGTAGTGAAAGCCCCACAACCTACGAAAACACCATCTTCGCCATCATTGCTCATGGTGCCGCAAGAATCGGCGTTAAAATAAAACGACGCCATCTTCGAGCAGTTCTTGAAAGCTTTCTTTCCGACAGAAGTAATACTCTGAGGAATCGACACCGAAGTCAGCTTCTTGCAACCCAAGAAAGCCTCATTGCCAATAGTTTTAACGCCATCGGAAATCGTCAGGGCGGTCATCGTCGTATCGCCGGAGAATGCGGAACTGCCGATAGAAGTAACGCTTTGGGGAATCTTCACTTCCGTCAAAGCGGTGCAATTCATAAAAGCCGAACCGCCAATGGTTTTAACACCATCGGAAATCGTCAGGGTGGTCATCGCCGTATTGCCGGAGAATGCGGAACTGCTGATAGTAGCGACACTTTGGGGAATTTCCACCTCCGTCAAAGCGGCGCAATTCATAAAAGCCGACTCGCCAATGGTTTTAACGCCATCGGCCATCTTCAGGGTGGTCATCACCGTATTGCCGGAGAATGCGGAATTGCCGATAGATGCCGGAGAATTGATTTCTATCGAAGACAATTGTGTACAAGAAGCAAAAGCGGAATTGCCGATATACACAACACTATTGCCAAGATCTACCGAAGTCAATCCCGAACACTTTTCAAAAGCTCTATCGGCAATTGTCACAACAGCATCGGAGAGTTCGATAGAAGTCAAATCCGTGCGCTCCGTAAAAAGACTGTTCGGAATATGTTTCACATTGTTTCCGATATGAATCTTGTCGGCGGTTAAATTCGTACATTGAGCAAAAGCCCTATGTGAAGAGTTCCCCACGTAAATGCAGGAATCGGCATTGAAATAAAAATCTGTCAAGTTCGCACAATCTGCAAAAGCATCATCGCCTATACGCACGAGGCCTCTCGGTATCGTTACGGACACTAAAGCGGTGCCGTGGAAAGCGCCGGAACCGATGTTCGTCACGTTATCACCCAATACAACATTCGACAAACTTTTGCAACCGGAAAAAGCACCGTACCCGATATTGGTAATTCCGGTACCTATCGTTGCATCAGTCAAAGCCTCGCAATCGGCAAAAACTTCTGCACCAAAGGAAACGACATTGTTCGGTATATTTATCTCTGTTATCCCGCATCTGGCAAAAGCACCGTCGCCGATAGTCTTAACATTCCCGCTTATCGTCAATGCCGTCAAACCCTTGCAATCGGCAAAAGCACCGCCTCCAATGGTTTCAACGCCCTGTCCTATCGTTACCGACGTCAAGCCGTCACACTGCCAAAAGGCTCCGACCCCGATAGTTTCCACCTTGTCGGGTATCGTTACCGACGTCAGCCCCGTATTCAGAAAAGCGCCGCCGCCGATAGTTTCGACATTCTCGCCTATCGTAACTGCTGTCAAGCTCTCACAGTTGGAAAATGCCGAAACGCCTATGCCGATAACACGATACGTCTTGCCGTCGTTTTCCACCGTTGCAGGAATGGTTACAGACGACATGGAATAATCCGCATCTCCCCGCGAAACTTCTACCGTCAAATTTTTAGACGAAAGAATTTTGTAATAAATGTCGCCGACCTTGAAATTGTCATCTCCCGCGGCCATAGACATCATTCCACTACAAAGAAGAATAAATAAACAGACAAATTTTCTCTTCATGTTTTATGTTTTTATGGTTATTATTTTCAGGAAAATTGAGCGTCAGCACTAAATTCTTCATCGTTCCACCGACACTTTTACAAAAAAGCGCCCCGACTGTTCATTATAGTTTTCACAATGACGTGTTTTCATGTTTCCAAATCTTTGCTGCAAATATATATATTAAAATACAATTCACAAGTTAATTTCAAAAAAACTTTTTCAAACGGGCAAAAAATATTCTAAGGCATGCAAATACCGCGCAGACCGGAATTTCGACCTTTTTCCTCTGCGCGGTATCGGTTCGGCAATAAAAATCAGGCTTCTTCGAGAGGTTCTTTCGGGTCGGGACCCCATTGGTTCTCGCCCTCCTCGCCATCTTGGCAATAAAATATAAAGATTACCACACTGGCTATCAACGCTATAATCGAAGCAAGAATATTCAGCCACAACGCCAGCGTGGAAACATACGCAGCAGGCGACGTAACAGAAGAAATCACAGCAGGGACAATGGCATACAACAATAGTATGCCCCGCCGACCCGTATCGTGCAGCCGGCGCACATCAACCGCTAAACATGGAATCACAAGTGCCAACGCCCAAATAAAAGTTCCTATAAAAGCAACCCAAAGAGCCAAATCCGCAGAATAGGTAATCGACCATGTCGCGAAATAAAGAACAAACATCAACACTATGGTGAAAACACAAGAGAAAAGCGTAAAATACCAATATTCTTTACGCCGTGCCCGCCCGTGAAAATCGGCATACTGCCGCAGGCATTTCAAGAACCAATACATAAAATTTTCTTTTAAGGTTTCCCCTACTCTTTTCGGATTTTCGGGATTCTCCGCATACAAATATAGGAATATTATTTCTTATTGCAAATTTTTAGTAAAAAAAAGAAAGCGGAAAAAGTTTTTCGTTCAGAAACGGTATCGGCAATAAAAATGGGAACAAAAAAAATTTTCGGAAAAATTTTGGATTCCAGATAAAAAGCGTACCTTTGCAGTCCGATTATTACCCTAAAAAGTAAAAAGCGGGCGGGCAGCAAAAGTCTTTTGGCCGGGATTTTGCCGCAATGACGCGCGCTAAAAGATTAACTATTAAAGAATTAACAAAGTGGATACGTTAAGTTACAAAACCATCTCCGTAAACAAGGCAACCGCTCAAAAAGAGTGGGTGGTCGTAGATGCGACGGGTCAATCGCTGGGTCGTATCGCCGCCAAAATAGCCAAACTGCTGAGAGGAAAATACAAACCCTCCTTTACCCCGCACGTCGATTGCGGCGACAATGTGATTGTAATCAATGCCGACAAAGTGGTGCTCACGGGCAAAAAATGGAACGATCGCGTCTATATCCGTTTCACGGGTTATCCGGGCGGACAGCGCCCCTACACTCCCGCCGACCTGATGAAAAAAGGTCCGCGCTACCTGTTCTGCAAAGTGGTGAAAGGCATGCTCCCCAAAAACAAACTGGGCGACCAGCTGCTGCGCAACCTGCACGTATATGCCGGAAGCGAACACCCGCACGAAGCTCAACAACCCAAAGCAATAGATATAAACACCCTTAAATAAGCCTTATGGAAATAGTTAATGCAATAGGCAGACGCAAAGCCGCAATAGCCCGCGTATTTGTGAACGAGGGAAACGGCGTCATCACCATCAACGATAAAGAACTTGCTGCATATTTTCCTTCTGAAATCCTGCAATTTATCGTAAAACAACCGCTCCTGAAACTGGGCGTTGCCGAGAAATACGACATACGTGTGAATCTCGACGGAGGCGGATTCAAAGGTCAAGCCGAAGCGCTGCGTCTGGCAATAGCCCGCGCTCTGGTGAAAATCAACCCCGAAGACAAACCGGCACTCAAAGCCGAAGGCTTCATGACGCGCGACCCGCGTGTGGTAGAACGCAAGAAACCGGGACGTCCCAAAGCCAGAAAGAGATTCCAGTTCAGCAAACGTTAATGCCATTTGCAGCGGAGTGTTCCCTGCAAACAATATGCGTTTAGTATCCAAATCTTCGCGATTCGCTGCGTAGAGGCGCATACGCCGCAAGGCGGGCGCCGGCAGAGACTACCCGAAGATTGATTAAGCAGAATGTAAACGATTAAAAAACAAAACAAACATGTCAATTACGAATTTTGACCAATTATTGGAAGCCGGCGTACATTTCGGCCACTTGAAAAGAAAATGGAATCCGGCTATGGCTCCTTATATATTTATGGAGCGCAACGGTATCCACATCATCGACCTTTACAAAACGGTCGCCAAAATAGACGAAGCGGCTGCCGCCCTGAAACAAATTGCCAAATCGGGCAAAAAAATATTGTTCGTAGCCACCAAGAAGCAGGCCAAACAGGCTATCGCCGACAAAGCTACGGAAATAGGAATGCCGTACGTTACGGAACGCTGGCCGGGCGGTATGCTCACCAACTTCCCCACGATACGCAAGGCGGTGAAGAAAATGTCGTCTATCGACAAAATGATAAAAGACGGTACGTTCGACAACCTGTCGAAACGTGAAAAACTCCAAGTAACCCGCCAGCGTGCGAAATTGGAGAAACTGCTCGGCAGCATCGCCGATCTGACGCGCCTGCCGTCGGCTCTCTTCGTGGTCGATGTCATGAAAGAACACATCGCCGTGAAAGAAGCCAACCGTCTGGGCATTCCCGTATTCGCCATGGTCGATACCAACTCCGACCCGACGAACATCGACTTCGTGATTCCCGCCAACGACGACGCCACGAAATCGATTGAAGTAATCCTCAACGCCGTGTGCGGCGCTATTGCCGAAGGTTTGGAAGAACGCAAGGTGGAAAAAGTCGATGCCGAAGCTGCCGAAGCCTCCGCCGACAAAGACGCCCCCGCACCCAAAAAAGAACGCAAAGCGCGCATCAAACGCAACCGCGCAGAAGACGACGAGGCTCTCAACGCCAATGTTGCCGCAAAAGTAATGAAAGGCGAAACCGAAGAAGAGGGCGAATAATCGCGCTCCGATTTCCCGAAATTTTTAACAATACCGGCAAAGAGTGAGCCCCTCAACATTCGGGACTTACTCTTTGTTATTCAATGAAAACCCTAAAAAAAGAAATATTATGGCTGTTACAATGGCAGATATCCAGAAGCTCCGCAAAATGACGGGAGCCGGTATGATGGATTGCAAAAAAGCGCTCGAAGAAGCCGGCAGCGACTTCGACAAAGCGATGGAAATCATTCGCAAAAGAGGTCAGGCTATCGCCGCCAAACGCGAAGACCGCGAAGCCGCCGAAGGCTGCGTACTCGCTACCTGCAAAGGCGACTGCGCCGTAATCGTGGCTGTGAAATGCGAAACCGACTTCGTAGCCCAAAATAAAGATTTCGTGGCATTGACACAAAAAATACTCGATGCCGCCATCGAACACAAACCCGCCGACATCGAAGCCCTCAAAGCGCTCAAACTCGGCGACCGCACCGTTGCCGAATCGATAACCGACCAAAGCGGCATCACGGGCGAAAAAATGGAACTCGGTTATTACGGCATCATCTCGGCGCCCTCGACGATTTTCTACGTACACCCGGGCAACAAGCTGGCTACGGTGGTAGGCTTCAACCTGCCGACCGAATATCAGGTAGCCCGCGACGTAGCCATGCAGGTGGCTGCCATGAACCCCGTTGCCGTGCGCCCCGAAGAAGTGCCCGCCAACATCATCGAGAAAGAACTCGAAATAGCCCGCGACAAAGCCCGCGAAGCCGGAAAGCCGGAAAACCTGCTCGATCGCATCGCACAAGGCTCGTTGCAGAAATACTACAAAGAGTTCACCCTGCTGCAACAGGAATTCGTAAAAGATGCCAAAATCTCTATCGATCAATACCTGAAAGCTCAAAACAAAGAGCTGACGGTTACGACTTTCAAGCGTTTCACGCTGAACGCCGAATAAACGAGCGAGATGCCTCGATACGACAACGGAAATGCCGGAAAGCGTTTCCGTTGTTTTTTTATCTGGAAAAGAGCGCGACGCCGTATCGCCGCACAATAAAGCAGCGCATACTCCGTTTTCTTTACAGTAACTCCTTGTAATCATGGCAACTCATCTGTACGAAACCAGACAGAAATTGAAAATCGCCTTTCTGGCGGTATCGGCCATTCTGGTCGTGGCATTTCTGTTCATTTCCAGCCGGCTTGCAGACGACCTCTCCATCGAAGAACGCAAGAAAATGGAAATCTGGGCGGAAGCCACCCGTTCGGTCGCCGGCAGCGACAGCAATACCGATATGGCGCTGGTGTTGAAAATACTGCAAAGCAACACGTCCATACCCATCATTATCGTCGATGCCGATGACAATATTCTGCAAACGCACAACCTCGACATTCCCGACCGGCACGGCGAGCAATTCCTGCAAGAAAAACTGCAATCGCTCAAAAACAAAAACCAAGTCATCGAAATCGTACTCAGTCCCGACGATTTTCAATATCTCTACTACGACGACTCCACGTTGCTGAAACGACTCGCCAATTTCCCGTACATACAGCTCGGTGTGATGATACTGTTTCTCATCATCGCCTACGTGGCACTGATAAGCACCAAGAAAGCCGAACAAAACAAAGTGTGGGTGGGACTGTCGAAAGAAACGGCACACCAGCTCGGAACTCCCATATCGTCGCTTATGGCGTGGCTCGACCTGTTGGAAATGAACGGCGTCGATAAGGCGCTGCTTGCCGACATGGGCAAAGACGTAAAACGCCTGTCGGTCATCGCCGAGCGCTTTTCCAAAATCGGCTCCCAGCCCGAACGCGACCGGACTGCCGTCGATGAAGTCGTGGAAACTGCCGTCGATTACATGCGCCACCGCATCTCCGACAAAGTGCAAATCACGCTGCACAAGCCCGAACAGCCCCTCCCCGAGATGCTTCTCTGCCGTCCGCTGATAGAGTGGGTCATCGAAAACCTTTGCAAAAACGCCATCGATGCCATGGGCGGCGAAGGGCGCATCGACATCACCCTGTCGGCAGACGAAAACAAATGCTGCATCGACGTGAAAGATAGCGGCAAGGGCATCTCCCGCAAACATTTCAAAACCATATTCAATCCCGGATTCACCACAAAAAAACGGGGGTGGGGACTGGGTCTGACACTGGTAAAACGCATCGTCGAAGAGTATCACAACGGACGCATCTACGTAAAAGAATCGGAACTCGGCAAAGGGACGACTTTCCGCATCGAAATGAAATTCGCATAAACATTTACCATACAACAGATTAAAACCGTCCGGCGGACTTTCGCGGGAATAACGGCGGAATCATAAAAATTTTTACAATAGTATTGTAGAAAGAAAAATTATTTTTTTGTACCTTTGCCCCACGTTTCAGTGTCGTGAGTTATGGGAAAGTCGAGTAAATATCTGATCCCGTTGAAAAGTCTGAGCGAAGGCGTACACGAATACGAGTACACGCTCGACGACGCTTTTTTCGGGCACACCGACTCTTCCGAAATAACCAAAGGTACAGTAGCGGCTGTACTTACCGTGCATCGCACGGGCGACATTTTCGAGCTGCATTTTGCCATACAGGGAAACATCGTGATTCCGTGCGACCGCTGCCTCGATGACATGACGCTGCCGGTCGCAACCGAAGAAACGCTTTACGTGAAATTCGGAGAGGAATATCGGGAAGAAGACGACAACCTCATCGTCGTGCCCGAGACCGAAGGCACTATCGACGTGGCGTGGTATCTTTACGAATTCGTGGCATTGACCATACCCTTGAAGCACACGCACAAAGAGGGCGAATGCAACCCCGAAATGGAAAAGATACTGCAAGCCCATTCGTCGGTCGAAGCAAGCGATGACGGCGAGAGCGAAGCAACCGACCCACGCTGGAACGCTTTGAAAAAATTAAAAGAAACAAATAATTAAACTATAAGACAATGGCACATCCTAAAAGAAGACAATCCAAGACGAGAACAGCCAAAAGAAGAACTCACGATAAAGCCGTAGCTCCTACGCTGGCCGTATGTCCCAACTGCGGTGCATGGCACGTTTACCACACGGTATGCGGCGAATGCGGTTACTATCGCGGCAAGTTGGCTATCGAAAAAGAAGCCGCCGTCTAAAAAGTGGATTTTTTAGAGCGAGTTTCTTCCTGCCGGTATTTCCGGCAACAAATGTATAAACCTAAAAAGCACACTAAATAGCCAACTCATTTAGTGTGCTTTTTACTTGAAAACGAAGACTATGGCAAATGCAATGATAGCGGGTGTCGCCTCTTACGTCCCCGAAGATATTCTCACCAACGACGACTTGTCGAAAATGGTCGATACGACCGATGAATGGATAACCACCCGCGTAGGCATAAAAACGCGCCATATACTGAAAGGCGAAGGTCTGGGAAGCTCCAAAATGGGCTCCAAAGCCGTGAAAGAAGTTTTGCGGAAAACGCATACGAATCCCGACGAAATCGACGCTATCATCTGCGCCACCTCCACCCCCGACTACCGCTTCCCCTCGACAGCCTCGATTATTTCGCTGAAAGCCGGCATCAACAACGCATTCTGCTATGATATACAGGCTGCCTGCTCGGGCTTCATCGTATCGCTGCAAGCCGCCGCGGCTTACATACGGAGCGGCATCTGCAAGAAAATCATCGTGGTCGCCACCGAAAAAATGTCGTCGATGACCGACTACCAAGACCGCTCCACTTGTCCGCTCTTCGGCGACGGAGCCGGTGCCGTGCTTGTTACGGCCACCGACGACGAAAGCGTGGGCGTCATCGACACCGATATACACACCAACGGCGTGGGGCTCCCCTACCTGCACATGAAAGCCGGCGGCTCGGTGCGTCCCGCCAGCTACGAAACGGTTGCCAACCGCGAACACTTCGTATATCAGGAGGGTCGTATGGTGTATAAATACGCCGTATCGTCGATGCTCGACGTGTCGGAAAACATGCTCAAACGCAACCGGCTCTCGGTCGATTCCATCGACTGGTTCATACCGCATCAGGCAAACCTGCGCATCATCGAAGCCATTGCCGACCGCATGAACATCGCCCGCGAAAAAGTGGTGGTAAACATCGACAAATACGGCAATACCAGCGCAGCGTCCATACCGTTGTGCCTCGCCGAGTGGGAAGACAAATTCAAAAAAGGCGACAAAATAATCCTCACCTCTTTCGGCGCCGGATTTATCTGGGGGTCGGTATATCTCGTCTGGGGCTACGACCACAAATGATTTCATCATACATCGAATAAAAAGGCGGCGCGCTTCGCCGCCTTTTTCGATTTACAGAAAAGCGAAAAAGATATGCACAAAGCCGGATTCGTAAATATCGTCGGGAATCCCAACGTCGGAAAATCGACGCTGATGAACTCGTTAGTGGGCGAGCGCATCTCCATCATCACCTCGAAAGCGCAGACGACGCGCCACCGCATCATGGGCATCGTCAATACCGACGATATGCAAATCGTCTATTCCGACACGCCCGGCGTGCTCGCCCCGCACTACAAGCTGCAAGAGTCGATGCTCAACTTCTCGCAGTCGGCGCTGACCGATGCCGACATTCTGCTCTACGTTACCGACGTCGTGGAAACGCCCGACAAAAATCCGAAATTTCTGGAACGGGTCGCCTCGCAGACCATTCCGGTGCTTTTGATTATCAACAAAATAGACTTGCTGCAAGGACAGGCGCAGCTCGAAACGCTCGTGGCGGCATGGAAACAGAGGCTGCCGCAAGCCGAAATCATACCCGTGTCGGCGCAGCATAAATTCAACCTCGACTACCTGCTGCACCGCATCGAAGCGCTGCTGCCGCCGTCGCCGCCTTTCTTCGAGAAAGATGCGCTCACCGACAAGCCCGCCCGCTTTTTCGTAACCGAGATTATCCGCGAAAAAATATTGCTCACCTACGACAAGGAGATTCCCTACGCCTGCGAGGTGGCGGTGGAGCAATTCAAGGAAAGCGATTCGCAGATACACATCATGGCGGTGATATACGTCGAGCGCGATTCGCAAAAGGGCATCGTCATCGGGAAAGGCGGGAAGATGCTCAAACAGGTGGGGACTGCCGCCCGCAAAGATATCGAAGCGTTTTTCGAGAAAAAAGTGTTTCTCGAACTTTACGTCAAAGTGGAAAAAGATTGGAGAAACCGGACGGGATTGTTAAAGACGTTTGGATATCAACCCGATTAAAAAAAATGCGTAAATTGTTTTTACACAAATAGATAACTATGGGAAATTTAGTAGCTATCGTAGGCCGCCCGAATGTAGGAAAATCGACATTGTTCAATCGCCTGACACAGAGCCGGCAAGCCATCGTGAACGAAGAAGCCGGCACGACCCGCGACCGGCAATACGGCAAAGTGGAGTGGACGGGACACGAATTTTCAATCGTCGATACGGGAGGTTGGGTCGTCAATTCCGAAGACATTTTTGAAGGAGAAATCAACAAGCAGGTGGCTATCGCCATCGAAGAAGCCGACGTGATACTTTTCGTGGTCGATGCGCTGAACGGCACGACCGACCTCGACGACATGGTTGCCGCCATACTGCGCCGCAGCAACAAACCCGTGCTGCTCGTCGCCAACAAGGTGGAAAACAACGCATCGCTCTATGCCTCGTCCGAATTTTATGCGCTCGGGCTGGGCGACCCGTTCTGCATATCCGCCATAAACGGCTCGGGAACAGGCGATTTACTCGACGAAGTAGTGCGCCGTTTTCCGCAAAAAGAGGAGATGCCGCTCGATGAAAACATACCCCGCTTCGCGGTCGTCGGGCGTCCGAACGTCGGCAAATCGTCCATCATCAACGCCTTCATCGGCGAAGACCGCTACATCGTTACCGACATCGCCGGCACCACGCGCGACTCGGTAAACTCGCGTTACAACAAATTCGGCTTCGACTTCTACATCGTCGATACCGCCGGTATCCGCAAAAAAGGGAAAGTTACCGAAGACATCGAATATTACTCCGTCATACGCTCCATACGGGCTATCGAAAACTCCGACGTGTGCATACTCATGCTCGACGCCACACGGGGCATCGAGGCGCAAGACCTCAACATTTTCTCGCTGATACAGAAAAACAAAAAAGGATTAGTCGTGTGCATCAACAAATGGGACCTCGTCGAGGAGAAAAGTCCGCGCGCCATTAAGACTTTCGAGGAGGCCGTTCGGGCGCGGCTCGCACCCTTCACCGATTTTCCGATTGTCTATGCTTCGGCACTCACCAAGCAGCGCATATTCAAAGTGCTCGAAAGCGCATCGGAGGTCTACAAAAACCGGCGCCGCCACATTCCCACCGCACGGCTCAACGAGGAGATGCTCGCCGCTATCGAGAACTTCCCGCCGCCCGCCAACAAAGGCAAGTACGTAAAAATAAAATACGTCAGCCAGCTCAAAGAAACGCCCGTACCCACCTTTATCTTCTTCTGCAACCTGCCGCAGTGGGTCAAGGAACCGTACAAGCGCTTTTTGGAGAACCAGATACGTGCGAAATGGAATTTCTCGGGCACGCCGATAAACATCATCATGCGTGAAAAATAGACGCGACAAAGCAGCGGCAGCTCGTTACCGAGTGAAAAAAATAAAACGGTTTTTACCATTCATTTGCAATTTCATTGAAATTGATTACCTTTGTCCGTCGCAAAAAAACGACATTGCAACCATTATCAAAAACAATTCATTCAAACCTTAAATTATCATGTTAGTAGCTATTGTTACGCTGTTCATCATCGGTTATCTGGCGATAGCCCTTGAACACCCGTTGCGCATCGACAAGACGGCATCGGCGCTGCTGCTTGGCATGCTATTGTGGGTTCTCTACGCTTTCGGCGCCGAATCTATCGTTCCGGCGGTAAGCGGCGAAGAACTCCACGAATACATTGCCTCGGCGTCGGCTTCGCTGCAACAGGAATCGCTGGCGCGCCAGTGTCTCGAATTTATCCTCAATGTGCAGATTATCGAGCACATGGGCGACATCTCCGAGATTCTGTTCTTCCTGATCGGTGCCATGACCATTGTCGAGCTTATCGACATACACGGAGGCTTCTCCATCATCACCGACCACATCAACACGCGCAAAAAACGCAAACTGCTGTGGATTATCTGCCCCATCGCATTCTTCATGTCGGCAGTACTCGACAACCTCACCACGACCATCGTCATGATCATGCTGCTGCGCAAGCTCATCAACGACCAGCACGAGCGCTGGATTTACGCCAGCATGATTGTCATCGCCGCCAACACGGGCGGTGCATGGTCGCCTATCGGCGATATTACCACCATCATGCTGTGGGTGAAAGGCAACGTAACGACATCGGCGCTTATCGCATTTGTCCTGCTGCCGAGTTTGGTGGCTCTCTTCGTGCCGATGCTTTTCGCCACCCGCATGCTCTCGGGTGAGCTGCCCGAAGGCAACCGCATCGTAACGCGCAGCGACTTCATCTCCGCCCGCGAGAAAAAGACGCTTTTCTATCTCGGCGTCGGCGGTCTCATCTTCGTGCCTATTTTCAAAGCCATTACCCACCTGCCGCCGTTCGTAGGCATTCTCATATCGCTGTCGGTACTCTGGATTTTCACCGAAATCATGTACAACTCGAAGCTGATAGAGAAATCGCAGGAACACCGCGTACCCCAAGTGCTCTCGCACATCGACACGCCGACGATACTTTTCTTCCTCGGCATTTTGATGGCAGTCGCCGTATTGCAGGCAACGGGCATTCTCGGCAGCGCAGCCGGCTGGTTAGATCAGGAAGTGCACAATGTCTACATCATCAACATCTTGCTCGGCTTGCTCTCCTCCATTGTCGACAACGTGCCGCTGGTAGCTGCGGCGATGGGTATGTATCCCATTTCCGACCCGGGCACCGTAGGCTATATGGCCAACTTCATACAAGACGGCGTATTCTGGGAGTTCCTCTCCTACTGTGCCGGTGTGGGCGGCAGTATGCTCATCATCGGTTCGGCTGCCGGCGTGGTTGCCATGGGACTGGAAAAAATCAATTTCGGTTGGTATCTCAAACACATTTCCCTGTTGGCGCTCATCGGTTATCTGGCAGGTGCAGCCGTGTATGTGGTCGAAGCCGAATACCTGAAACCCCTCTTGGGTATGTAATCCGAAACGTTATACGCTTACCGAATCGGCTGCCGATGTTTCGGCAGCCGATTTTTTTTGTCCCCTTACCGATTTTTACCCCTTTTCCGTCAAATAAATCCTCTTTTATTTCGGAAAAAATTTATTTCTTTGCAACAAATCCTATATACCATGAAGAAAATCATTACCTTTTTCTTGTGCCTTTGTGCGCATCTCGCCATCGCCCAAACCGATAATTTCCGGCTGCCGGCATTTCCGGGAGCCGAAGGTTACGGTCGCTACGTAACGGGCGGACGCGGCGGAAAAATACTTCACGTTACCAATCTCAACGACAGCGGCGAAGGCTCACTGCGGTGGGCGGTAACCCAAAGCGGTGCGCGCACCGTCGTCTTCGATGTCTCAGGCACTATCGAATTGAAAAGCAGACTAAGCATAAACAGCGGAAACATAACCATCGCCGGACAGACCGCTCCGGGCGACGGCATCTGCATCAAAAATTACAATGTGTACGTGGATGCCGACAACGTGATCGTGCGCTTTATCCGCTGCCGTATGGGCGATGAAGCCAAAAGCGAAGACGATGCCATGGGCGGCACCAACCGCACAGGCGTCATCATCGACCACTGCACGATGAGTTGGTGCACCGACGAATGCGCTTCGTTCTACGGCAACAAAGAATTTACCATGCAATGGTGCCTTATCAGCGAAAGCCTCAGTCGTTCGGTACACGTGAAAGGCAATCACGGGTACGGCGGCATCTGGGGAGGCGAAGGCGCCACGTTCCACCACAACATGATGGCACACCATACGAGCCGGACGCCGCGTCTGTGCGGCAGCCGCTACACCGCCCGACCCGAAGATGAAAAAGTGGATTTGCGCAACAACGTATTCTACAACTGGGGACCTACCAACGGCGGCTATGCCGGCGAAGGAGGCTCGTACAACTTTATCAACAACTACTACAAGCCGGGCCCCTCGACGGCTACCAAATCGGACCTCGTACACCGCATCTTTTCACCGAACGGCGACAACGGGGAAAATAAAAATCCCGTTGGCGTATGGGGCAAATTCTACGTAGCGGGGAATTACTTCGACAACACCTGCCCGCAGATACAAAGCAACAAAACGAGCATGAACAACATTGTCAGCACCAACGCCGACAACTGGAAAGGCATACACCCCAACGGTACTCCGGACGGAGGTATAAATGCCATTAAATCGACGGCACCTTTCGAAACAGCACTTATCTCCCAGCACACCGCACAAACGGCTTACGAAAAGGTACTTGCCTATGTAGGCGCCTCATACGCACGCGATGTTATCGACTCGCGCATCGTCATGGAAACCGAGAACGGCACTTATACCTTCGAAGGCTCCAACGGCAGCACTCTCGGCATCATCGACAGCCAAACCGACGTCGAGGGGTATATCAAATATAATACCGCACCCCGTCTCCGCGATAACGACAACGACGGCATACCCGACGCATGGGAGCGCGCCAACGGGCTGAAACCCGACGACATAAGCGATGCCGCCAAAGAATTTCCCGATGCGCGCGGCTACACGGCAATAGAAGTCTATATGAACAGCCTCGTCGAAGACATCATGAAGGACGGCACAGCTGACGCAAAGAGCAGCATCGACGAATTTTATCCCGAATACGAACAACCGGTCTACACCGATGCCGATTATTATAACTCGGGCGAAAGCTACGAACCCGACGACAACGGGCTTGTGCTCAACGGCGGCACGCCGGCGCTTGTACAATGGACAATGGCAGCCATCGACGAAACCGCCAATACAGCTCCCGAAAACATTGCCACAAATCTGTCGCTCAACGGATTGTTATATCAAACCAATGGCGGCTATCAACGATACGGAACCGATTACTGGATAAACAACGGCGGTGAAAACGACACCATATACCTCCAATACACCCTCGCACCGCAAGGCGATTACTATATGGCTGTCGATTCCATTACGTTCGATGCCAAAAGCATGGGTACCGATAAAATGTACTTCTCTGCCATATACGACACGCAGGAGTCGCTGCTGACTTCAAGATATTTCTATTCCAACATAAAGCCGACACGCGATGCTTTCCAACATTTTGCATACCCTATGGAGAAACCGGTAACAATAGAGCCCGGCAAACCATTCGTCATGCGATTCCTGCCTTATCCGGAATCCGGATTGAGTAGCCTCAAATACACGATTGCCTACAAAGACGTAACATTCTATGTGCGCACCGGCACGAAAGAAAACGTTTCGGGTATAACGGCACCGGCAGTTCAGCGGCTCGATGCCCGCATCGCCCCCAACCCCGTGAAAGGTGATGCCGTGCTCACCTACTCGACCGACAAGGCATCGACCGTCGTCATCGAGGTATTCTCCATCACCGGCAGACAGATATACGCCGAGCGGTCGTACCGGCCCGCCGGAGAGCACTCATGCACCCTGCCGCTTGCACAGGCAGCTGCGGGAGCCTACCTCTGCCGCATCACCACCGACAGCGGCGTACAGGCCTTGCGTCTGATAAAAGAATAAACGCCTGTCGATTTCGCTGAAACAAAACCCTTTCCCGCTTATCGGGAAAGGGTTTTGTCGTTTATCATTTTGCTATCGGGAACAGTCTTTACGGTTTTTTATGAAACGATTTGCCGGCAAAATACCGCACCGGCAAAAGCATTTTCCTATCTTTACCGCCGAAACAACCATTTTAACCTATCCTATTTGTTATGAAAAAGATTCTATTTTGGGGCATTGCCCTTGCCTGCGCGACGGTGTTCACCGCCTGCCACGACAACCACAAGCCCTCGCACGAAGTCGAAGTCCTGAGCGGAAGTTATCGATTTGCCGACTACACGACCGCCCCTGCGGAGCTGAACGGAACAGAAACCGTCAACGTACCGGTGAAGGGCGGCGCATACGTCGATTGGCAATTTACGGGCGACGACCGCTACCCCGAATTTCTGGCTGCGGTGCTGCGCTATGCCGGCGGCGCCCTGCTGCCCCAGACGATGAACGGCATCACGCTCGACGCCGACGGCGGCATGAGTATCGCCTACGTCGAAGAGCCGGCGATAAAGGACATCGACATGACGTCGTTCCTCAGTGTTTTTCTCGGAAACGGCTTCCCCGGCACCGATGACGTTACGAAAAATTTTGTCCGAAGCGGCTTTGTCGATTCGCCCAAGAATCTCGCCCGATGGAGCGTATCGAACGGAACGGTGCTCGTAACGCTCGACCTGAAAGAAATCATCGCCCTCAAAACCGATGCGGTAACCGCCGAAGCGCTATACCTGACGATAGAATCGGTATTGAACAGAGAGCCGGCAGCGGTGAAAGAACTGGCAGCTTCGTTTCTCGGCGAAAGCGTGAAAGGCATACAGGATGCCACCGTATCGCAGCTGCAAGAGTGGCTGAAAAAGGGAATCCCCTTGCAGACGAAGTTTGCGGACGACGGACACACCTGCCTCTATCTCGACAAAACGGCATTCGACAACCTGCTTACCCCGCGCGCGACGGGCGAGACCGATTGGTGGGGCGACCCCGTAATGACCTCCGACCTGCAAATCGTTTGGAACGCGCTTATCGGCGCCGGCATCGTCCCCGCCGAAGCTCAGGGTGCCGCCATTCTCTTCGACCAGTTCGGCAAATATTGGAGCGCTACGACCGGATTCGCGCTCGGACTCGAACTCATCAAGCGATAATCCGCCTTCATGGAAAACAAAAGAGCCGCGCAGTGCGCGGCTCTTTTGTCATATAAAAGCAGTTTTTATCTCACCATGACTTTCTCGCCATCGACGATATAGATACCTGTCGGCAGGAAATTCACACTTTCCCGACGCATGCCCGATGCAATCTTCTGCCCCGCGAGGTTATAGACATCGACGTATGGCGATTGCGGGCGGGCGTCGTTCGGCACCGGTGCGACCGACAATACATACTGCCTTTTCAAGGCATCGCGCACGGCAAAGAAAGCGGGCTTGGCTGCCAAATCGGCATCGAAAAGCAATGGTGAACTATTCCGCCACGAGTCGCGGTCGGAAACGCCCCACAACACCATATTCGAGCAATTTTCCTGTTCCATGAAAATATTTGCAATCGTCCGGAACTCATCAGCCTGCTTGCCGGAAGAGGCTATATCCAACTCGGTAATGACGACTTCCAATCCCAACTCTTGGAAACGTTGTATCTGCCTTACCAATCCGGCAGAATCGAGTACTCCTGCATCGAAATGACATTGAAGTCCTACGCCGTGAATAGGGATCTTTTTTTCTATCAGATGTTTTGCCAGATTGTAATAGGCATCAGCCTTACGGCCCCCACACTCTACGCCGTAATCGTTGAGAAAGAGTTTGGCATCGGGGTCGGCGCGATGGGCATAGAAAAAAGCCGAATCGATGAAATCGCCGCCGGTGTTGTCATAGCTCCACTCCAATTTAGCGCCTATTCCCTTGCTCCACACCGAAGGTCTCAAAAAATACTTATCCTTATTCGCCGGATTTCGAAGATTTCCCTGATCGTCGGCAAGACATTCGTTCACCACGTCCCACTCGGCAATTTGCCCCTTGTAGCGGGAAACAATGGTCGTGATATGGTTGCGGAGTATCGACAACAATGAGTCGCTCGAATAGTTGTGGCTGTTCCTATCTTCACTCGTCGTTACCCAGTCCGGCAACTGCTTGTGCCAGCAAAGGGTGTGTCCGCGCACTTCCATGCCGTGCCGCTCGGCAAAAGCGACCAGCGCATCGGTATATCCGAATTCAAAGTTGCCTTGCGAGGGTTCGATGTACGCGAATTTCATATTGTCTTCTGCCACTACCATATTGAAATTGCGGAAAACGGTTTGGCTCATATCGTGAAGGTCATTATTCAGATCGATCACATTTTTCCAACTGGAAGGCGTGGCTACGCCGATGTGCTTGCCGTTGCCGCACTTCTCCACATAATAGCGCAGGGTCTGCGTTTCGTCGGTATAGTCGTACCCCTTCTCCGCACGGACAAGGCGTATATTGTCGAGATAATACTCCATATTATCGGAGTGAAGCCCCAGCAAAAAATTGGAAGCCTCTGTTTCCACCGGCGTAAAAGCGTAGCGTTTTTCAAGCCACGTATCACGCGGACCTTGATCAGGATAATTCGGGTGTTCTTCCTGATAAACTTTCTTATCGCCTAACCATACCGCCGTCTGCATATAATCGTTGTTTTTCGGAAGCACCTGCGGGCGATAAAGCGAAAAAGCCACACTCTGATAAGTGCAGAAATCGGCTGCCGTGAATCCGTCGGGAAGGGGATATTCCGGATAGGTATCCCATGAATTTACCAACAATACATGAAGCACTTTATTATTGCTGTCGGTAGGGTCGGCTGCCACAACAGCATACGACCCCTCTCCGACGGGTCTACCAGGCACATTTTTCAAATTAAACTTCGTGCCGATTTCATAATTTTCGAAATCGTACAAAAGATATTCTTCGGCAGGTAAAGCGGTAAACAAGGATAACAAAACTGCCAGAAAACAGATTTTTTTCATAGTATTATTTTTTGATTTAAGGTGAATATTCTGTTGCAGAGAATATAATAATTCGTCTAATCCGTAAACAAAAGTACGGATTTAATATGTTAAAAGCAAACTCCCGAAGAAGAATTTTCGGGAGTTTGCTGCGGGAGAGCGCTGTAACTATTTAAGACACAGTGGCTTTATCTGTTCGAAAAAGTCGTTGCCCTTGTCATCGACAAGAATGAAAGCGGGGAAGTTTTCGACCTCGATTTTCCAAATCGCCTCCATGCCCAGCTCGGGATATTCGAGGCACTCGACCTTTTTGATGCTGTTCTGCGCCAGAATGGCAGCCGGACCGCCGATGCTTCCGAGATAGAAACCGCCGTGCTTGCGGCAGGCATCGGTAACCTGCCGGCTGCGGTTGCCTTTGGCAATCATAATCATCGAGCCGCCGCGGCTTTGGAACAAATCGACATAGGGGTCCATGCGACCGGCGGTCGTGGGACCGAACGAGCCCGATGCCATGCCGGCGGGCGTCTTGGCGGGACCGGCGTAGTAAATGGGGTGCTCTTTGAGGTACTGCGGCATTTCCTCGCCGGCATCGAGACGCTCTTTGATTTTGGCGTGAGCGATGTCGCGGCCGACGATAATCGTACCGTTGAGCGAGAGGCGCGTGGCGACGGGATATTTGGTAAGTTCGGCAAGAATTTCCGGCATGGGGCGGTTCAGGTCTATCCGCACGGCATTGCCCTCGCCGGCGCGGCGCAGGGCTTCGGGGATAAGCTCGCCCGGGTGGTCGTCGAGCCGCTCGACCCAAAGACCCTCGCGGGTGATTTTCGCCTTGATGTTGCGGTCGGCCGAACAGGAAACGCCCAAGCCTACGGGGCAGGAGGCACCGTGGCGCGGCAGGCGTATGATGCGTATGTCGTGGGCGAAATATTTGCCGCCGAACTGGGCGCCGATGCCCGACTCCTGCGCGGCGCGCAAAACCGTCTTTTCGAGCTCGATGTCGCGGAAAGCGTGTCCCAATTCATTGCCCGAAGTGGGCAGGTTGTCGTAATATTTGGCAGAGGCGAGTTTCACGGTTTTGAGATTCATCTCCGCCGAAGTGCCGCCGATGACGAAAGCCACGTGGTAGGGCGGGCAGGCTGCCGTACCGAGCGTTTTCATTTTTTCGACGAGGAAATTGACGAGCTTGTCGGGCGTGATGAGCGCCTTCGTTTCCTGATAGAGGTAGGTTTTGTTGGCAGAGCCGCCGCCCTTTGCCATGAACAGGAATTTGTATTCCATGCCATCGACAGCGAAAAGGTCGATTTGTGCGGGGAGGTTGCAGCCCGTGTTCACCTCGCGGTACATATCGAGCGGAGCGTTCTGCGAGTAGCGGAGATTCTCTTCGGTATAGGTTTTGTAAATGCCGAGCGAGAGCGCCTCTTCGTCGCCGCCTCCCGTCCATACCTGCTGTCCTTTCTTGCCCACGACGATAGCGGTGCCGGTGTCCTGACAGAAGGGCAGCCGCCCTTTGCAAGCCACCTCGGCGTTGCGCAGCATGGTCAATGCCACATACTTGTCGTTGTCGCTGGCTTCGGGGTCGTCCAATATTCGGGCGACTTTCAGATTGTGTTCGCGCCGCAAAAGAAACGACACGTCGCGCATGGCGGCATTCGCCAGACGGGTAAGAGCCTCCGGCTCCACTTTTAGAATTTCCTTGTCCCCGAATTTTTCGACCGACACATACTCTTTCGTGAGCAGGTAATACTCGGTCGTGTCTTTTCCCATCGGGAACATTTCCTGATACTTGAACGGTTTTGTTGCCATATACAATGTTATAAGAATTTCATCGGTTTCGTGTAGCAAAGATATTGTTTTATCTCTTAACCGGCAAATCGTAAGAAAGGTTTATTCGCCCGCCGGCAATCGCGGCGAACCGCTCCGGCAGCGGACGTTCAAAAAAATTTTTCCGCCCCGCCCGATTTTTGATAAAAATCGCATGATATGCGTCCGGCGTATGGTTTTCTTTGTGTTGTAAAATTACCACACCGTTGTGGTTACAGTATTCACTTTATAAACCAATTTTATTCGTATGAGAAATTACACAGAAACAAGGTATGGAAAAGCCCACCGACCGCCCAAAGAATTGTTGTTGGCGCGGCTGGTAAAAAGTTTTCCCGAACGGAGTTTCGAGGACGAGGACGACTTCTACGACTCGCTGCTCGAATACGAAGACGACTTGCGGCAGCGCTACGACTATTTGTGCCAAGACCAGCTGAAACTGGCGGACATCTTCATGAACAATCCGCGAATGGCGGAGTTCATCGGCGAAGTATTGGGCGGCGAAGACGCCCTCGTCGCCTGCGTGCGCCACTTCGGGAAAGATATTCTCGACTGCGCGGGCGACGAAAGCCGGCTGGCGGAGCTGGAACGTGAAAACGAAGAGTTCAACCACCGCATCAGAGCCGGACAGACGCTGCGCCGCGAAATGGAGGAAAACTGGCAGCACAGCGCCCGCGCCATAGCCCGCTTCAAAGCACAGAAGGAAATGAGCGACGAGGAGTTCGAGGAGTTTCTCGAACGAGTGCATCATGTATGCGAACATGTGTTCATGCACGATTTCACCACCGACGTTCTCGAAATGCTCTACAAGGGCATCAATTACGACTCCGACCTCGAAGATGTCGAACGGGAAGCCGAGATACGCGGACGCAACGAGCGCATCGCGCTGGAACGCCGGCAGCCGACAGGCGATGCCGTGCCGCAGCTCGGAGGCGACGGCAGCGACCCCGCACCCGACGACAACCGCTCGGCGGCATTCGGCTACCGCCGGCGCCGCAGCGTCTGGGACGCCTGATGCCGAAAACTTCACCCAAAAGAATCACATCACACCATCATTCACCCTATTTATTCACAAAAAAACGATTCAAACGACAATGAAAAATTTTGACCTTATGAAACTTCTGAAATCCAAAGATTTCTACTACTGGACGGCTATCGCCGTATTGACGGTGATGCTCGCCTTCGTGTTCCGCGACTGCGCCTGCGCATTGGCTGTCGTCGTGCCCGTAACCACCGGAAAAATCGTCAGCGGCGCACCCCTGACCACCGAAATTACGCGCGGCGAAAGCGAAGATCTGCTTCTCAACGAAGTAGACAAGCGCATCACCCGCATACGCCCCATGGCAACGCCTATCGACCAGCTTTCGCGCCATGCCGGCGCCCGCCGCTCCGGCTCCATGGTGGTCGATTACTACTCCGTCGATGTGAAACCCACCAAAGCCACGCTTGCCGAAGCCTACACCGAACCCGGAGCGGGCAGCGCCACCGCGTCGGCACAAAAGGTGCAAATCACGACCGACAACAACGACATTTTCGAGCCGTCCGAAACGATTCTCGTACAGGGCGTGAAAGGCTATGAAAGCGACGGTAAAACGCCGTCGAAAGCCGACCTCGTGCTTTACATTTCGAGCAAGGAGGAGAGCGGCGAGCTGAATGTGTATGCCGTCAATGGCAAGACCATCGGCAGCATCACGGGCTGCGTGCCGAGCATCGAGCAGGGCACGAGCCTTATCCGTATGGGACGCGCCGCCACCGAGCTCGACGTGCAGACCGCCCAATTCGAGGCACTTCCGGTGAAAGACCAGAATTTCTGCCAGATTTTCAAAATGCAAATCGAACAATCGACGTTCCAGAAAATCGCCAACAAAGAGGTCGAATGGGACTTCTCCGACTCCGAAGAAGCCGCTATTTACGATATGCGTCTGGGCATGGAAAAGACCTTCATGTTCGGCGTGAAACGCCGCCTCTACGACTCGAAAAAGAAAGAGGAGGTATCGTTCACCGGCGGCATCTGGTGGCAGGCGGGCAAAGAATACACATTCGACCCCGAAAAGGAACTGACGGAGGAAGACCTCATCGACATCATGAAAGAGTCGTTCACCGGCAACGGCGGCAACAAGCGCAAAATACTCATCGGCGGCTCCGACTTCATCGGACGCATCAACAAGCTCGACGTCAATAAGGTCGTTTCGGCGGAAGACGATTTCGTGAAATGGGGCATCGACTTTTCCGAAGTGCGCTCCAAATTCGGACGGCTGTTCGTGCTCTACTCCGAAGTGTTCGACGAATGCGGCATGAGCGATTACGGGTTCATCTTCGACCCCGAATATCTCTCGAAATGGTCGCACGTACCCTTCGACCGCCAAGTGCTCGACCTCAAAGGCGCCGGCGTGCGCAACACCGATGCAGTGGTACTCACCGAAGCCTCGTGTCTGACCCTGCGCTACCCCGCCGCCCACATGCGCATCATACCCAAGAAAGCATAAACCTTTTTATTCACGACATTTCTACAACGGGGCTTCGCTCCGTTGTAGAAATCTAAAAAACATGATTTTATGAAAACGATTAAAACATACGAAACCCTGCACGGCAACCTGAATACCATCGTGCGCATGGGCGGAAAAAAGATACGCATACGCTTCATCGCGCGCGACAACATACACGGGTATTACACCACCTCCAACACCGAGCTGCAAGACGCCATAGAACAAGACATCGACTACGGCAGACTCTTCGACCTGCACCACGAAGTCGAGGCCGTGCCGCAGCCCGAACTGAAAAAAGCGGGACATATCGCCTCGTGGCAGGCGGCACGCGAATTGCTGCACGCCGAGCCTTACCGCGTACCGCTCGACAAACTGCGTTCGCCTTCCGGCATCGAACGCGCCGCCCGCGAAAAGGGGCTGGTTTTCCCCAACATAACAGCCTGAAAGGAAAGGAGGCAAACATGTTTCTGACAACAGACGAATGGATAGAGCGCGTAAAAACCGACATGGAGGAACTCACTCCCGACTGGGACGCCGTAATGACCCGCACCGGAGGCGGAAACATCGAACAATACATTCGGGCAAAATGGGAGGAGTCGCTGAAACTCCAACTGCTGAAAGCTCCCGAACATCTGTGCGAAGGCAAAGACATTTCGGCATCGCTCACGCCCCAGCCCCGGCAAGACGGCAGCGGACGGGTCGTACTTCCCGACGATATGCTGCGCATGATACGGTTCCAGATGAAAGGGTGGCGGCGTCCGGTTACCCGATTTTTCGACCGGCAGCACCCGCGCACGGCGCTGCAATACAATCCGTATTCGCGAGGCGGTACGGAAAAACCGGCAGCCGTCATTACCACCGACAACGAAGGACATACCGTACTCGACTACTATGCCCTCCCGCCCTATGTGCGTCTTCACGAAATAAAAAGCGCCGTATATGTTCCGCTGCCGAAAGAGCAAAACGGAGGATACGACATCGTCCCGCTGCTGGGCGATTCGGTATGTTACCTGTGTGCCGCTTCGGTTTACGACATCTTGGGGCAAAACGACAAAGCCGCGCTCATGCTCGGTCATGTGCTCTTTTCATAAAAACACACCTATAAATTTCAAAAACAGCTAATTATGAAAAGTCATTGTTACACACAAGGGAAATTTCTCGGCTATTACTTCGGACTCGAAACTTTCCTTGCCACTCACCCGCTCTGCGTGCCCGGCAACTGTTTTATCAACGGTGAGACGCAATCTTTGTGGATTTGGGACGCGATAAACCGCAAATGGGTGGACTCGAACCGCTTGGACCCTCCTTTCCAAGGGCTTGTCGAAAATCCGCAGACCTTCGACCCCAAACCCAAACCGGGTATCAAAGCCGCATATCTCTATTTTGCTCCGAAATCGGGAACGGTTACTTTCGAGCACCTCCAAAACGCCGACGGCGAAAATGGCATTTCCGTAACGGTATCGGGCTGCAGCATCGTCATACTCCATTGGGACGGAGACTATTGGAGCACAGAGGTAATTCCGATGGAAAACAATATCGAAGAACTAAAAACAAAATACGAACATGACATCTCCGAACTGGAAGAGACCACCGACAAACTGACACCGATAAAAATACCGGTCAAGTCGTATGGCGACGACGGGGAGGTGATATTCGAGAATTTGCAGGCATTGGAACGGCTGCTCGTCGATGCGAAAATCGCGCAAAAGGAGGTCGTGGTGGCA
Source organism: uncultured Bacteroidales bacterium (assembly GCA_947589325.1). Taxonomy (GTDB): domain Bacteria; phylum Bacteroidota; class Bacteroidia; order Bacteroidales; family UBA11471; genus Caccoplasma. The sequence goes on along the minus strand of CANQAM010000003.1, from coordinate 112,262 downwards.
AGCGGCAGCGAGATGACACCTGCCTCGTTATCGTATGATGACTACTTCACGAGTTTTGTTCTCTCGTTTTTCGGCGCGGACAAACGTCAGCACGAAATCACCTTCTCGGTCGAACCGGACGGATTCAAAATCGCGAAACAAGAGGCTTTTGCGCACTCCGAATTTATAAAGGCGAAAGCCTTTTCCGACACGGCGGATTATCCGGAAATATAAATTATCAACTTATAAAAATCAAAACGATATGGCAAAGATTAAAAAACTGACACTGGACGGGGCAACGATATACCCTGTCACCATTGCGGAAGCTATAAAAGACCGCGCATCAAATACTACACTGGCATGGGAATTGTCGGCGTTGGCAGCATTAATAGGTGTTAGAAAAGGTGATAGTGAAACTATCGCTAATGCGGCTATAGCTCTGACATCGATGGGCGAGGGTTACAACAACGTCGTGGCTTTGGCGACAACGCTGAAAGACTTTCTGACTAATGCAACCGACTCCGATACCGTCATCAACAAATGGAAAGAGGTGGAGGCGTTCCTCTCCGGCATCACCGAAACGCAAAACCTTACGAGGCTGCTGCAAAATTCCGAAACTAACGTAAAGAATTGGGCGAATGAAAAATTTGTCGATTTGGATACCGATGACCAAATAATAGATAGCTATAAGAAATTTGAAAGAGGACTGGAAATATGTGGTACCCAAATTTCCAAAGGGGACCCGGATAGACAGATAAATTTGAGAATTTTTGGCTCATTTGGCGCTAGCGAGTTCAACATTGGTCAATGGTCGTGGTTAGGAGGCCATTTCTATTATGACGGAATTGATAAAGAACAGATAGACTTACCGGAAAAGAGCGGTACCGTTGCCCTTATCGAAGATATACCCGGCACAGTTACCCAGTCGGCAAACGGCCTGATGTCGGCTGCCGACAAAAAGAAACTCGACAACATAGCAGCCGGAGCCAACAATTATTCCCTGCCGGCGGCAACGGCAAGCGTACTCGGCGGCGTAAAGCTCGGCAGCGACACAGCGCAATCGGTGGCAGCAAATGCCGTCTCCGCTACTGCAAGTCGCACCTATGCCGTGCAGAAAAACGCTTCGGGGCAACTGGTCGTCAATGTACCTTGGAGCGATACCAATACGACATACAACGTCGCTACTCAGTCGGTAAACGGCCTGATGTCCGCTGCCGACAAAAAGAAACTCGACGCTTTCGGCGCTGCGACGACCTATCTGACGGCTGCGGCTTGCAACGACGTTACCGATTATCCCGAAATAACTATTTAAGCGAATCGTCATGGCACAAATAAAGAAATTGACTCTCAACGGGAAAACGATTTATCCCGTAACGCACCCCAAAGCGGTAATCGACCCCTCGTCAGGACGTAACATCACGGCTGCCGCCACGCAGTCGGCAAACGGACTGATGTCCGCTGCCGACAAAAAGAAGCTCGACACTTTTGGCGCGGCGTCCAACTATGTTACAAGCAACACCACACAGGAAATATCCGGAAAAAAAACATTTAATGGCATAGATGTTAAAAGAGTATCTGGTTCTTGGGCTGACACCTATAAAAAAGCCGCCATTACTTATAACAATCTCGACAACAGTGATAATTTGGGGCATTTTCATTCATTTTTAGCTATAATGTGTGCTAATAATTCCGCTTCTTTATATCTTGGAGAATTTGCCGGAACAGCCGGATTCTATTTAAGAAAAGATTCCAATGCGCCTCTTTCTTACTTTCGTTGCGAATCAAACGTTGGTAATTGGGAAACGAATAAAACCATTACCGCGTCCGCCCATGTAACGGCTTCCGATGTACGACTGAAAGAAAATATCCAAAACATAGAGGCTTCGGACGAACGATTGCAAAAAGCCGGTGAAATCAGCTTGAAATCGTACTCCCTCAAAGATGATGAAAATGGAACAACTCACTACGGCTACATTGCACAAGAGGTAGAACAATTGATTCCCGACGTAGTCTTGCAAGGCTCTCCGTCCGATGATGAGCCGGACCCTATACGGGGACTGAACTATACCGAGATATTGGCGCTCAAAATGGCTTATCTGGAAAAGAAGAACGCCGATTTGGAAGCAAGAATACAGAAACTCGAATCCCTTGTCGCAAAACTTCCTCAATCCGAAACGGAGGTATAAACCATGGAACTGACGACAGCATTGACGGTATTCGGAGCGATAGGCGGTGCAGAAACCGTAAAATGGTTCATCGGCTACCTCACCACCCGCAAGCAGCAGAAGCGGGTGAAAGAGGCGGAAGCCGTCGATGCGGAGTTGGAAGTGAAAAAAAACCAAGTGGGCTGGCTCGAAAGCCGCCTCTCCCAACGCGACGCAAAGATAGATGCGCTCTACATCGAGTTAAGAAAGGAGCAGACGGAAAAATTGGAGCTTGTGTATAAATGCCATGCACTGGAATTACAGCTGAAAGAGAGCGAGATACGCCGCTGCAACGTGCGCGGCTGCGACAAACGCCAGCCGCCGAGCGATTTTTGAGAAAGGAAATGTCCGTATGAAAAGCTGCTATTTCGACCTCAAAGAGCTGGTGTGTCCCGACGTATATCGGCGATTCGGCGAACGGGCGTGGATTTTCCTCGACGAGAAACTGCTCGACACGCTTGTCGTGCTGCGGGAAAAAATCTTCGACCGACCGATGCTCGTCAATACATGGGCTGCCGGCGGCGCATTCACCCAAAGGGGGCTGCGCTGCAACCTCTGTCCGCTGGTGCGGGAAAAGAGCGCTGCCGGTGTGCCCTACCTGTCGGCACACAACTTGGGTAAAGCCGTCGATTTCGACGTTCCCGGACTCTCTGCCGAGGCCGTCCGTGAAACCATCGTGAAGAACCAAATCCTGCTGCCCCACCCCATACGGCTCGAAAAAGGCACGTCGTGGGTACACCTCGATGTGTACGACGAGGGACGGGGAAGCATCTGTTTCTTCTCCGGTTGATTCTAAAAAAGAAAAACTCCTTGCGGTTGTTCCGCAAGGAGTTTTTCATATCCGATAAGCGATGCCATTACTTGCGATCGCCGAAAATACGCAGCAGGTAAAGGAACAGGTTGATAAAATCGAGATAAAGCGTCAAAGCGCCGAGCAGCGCTACTTTCTGCGTGGTCTCATTGATTTCCTGTCCGGCCAACAGGCGTTTGATGTTATGGGTGTCGTAAGCCGTCAAGCCGACGAATATCAGCACGCCGGCATAGGTTACAATCCAATAAAGCGTGGAGTTCGCCCAAAAGATATTTACAATCGATGCGATGATAAGTCCGACAAGAGCCATCAGCAAAATATTGCCCCACGACGACAGGTCTTTTTTAGTAAAATAACCGTACAGACTCATCACGGCAAACGTGCCGCCCGTAATGAAAAACGTCGAAGCAATGGAGGTTCTCGTATAGGCGAGGAAGATAACCGAAAGCGTCAATCCGTTCAGGAACGAATAGACAAGGAAACTGACCATAGCCGATGCAAACGACATGCGGGCAATGCGCGCCGACAGATAAATCACCAATGCCACTTCGGCAATAAGCAGCACCAAGAAAGTGAAGCGTCCGCCGAACAAAATTTCCTGCAAACTCTGCGAAGCATCGACCGCCATAGCTGTAATGCCGGTTACTGCCAAAGCAACGCACATCCAAAGATAGACGTTTTTGACAAGGGTCATTTCAGATATCTGTACCTGCGACCCGCTGTAAGAATAATTGTTTTCCATAATCGAAATTTATTTACGGCTGTCATGCAAAGACATCGTCCGAAAGGCGAATATTCCCCCATTTCAGCCATTTATGCCGCAAAGATAACTATTTATTTTCATTTTGTTCTTTCATACGGGGATATATTCTGTACGATTTATCGGAAAAACAAACGGCGATCGAACAGAGTTCGACCGCCGCCATAAAAATCCGAAAGCTCTTACAAAGCCCTGTAAGGTCGCACAATGGGTCGGGTACGACGGTTCAGCCGCGCCCGCAGCAGCTCCTCGGCTTCGCGACACTGCAAGGCAAGGTACTGCGCCTTTTCGGGCAGACGGTCGTCGAACCAGCGCGCCAACACATGCAGCACGAATATCTCTTTGATAATGCGGGCTATACGGTCGCCGATACCCGGCACCGCCTCGCACGGCAGGAGCAGCGTCATGCAGCAGTGTCCGCACTCGTCGAAAGAGCAGCTTTTGCCTGCCAGATAATCGGACAACAGGTCGCTCACGCGGTCGGCAGCCTCCTGCAAACGGTCACCCACCCAGAGGTCTTCGTCGGCGGTAAGCAGCAGCCGTTCGCTCCAATCCGCCGCATCGGGGACATCGGTCTGCATGGGCACGGCAATGTAAGTCGTCCGTTTCAACAACTCGTCGCGCAGCTCCTCACGGGTAAAGCACAACTGTACGCAAATTTTCTTCCGGCATTCTTCCGGAAATTCTTTATGTTTTTTCATTTCCTTTTATTTTTAATGTTTGACAATTAATCCCAATGATATCACAGACAGGACGGCAAGCATCGCATAGGCGCCCCGTGCGCGATGCCGGCTTGCCGGTGTCGTCGCGGTGCGTACTGCTGTCGTGTCGCACCGTTCTTGCATGCGGGTTGCCGCAAACAGTACCTCCGTCGTATCGGCGCAGCGGCTCTCCCGCGTACTCTCCGCCGTGATGTGCCACCGCTCGGAAACCGGACGTGCGGTACGGGCGGCAGCGGTGTCGGAAATTTCACGCACCAAGTCGATAATCCAACGGCTCTGCTCCCGCTCCTGCACAACGGTTGTCCGGTGCAGGCTGTCGGAGAGTGCCGACATTTCGGTGCCGCAAGTGGCGCGATACGTCTCCGTCGATTTCCGTTTCAACGGCGCACACGCGAGCAGCCCTGCGAGTAGCAGCGCATACACTCCCGACTTCATACGGCACAACGCAGATTTCCGTTCCGATGCTGATTTTTGTAGAGAATGAGGCGGCCTGTCTGCACCCCGAAAAAAAATCGCGACGCTTTCTTCTCTGCCAGCACCGTAAACAAAGCGTCCCGAAACGACGCTCCAGGGTGACGCTGCAAATATTCGGCGACCAACCGTGCCAACTCCTGATACATGGCTACTTTTTGTTCGTTCTTGCAGCACAGCGGCAGGCGGTTGAAAATGCGCCGTACCCGGCGCGCCGCCTCCTCGAACGAAATATAAAACCCTCCGCGTCCGCTATGCAGGGTACGCAGAATCACCTCATCTCTCGGAACGAAGGGGGCATCGTCGCCCAACGCTTTCAATTCCGATTCGTAAGCGAGCAAAAAATCCCGCTCCTTTTCTTTTTTCAGATTCATATCTTTTATCATTTTATTAGAGTTTATTGAGAAACATCTCCCCGTTTTCCGGAAGATTTTTCCGTCATTCGTATCGGTACAAATGTAAAAACAATATTGTAATAATACAATATTTTTATGGTAATTTTACCATAAAAAGAGCAAAATTTTTACACGAATCTGATTCAGAACCGATTAATAAAAAACTCTCCCCGTGCAACGAATACACGGAAAGAGAATATTTTTCAGCGGGAAGCGATTGCCGTTACATTCCAAAAGAAACGCCGGAAATGGCAGTATAGATGCAGCTCAACAAGCCGATGAGCACGATGCCCGCCACGCACAGGGCGATGCAGAAACGCGATGCGCCGTCGCTCTGCACGGCGGGTATCAGGCAGTCGTCCTGACGGATAAACATGGCTTTCACCACTAACAGATAGTAGTAGAGCGAAATGATGGTATTGAGCAAGGCGATGAATACCAGCACATAAAAGCCTTCCTGCACGGCGGCATAGAAGATGAAGAACTTGCTGAAAAATCCGGCGAACGGAGGTATGCCCGCCAGTGAAAAGAGCGCCAGCATCATGGCGACACTCAACTTGGGATTGGTGCGATAGAGTCCGTTGTAATCGTCCATGCCGACTTTTCCGGTGGCGTTTTCGATAACGGAAATCACTCCGAATACCGCCAAATTGGAAAAGATATAGACCAGCACATAATAGATGAGCGACGCCATACCCGTCGCGCTGCCGGCTATCACACCCAACAGTATGTATCCAGCCTGCGAAATGGAGGAGAACGCCATAAAGCGTTTCAGATTTTTCTGCCGCACGGCAAAGAGGTTGCCGACGGTAATCGTTACGACAATCAGCCCCCACAGCACCGGCTGCCAAACGACAGCCACCGGAGCGAACACCTTAAAGAGTATAAGCATGAGCGCAGCGGCGGCAGCGCCTTTCGAGATAACCGAGAGATAGGCGGTAATCGATGTGGGTGCGCCTTGATATACGTCTGCCGTCCACAAGTGGAAAGGCACGATAGAAATTTTGAATCCCATACCGGCCATGAAAAAGACGAGTCCCACATACAGCAGCGGCGTACCGGTGAGGCGTGCCGCGATGTCGGAGAAGTAGAGCGTGCCCACTGCGCCGTATATGAACGAAAGCCCCATCAGCATCAGCGACGACGAAAAGAGGGCGATGAACACGTATTTGGCCGCCGATTCATACGAATCATGATGATATTTTTCGATAGCAATCAACGCCGTCAAAGGCAGAGAGGCGGTTTCGAGTCCGATGAAGAAAAGCAGGAAGTTTCCCGACGAAATCATCAGATACATTCCCAACAGTGTCATGAGCGTGAGAATGTAAAATTCGCCGCGCCGTATCACCATGTCGGCTCTCCGAATCCATGCCGTCGCCTGTATGAGCACCAGCAGCGTACCGGCATTAAGCACGATTTTTACCGTATTGACAGCCGGCGAAGTGCGGTACATTCCGCCGAAAGCCTCTCCGGCAAGGGCGGGCAGAAAGAGCAAAGCCGTCTGCACCGCCAGCAGCGTGCAGGCAGTCGCCGAGAAAAAGCGGCGGCTCTTTTCCGTGCCGAAAACATCGTAAAGGAACAATATAAGAATGACCGCCAAAAGCGTCAATTCATCGCGCATCCATAAGAAATTAGAAAAATCCATAGTTTCTTTTCCTGTTTAGATATATTGCAGAATACGTTCGCTGATTACACTCATGCTGTCGCCGATAAGGCGGGAAATCCACCCGGGCGCCATACCTATGGCAGCCACCGCCACAATCAACGTGATAGCCGACAGACGCTCGAACCACACGGCATCGGTGAGCGAGCGGTGATGTTCGTCCTGCACGGCGCCGTACAGCAGCTTGCCCACCACCCGCAGAATGTAAACGGCAGTGATGACAATCGACGTGCAGGCGATTATCGTAAAGACGCGGTGGAACGTGTCGCTCCACTGGAACGAGCCGACGAATACCGTCATTTCAGCCACGAAGCCGCTCAAGCCGGGCAAGCCCAGCGAAGCCAGACCGGCTATCACATAGCACACCGAGAGGAACGGCATGATTTTCATCAAGCCGCCCATTTCGCGTATGTCGCGCGTATGGGTGCGTCCGTATATCATACCGATAAGGGCGAAGAAAAGCGCCGTCATCAGACCGTGCGAAAGCATCTGCAACACGGCGCCCGTCATGGCGGTGGTGTTCCACATCAGCAGGGCGAAAAGCACCAAGCCGCAGTGGCTTACCGACGAATAGGCGTTGATGTATTTCAAGTCTTTTTGTACACAGGCGCTGAATGCCCCATATACCACGCTGATGCCCGTAAGGATAAGGAATATCCACGAAAGCTGCGTCGCAGCCCACGGCATCAGAAACATGGCAACCCGGAAACAGCCGTAACCGCCGAGCTTCATCAACACGCCGGCATGCAGCATCGACACGGCTGTCGGGGCGGAAGCATGACCGTCGGGCGACCACGTGTGGAACGGGAACATGGCACCCAGCACGCCGAAGCCCACGAATGTCAGGGGAAACAGATAATATTGCGCTTCGTGCGGAATGGCATTGTTGCGGGCGATTTCGAGTATGTTCATCGTAAGGTTGCCGTCGGCAGCCGAATGGAAATAAATGCCCAGTATGCCTATCAACAGCAGCGCCGAACCGCCCATCAGCATCAAGGTGAGCTTCATGGCGGAGTAGGTTTTGTTGCCGCTCCCCCACACGCCGATAAGCAGGTACATGGGTATCAACGCGATTTCATAGAACATGAACATCGTGAAGAGATTGATGGATATGAAAAATCCGAACACGCCTATCGAAAGGAGTATGAGCCACAGGAAAAATTCGCGGGGCAACGGGTCGATTTTCCACGAAGCGAACACGCCGGCGAAAACCACAATGGCAGAGAGCAGCAGCATGGCCGCCGAAACGCCGTCGATACCCACCGTATAATGGATATTGAGCGGGGCGTACCACACGGTATCGGCGATAAAAAGCATTTCCGCCGTGTTGCCGGCGGCGCGTTCTTGCAGGAACAGCACCATGACGACGGCAGCGAGCAGCAGTTGCAGCGACGAGCCGACAGCCGCAACGGCACGTATCTGTTTCATGTTTCGGGCGAGAGCCAGCCCGCCCATCATCAACAGAGGTATCAGTACAAATAAAGATAAGAAATTCATATCTCAAAATTCGTTTTATACGATAACAAATACACCATTACCACACACAAAGCAGAACGAATGCGATGAAGAGCGCACCTAGCAGGAACACCGTCGCATAGGCTTGCAGGCGACCCGACTGCAACGTGCGGATACGGTACGATGCCGACTGCGTGAGCGCAGCCATAAGATTCATCGTAGCATCGACCACGTGGCGGTCGAACCACGCAATAGGCTCGCAAATGCGGCGGAATATAATTTTGTGGGTAACGAACATATAGACCTCATCGAGGTAGAAGCGGTGATAAGCCCACGTGTGCAGGCGGCGCATGGAGTCCGCCATGCGGGCGGGCTTGTCGTTCGGACGCATATAGAGCCACGTGGCAAGAGCGATAGCCGCCAAAGCGATAACAATGCTCACCGATGCCACCGTCCAATCGAGGTGTATATCATAGGAGCAGCCGCCGGCGGTTACGAAGTGCCCGAAAGGAATGAATCCGGCGACGCAGGTTACTGCTGCAAGAAACATCAGGGGTATCGTCATCGTCTTCGGAGCCTCGTGCGGCGTATGTTCGTGATGCGCCTCTTCGCCCCAGAAAATATTATAGTAGAGGCGGAACATATAGAATGCCGTCAAGCCTGCCACGAGCGAGAGCCAAATGCCCCAAAATGCGCTCTTTTCAAAGGCTGCCGCCAAAATTTCGTCTTTGCTGAAAAATCCGGAGAAAGGAGGTATGCCCGATATTGCCAGACACGCTATCAGGAAAGTGATGTGCGTGATAGGCATATATTTGCGCAGACCGCCCATCGCCGACATTTCGTTGGAATGTACCGAGTGGATAATGGCACCGGCTCCCAAGAACAGCAACGCCTTGAACATGGCGTGCGTGAAAAGGTGGAACATCGATGCCATGTAGCCGAGCGCGCCGTGCCCCTGCATTTCGGTGGTAACGCCGAGCGCAACCATCATAAAGGCTATTTGCGAAATCGTGGAGAAAGCGAGCACCCGTTTGATGTCGGTCTGCACGCAAGCCACCACGGCGGCATAAAGCGCGGTAACGGCACCGATGACGGTAATCATGGTCAGCACTTCGGGCGTCGTTACATAGATAGGGAACAGCCGCGCCACCAAATAGACGCCGGCGACCACCATCGTTGCGGCATGGATAAGGGCGGAAACCGGCGTGGGACCCTCCATGGCGTCGGGCAGCCAGATATGCAGCGGAAACATGGCGGATTTGCCTGCACCGCCCATGAACACCAGCGCCATAGCCCACGAAGCGACGGATATGCCGAGAAAAGTTTTTCCGGCGGTCGTTGCCGCCAACGATACTTCGCCGCTCGTAAGCACGGCGAAATCGAACGTCTTGGTGTAATACGAGAGCAGCAGAATGCCCAGCAGGAAGCCGAGGTCGGCAAAGCGCGTAACGATAAACGCCTTTTTCGAGGCGGAGACGGCAGCCGGCTTCGTATAGTAAAAACCGATGAGCAGGTACGACGACACGCCCACCAGCTCCCAAAAGATGTACATTTGGAAAATATTGGTGGCGACCACCAGCCCGAGCATCGAGAAGGTAAAGAGCGAAAGAAAAGCGTAATAACGCTGGAATCCCGTTTCGCCGTGCATATAGCCGAGGCTGTACAGATGCACCATGCACGACACGGTGGAGATGACCACGAGCATCATCACCGAAATGGGGTCGAGCAATATTCCGAGATCGATATGCAGCCATTCGGTAAAGCGCAGCCATTCGATATGGAAAGGTATCAGCGTCGGGTAAATGCTTTCGACGCGGGGTTGGGTGAAATACTGCGCGGCAACGGCATACGAAAGGGCGGTGATGACGAAAAGTCCTCCCGTGCCCAAAAGTCCCGCCGTGCGGTGCGACATTTTATGCCCGCCGATGCCGAGCACGAAAAACAGCAGCATCGGGAGCAGCAATATGATGAGAGAGTATTCCATAGTCGTTTTTTCTGTTACGGGCGTCAATACTTCATTTTATCCAAATCATCGACTTTGATATTCCGGATATTCCGGTAGATATTGATGATGATGGCAATGGCGATAGCCGTTTCGGCAGCAGCGATAGCGACAGCGAAAAGCGTAAAGAAGAAGCCTTCGAGCTGCTGCGGAAAGAGATAGCGGTTGAACACGACAAAATTTATATCGACGGCATTGAGCATCAATTCGAGCGAGATAAGAATCGCCAGCAGATTTTTGCGGGTAACGAAACCGTACACTCCGGCAAAAAACATGACGGTGCTCACCACGACGTAATAAATCATAGGTATTTCCATAGTCCTCTATCGTTTGCGGGCAATCATGATGCCTCCTATTATACATGCGAGCAACAGTATGCTGACCGCTTCGAAAGGCAGCAGATACTGGTATTTGTCCATTCCCATCAAGGCATGGCCGAGCGTTTTCATATCGACCTCGCCGCCGGCAGCGAACTGCGGGAAAAAGTCGTGGGTGCACAGCGTATAGCCGCAGATGAGCGCGCCGAGCAGGGCAGCCGCCAACCCCCACGCCCGTTTGGTCGAGGAGATGCGGTCGGACTTTTCGCCCAGCTTGCTGGTGAGCAGTATGGCAAAAACGAAAAGCACGACGATGCCGCCGGCATAAATGGTAATCTGCACGGCACCCAAGAAATGATAATCGAGCTGAAAATAAAATCCCGCCGTTGCAAACAGCACGAAAAGCAGGTAGGTGGCTGCCCGCAAGATGCGGCGGCTCGTTACCGCCATAATCGAACAAACGACGATGACAGCCGAGAGCAGGAAGAAGATGATATGATTGGCGATTTGCTCCATAGCAAATATCAATTTGAAGATTCAGGTTTACGATTAAGATGTTTCACCAGTTTCGAGCGGGTGAACACGGCTTGCTCGAAATCGTTGCTAAATTCCAAAGCGCCGTGCGGACACGACGTTACACAGAGCTGGCAGAAAACGCAGCTGCCCAAGTCGTAAATATAATCGTCGAGCACACGTTTGGTGTTGCCCGCTTCGTCGGTAACCTTTTTGGAAACGATTTGTATCGTGTGGTTGGGACAGTTCATCTGGCAGATGCCGCAGGCGACGCACTTATGATTGCCGTCGGCATCGTATTTCAACGTCAGGGTGGCTCTGAACCGGTCGGCGATTTTCAAGGTCGCTCTGTTTTCGGGATATTTTTCCGTAACCTTCGGGGTAACGAATTCTTTACCCGTCACCTTCATTCCCACAAGCAGGCTCCAAAGTCCTTTCCAAAATGCGATGAAATAGTTTTTTATACTTTCCATAAACGGGATAGGGTATTCTTTTTAGAATGAAATAAGGCAAAGAGTCTGAAACTCTCTGCCTTATGTTTTTATCGGATAGATCCACCTATGATGTCGAGCAGCTCGCTGGTAATGCCCTGCTGCCGCAACTTGTTGTATTCCAAGCGCAGCTCATCGAGCAGTTTACGGGCATTGTCGCTGGCCGTCTGCATCGCCATGATGCGCGCCCCCTGTTCGGAAGTGCGGCTTTGCAGGCAGGCTTCCTGAAAAGAGGAGAGAACGAACAGCGGCAGCAGCGCCTCGAAAATCGCCATGCGGTCGGGTTCATACAGGTAGGGGGTAACGCGCGCAGGAGCGCCTGTCGCCGATACCTGCAACTCTTCCACACTTACAGGCAGAATGGTACGTGTCTTCACAATTTGCGTCGCCACGCTTTTGTAATAAGCATAGATGCACTCCACTTCGTCGTACTCTTTCGCGAGAAACGCCGTCGTCATCTCGCCGACGAAACGCTTGATTTCTTCGGGAGAGCTTTTGGCATTGAAATAATCTCGAAAACAAGCGTTTATTCCGTCGGTTTTGGTAACCGACGAGAATATCTTTTTACCGACGGGATATACATCGACGACAAGTTGATTTACCGCATCGGCACGCAGCGTTTCCACGCGGGACAACAACGCTTTGTAGAGGTTGGCATTGAATGCGCCGCAATGACCGTCATCGGAGGCGAATACGACAATGGCGACCCGACGCATCGGGCGCACTTCGCTCAACGGCGAGGTGTATTCGACATCTGCCTCCAACAGGTTGTTGATGGTCTGTTGCAGCTGTTCCCTGTACGGTTTCATGTGCGACAAAGCCTGTTCGGCTTTCCGCAACTTCGCCGAAGAAATCATCTTCAATGCTCCGGTAATTTTTTGGGAAGATTCTACCGAACCGATTCTTCCCTTCAACTCGCGCATGGTGGACATAATGCTTATTTCTTAAATCGTTCCACAACTTCTTCCGCTTCTTTCTTCAAAATCTCTTCCATTTCGGGAGTGAGTTTTCCGGCACGCAGCGGGTCGAGCACGTCTTTGCGATGACGGGCATTCATCACTTCGAGGAAAAGTTTTTCAAAAGCGGAGACTTTTTCGATAGGCAAATCGCGCAGCAAGCCTTTCGTTCCGCAATAGATGACGGCGATTTCGTTTTCGACGGGCATCGGGGAATATTGCGGCTGCACGAGCAGCTGGCTGTTTTTGCGGCCTTTGTCGATGACCATTGCCGTTACGGGGTCGAGATCGCCGCCGAATTTCGAGAACGATTCCAACTCGCGGTACTGGGCTTGGTCTATCTTCAAGGTACCGGCGACTTTCTTCATCGACTTCACCTGAGCGTTACCTCCCACACGCGATACCGAAATACCGACGTTGATGGCGGGGCGCATACCTTGGTTGAAGAGCGCCGTTTCGAGGAATATCTGACCGTCGGTAATGGAGATGACGTTGGTCGGGATATAAGCCGATACGTCGCCTGCCTGCGTTTCGATGATAGGCAGTGCCGTCAGCGAACCGCCGCCTTTTACAATGGGGCGCATGACTTCGGGCAGGTCGTTCATGGTAGCTGCCACGCTGTCGTTAGCAATAATTTTGGCGGCACGCTCCAAGAGACGGGAATGCAGGTAGAATATATCGCCCGGGTAGGCTTCACGACCCGAAGGACGGCGAAGAATCAACGAAATTTCACGATAGGCGACTGCCTGTTTCGACAAGTCGTCGTAAACGACGAGGGCATGACGCCCGCTGTCCCTGAAATATTCGCCGATAGCAGCACCGGCAAAAGGTGCGTAATAGCGCATGGACGCCGAGTCGGAGGCGTTGGCGCTCAATACAATCGTATAGTCGAGTGCGCCGTGTTCGCGCAGGGTATTGACCAAGGCAGCCACCGAAGAGGCTTTCTGACCGATAGCGACATAGATGCAGTAAACGGGGTCGCCGTCGAGGAAATTCTGGCGTTGGTTGAGAATCGTATCTACGGCAATCGAGGTTTTTCCGGTCTGGCGGTCGCCGATTATCAGCTCGCGCTGTCCGCGACCGATAGGCACCATGGCATCGATGGGCTTGATACCCGTCTGCAAAGGTTGGTTCACGGGTTGGCGGAAAATTACGCCCGGCGCTTTTCGGTCGAGCGGCAGGTCTATGGTTTCGCCGGCAATGGCTCCCGCGCCGTCGATAGGCTCGCCCAAGGTGTTGATGACACGACCTATAAGACCGTCGCCTACGGGAATGGAAGCGATTTTTCCGGTGCGGCGTACCGTCATGTTCTCTTTGACGGAGCTGTTCTGACCCATGAGAATGACGCCGACATTACTCTCTTCGAGGTTCATGGCGACACCGCGTACACCGTTTTCAAATTCTACCAACTCACTCGAACGAACGTTGTCGAGACCGAAGACGTGGGCAACGCCGTCGCCCACTTCGAGTACGGTACCGACTTCTTCAAAAGAGACCTTCGAATCGACCTCTTCGAGTTGTTGTTTCAGTATATCTGAAATCTCATCTGGTTTAATCATAATCTTTTGCTGTGTATTAATTTTAACCGCAATTGTTTCAGTTCTTTTACGATAGAAGCGTCCATCTGCAACCCATCGACATCGAGCACGAAACCGCCGATGATTTCGGGGTCTATCGTGTGTTCCAATTCCAACGTTTTACCTTGGCACTGGGCGGCAACGACAGCCTCTATGCGGGCAAGCGTTTTGCTGTCGAGAGGGGTCGCCGTTACGATATGCGCCTTGACGATACGGTTGCATTCGCGATACAGTTTCTGATACGCGAGCATGATAGAGCGGATATAGTCTTCACGCCGTTTGACCAATAGCAGACGGATAAAACGAAGGTACTCTTTCGAGCTATCGGCATCGACACCGGCAGCAGAGAGCAACAGGGTTTCTTTCCGTGCGGCTTCCAGCACAGGGTTGAGCATCGCTTCCTGCAAATCGGGGTGTGCGACAAAACTTTTTTCCACTTGTCGCGCCACGTCGTAAAGGCGTTGCGTAGCGTTTTGGTCTTGCGCATATTTGAGCAAGGCTTTCGCATATCGGCTGGCGATAAGTCCTTCGTTCATATTCGATTAATTTTTATTCTCGATGTCTGTTAATAGTTTGTCCACCAACTCTTTCTGCTTCTTGTTGTCGGAGAGTTCCTGCCGCATCAGTTTTTCGGCGATTTGCAGGGCAAATTCGCTTACCTGCCGACGGAACTGCGCTTCCGATTCCTTGCGGGCTTCTTCTATCGCTACGGCAGCGGCGTCCATGACTTTCTTGGCTTCGACCGAAGCGGCTTTGCGCGCATCTTCTATGATTTGCGCTTTGGTCTGTGCGGCTTCCCGCAAGATTTCGAGCTGCTTCTGTTGTGCTTCGGCAAGGAGAGCTTGGGCGTTTTCCGTTGCGTGTTCGAGCTGGGTCTTGGCTTCCTGCGCATAAGCTACGCCTTTATCTATGAAGTCGGCGCGTTCGTCCACGCTTTTCAAGATGGCAGGCCATGCATATTTCGCCAATATCACGAAGAGTATGGCAAACACGAGGAACATCCAGAATACCAGTCCGAATTCGGGAGTGAATAGTTCCATAGCGCGTTTTTTTGACGATTATAGGAAGATAGCCAGCAAGCAAACGATGATAGCGAAAAGTGCCACACCTTCGACGAGAGCGGCAATCACAATCATATTGGCCCGAATGTCGTTCGACGATTCGGGCTGACGGGCGATGGACTCCATTGCCGAAGAACCGATTTTACCGATACCCAGACCGGCTCCGATAGCGGCGATACCGGCGCCTATGCAGGCACCCACTTTTGCTAATGCTGCACCAGCAGCTGCGGCTTGTAACAAAATCATTGCTAACATAACTTTTTAATTTTAAGGGTTTATAATTTTATTTTGTTTTTTATTTTACAGGTGCTTCTTCATGTGCTTCCTCGCCGCGCACTCTCGCCAGACTGATGAATATCGTGGACAAGATAGTGAACACGTAGGCTTGTATGAAACTTATCAATACGTCGAGAAGGTTCATGAAAAGAGAAAAGAGTACCGCCAATACGGTGGTTCCCGCCAGTACTGCCGTGCCCATGGCTCCGAAGATGAAGATGAGCGATATGAGTACCAGCACAATCAGGTGTCCGCCCATCATGTTGGCGAACAGACGAATCATCAGCGCCACCGGTTTGGTGAGGGCGCCGAACAGTTCGATGACGGGCATCAACGGTATGGGACACTTCATCCACATGGGAACCTCCGGCCAGAAAATATCTTTCCAGTAATGTTTGGTTCCGGTAAGATTGACCACGAGGAACGTGCAGAGTGCCAGCACCATCGTAACGGCGATATTTCCCGAGAGGTTGGCTCCGGCGGGGAATATGACCATCAATCCCAAGATGTTGATGAAGAAAATGAAGAAAAATACCGTCAGCAGATAGGGGGCATACCGTTTGGCGTCGCGACCCAATACGGGTTTCACGAGGTCTTGGTATATCATGTCGATAATCAGCTCCATAAAGCCGTAGCCTTTGCGCGGCGCTCCATGCGGGTGCTTGCGATACCAGCGTGCCATCGGAATGAAGCAGAGGCAGAGCAGCGCGGTGGCGATAAACAGCGCCATCACGTTTTTGGTAATCGACAGGTCGAGCGGACGATAGGCATTGCCGTCGGCGTCGTGGGTTACCACCTTGCCTTTGAACTCACCTTCCTGCGGAATGAAATAGCCGTTGTATGTTTCCCCGTGAGCGACGCGGTGCGACCCGAACATGCTCCATTCGCCCTCGTGGTTGCGGACGATGATGGGCAGCGGTATGCGCATCGTATGGGAAAACGGCACTTCCCAACCGTAATTGTCGAGCAGATGCTCGAAAATGGTTTCTTTGGCATCGAAAGTCCCGCTCTCTTCTTCGGCACGCACCGGCAGAGTGCACGCCGCCATGACGGCGAGAAGCAAGAGCATTCGATAGAATATCGTTTTTTTCATCTCTGTGTCGTTTTTCTGTCGAATATCATTTCAAGCATACGGCAACCCGATTGTTGTTTACATCGACAAAACCGCCTCCGATTTCCACGCTTTTCACTTCGCCGCCGCTTTCGTATTCGAGCGTTCCGGCGCGGAGGGAGGAGAGCAGGGAGGCATGGTCTTGCAGCACGGTAAACGAGCCGAGCGTACCGGGCAGCGTTACCCGTGTGGCTTCGCCTTTGAAAAGGATTCCGGTAGAAGATATGATTTCGAGATTCATGGCATGAACGATTTAAGATTATTTACCTTGTGCCTGTTGTATCATCTTCTCGCCTCTTTCGATGGCTTCGTCGATAGTACCGACATTCAGGAATGCCTGTTCGGGGTATTTGTCCATTTCGCCGTTGAGAATCATCTTGAAACCGCGAATCGTCTCTTCGAGGGGCACCATGACGCCGGGCAGACCGGTGAACTGCTCTGCCACGTGGAACGGCTGCGAAAGGAATCGCTGTGCACGACGGGCGCGGGCAACGACGAGTTTGTCTTCGTCGGAAAGCTCATCGACACCCATGATGGCGATGATGTCTTGCAGCTCGTTGTAGTGTTGCAGAAGTTGTTTTACGGCTTGTGCGGTATTGTAGTGTTCTTCGCCGATAATCAGCGGGTCGAGGATACGCGAAGTCGATTCGAGCGGATCGACGGCGGGGTAGATACCCAGCTCGGCGATTTTACGGCTGAGCACCGTCGTGGCGTCGAGGAAGCTGAATGTCGTGGCGGGTGCAGGGTCGGTCAAGTCGTCGGCAGGCACGTAGATAGCCTGCACCGAAGTAATGGAACCGTATTTGGTCGAAGCGATACGCTCCTGCAACGTACCCATTTCCGATGCCAGCGTCGGCTGGTAACCTACTGCCGAAGGCATACGTCCCAAGAGGGCGGAAACTTCGGAGCCGGCTTGCGTGAAACGGAATATGTTGTCGATGAAGAGCAATATCTCTTTGCCGCCGTCGCCGGAGTCGCGGAACTGCTCGGCGACCGTCAGACCGGAAAGCGCCACACGCAGACGGGCTCCCGGCGGTTCGTTCATCTGCCCGAACACGAGGGTTGCCTGCGATTTGGCAAGTTTGTCCATATCGACTTTGGAAAGATCCCAATGCCCCTCCTCCATCGCTTTCTTAAATTCGTCGCCGTAGTTGATAACGCCCGATTCTATCATTTCACGCAGCAGGTCGTTGCCCTCGCGGGTACGTTCGCCCACGCCGGCGAATACGGAGAATCCGTTGTGTCCTTTGGCGATGTTGTTGATCATCTCCATGATGAGCACGGTCTTGCCCACGCCGGCGCCGCCGAACAATCCGATTTTACCACCTTTGGAATAGGGTTCGAGCAAGTCGATGACCTTGATTCCCGTAAAGAGAAATTCGGCATTGATCGACAAGTCTTCAAAACGGGGAGCCGGTCGGTGTATCGACTCCAATTTTTCGTAATCGAGGGGTGTCAGGTGGTCGATAGCGTTTCCCAACACGTTCATCAACCGGCCTTTTACCTGTGAACCGGTAGGCATGGAAAGAGGTCTCTGCAAATCGACTACTTTCATACCGCGTACAAGACCGTCGGTCGTATCCATGGCAACGCAGCGCACGGTCTGTTCGCCGATGTGCTGTTCCACTTCCACGATAAGCGGAGCTTCGTTGGGACGCTCTATCTCCAACGCATTGTAAATAGGCGGCAACAGGGCGCCTTCACCGTCAAACGTAACGTCCACTACGGGACCGATGACTTGTGTGATATATCCAATATTGTCTTTCATATAACTATGGTTATATATTAGAAATGAAGGTTGAAAATCGTTATCAATACGACCAGCAGCAGATTGACGAATCCGATGGGTACGAGGTATTTCCATTCGAGGTGCAGCAGTTGGTCGATGCGCAGACGGGGAAATGTCCATTTGAACCACATGATGATGAACATCACCACTGCCGTCTTGCCGAAGAACCAGATGACGGAAGGAATATAGTCCATGACGGTATTGAATGCTGTCCAATTGCCGATATGCAGCGGCGCCCACCCGCCCAAGAACAGGAGGCTGGCGATGCCCGACACGATGAACAGATTGAGATATTCCGCCAAATAGTAGAATCCGAAATGGATACCGGAATATTCGGTATGGTAGCCCGCCGTCAATTCCGATTCGGCTTCGGGCAGGTCGAACGGCCCGCGATTGGTTTCCGCCGTTCCGGCTATCAAATAAATGACAAAAGCTATGAGCATGGGAATATGTCCGGTGAAGATGAACCAGCCCGACTGTTGGGCGGCGACCAGCTGCGTGGTCTGCATCGTACCGGCAAAGACGACGACCGAAAGCATCGACAACCCGATGGAGAGTTCATAGCTTATCATCTGCGCACCGCTGCGCATGGCTCCCACGAGGGTAAATTTGTTGTTGCTCGACCACCCTGCCAGCAATATGCCCAGCACGCCTATCGACGAAACCGCCATGATGAAGAAGACGCCGATATTGAAATCGATTACCTGCAATCCGCGTCCGAAAGGCAGACAGCCGAAAGCGAGCATCGAAGAGAGTATGACGAGGTAGGGCGCGAGGTTGAAAAGAAATTTGTCGTTGTGCTTGATGTCGATAAGCTCTTTTATCAATATCTTCACCATATCCGCCACGCTCTGGAAAAGTCCGAGCGGCCCCACCCTGTTCGGCCCGAGACGGCACTGGAAGAAAGCGCAAATCTTGCGCTCGCCGTATATCAACGCCAGTGCAATGAGGGCATACAGCAACAGCAGTGCGACTCCTATCAGGACAAATTCGATGAGGAGCGCACCCCATTCGGGGAGGTACGTTCTCAGGAAAACGTCTATCCATTGTGTTACTATCGAGAAGTCGAACATATCGTTTTGCTGTTTTATTGTTCTTACTTATTATCGGTCTATATCGGGAACGACGTAATCAAGCGAAGCTCCGATAGCTATCAGGTCGGCGATTTTCGCGCCGCGCGCCAAATGGTCGATTGCGCCCACCAACGCATATCCGGGCGATACGACTTTGAGGCGGTAAGGCGTTTTGTCGCCGCGACTTTCGAGGTAGATGCCGAATGCGCCGCGCGATGCCTCCACCTGTTTGAAGTAGCGTCCTTCGGGCACTTTGATAATCGGTTTCGTCTTCACGGCATAATCGCCTTCGGGTATATTATCGACGAGTTGTTCGAGAATGCGGAGCGATTGCTCTATCTCTTTCATACGCACCATATAGCGCGCGTAGGAGTCGCCTTCGGTCGCGAGCACTTCATCGAAATCCACTTTGTCGTACACGCCGTAAGGGGTGCGTTTGCGCACGTCGCACGCCCAACCCGATGCCCGTCCCGAAGGTCCGGTGGTGTTGTAGCGCACCGCGTCTTCGAGCGAGAGATGCCCTACTCCTATCAGTCGGTTGCGGGCGATGACGTTACCCGAAAATACTTCATGATACTCTTTCAGCCGGTCGGGCATGATACGTATAAACTCTTTGACCTTACGCCGAAAATCGGGGTGTATATCTGCCATGACGCCGCCGATGGTGTTGTAGTTCAACGACATTCGTGCGCCGCACGTGTCTTCGAATATATCGAGCACCAATTCCCTTTCTCTGAATCCGTAGAAGAATGCCGTCAAGGCACCGAGATCCATCGCCATGGTGGCGAAGAAAAGCAGGTGCGACGATATGCGCATCAGCTCGTCCATCATCGTGCGAATGTACTGCGCACGCAACGGCACTTCGAGTTGCAGGGCGTCTTCGATGCACATGCAAAGGGCATGGCGGTTCTGGTGCGCCGACAGGTAGTCGAGACGGTCGGTCATGTGCAGGGTCTGCGGGTAAGTCATGCCCTCCCACAGTTTTTCGATGCCTCGATGTATGTATCCGCAGTGGACGTCGATTTTCTTTATCTCTTCGCCGTCGAGGGCGGTGCGGAAGCGCAGCACACCATGCGTAGCGGGGTGCTGCGGCCCGATATTGACGATATAGTCGTCTTTTCCGAAAATCTCGACGATTTTCTTTTCCGGCTTGCCGTCGGGACTCATCGACCACGATACGGTGGTATCGCTGCACTCCTCGTTGGTTTCCGGTATCGGATTGTTTTCGCGGCTGGTGTCGTAGTCTTTCCGGAGGGGGTAGCCGTACCAGTCTTCCCGCAGGAAGATGCGGCGCATATCGGGGTGCCCGATAAAGCGTATGCCGAAGAAGTCATAGACTTCGCGCTCTTCGAGCAGGGCATTCGTCCATATATGACTTACGCTGTACAGCAGCGGATTTTCACGGTCGGTCGTGGAGGTTTTGAGAATAACCCAATGGTTGTATTTGACGGAGTTGAGATAATAAACGACACCCAACGTATCGCCCCAGTCGTTGCCTACCAGTGCCACGAGATTGTCGAATTGCAAATCGGCATCGTCGTGCAGATAAGCCGCCAATGCGGGCAGCTTTTCGGCAGGCACAGCAAAGGTGGGGTACTGCCCTGCCTCCGCAGAGGCATCGGACATGAATGCGCTTATTTTCTCCTGTATATCTGTCATCAAATCAATCTTTCACTTCAATGGGTTTCCGCTCTTTCCGGTTTACACCGCCGAAAAAGTTTTCGACTTTCACTTTGCGCTGCAACTGCATCATGCCGTAAAGCATGGCTTCGGGACGGGGCGGACACCCGGGTATATAGACATCGACGGGCAGGATTTCGCCCACACCGTTGAGCACATGATACGAATTTTTGAACGGACCGCCGGAAACGGCACAGCCGCCTACCGCAATCACATATTTCGGCTCTGCCATCTGGTCGTACAGGCGTTTGAGCACGGGCGCCATTTTGTGCACTATCGTTCCTGCTACCATGATGAAATCGGCTTGACGCGGACTGGCGCGGGCTACCTCGAACCCGAATCGCGCCATGTCATAGCGCGCAGCGCCCACCGACATAAATTCGATACCGCAGCAGCTGGTAGCGAACGTCAGGGGCCAAAGCGAATTGGAGCGCCCCCAATTGATCACGTCGTCGAGACACCCGATTATCACGTTTGTCCCGTTGGCGCGAAGCTCCTCTACCATTTTTTCGAGAGCTTCATTATCTTTGAAATCTTCCGATTTCATCGCCTTTATCTTCGCCTTTACTTCCATTCCAACGCTCCTTTCTTCCATGCGTAAGCCAATCCCAGAATCAGAATCAGCAGGAAAAACAGAATGTTTACCAGACCGGCAACACCCAAGTCGCGGACGATGACCGCCCACGGAAAGAGCAGAACCGTCTCCACGTCGAACATCAGAAAGAGTATAGCGAACAAATAATAGCCTGCCTTAAACTGCATCCACGATGTACCATGCGTAGGAATACCGCACTCATAAGCCTCGCCTTTCTGGGCATTGTACGAGCGGGGAGCAATGAGTCCCGCTATCGCCAAAGCGGCAGCCACAAGTGCGATACCTGTAATAAAGACGACTACGAATAAAGATAAATTCATTTCGACAATAAAAAGATTCTCGCGATTCCGGCCATTTTCCGGAATCGTCCCCCAAAGGAACAAAATAAAAAAGAATTAAACAAATTATTTTCCAAAAATTACAAAGAGAAAGTTGTATCTTTTTCAACTTCAAAGGGATTCATCTGGGAAGCCGAATATTCGTTTTTCTTGAAATAAAATTGTCATTTCGGGAAAAAGAGTTATCTTTGCTATCATTTTGTAAAATGAGAGAAAAGATAAGCGAATCGGTTACGCACGGGGAGTCTACGAAACTATACCCTCTGCTTGCTCCGGCAGCATGGCTGTACGGCGCAATCGTATGGATACGCAACCGTCTTTTCGATTGGAATCTGCTCCCGAGCAAGAGCTTCGACATTCCGGTGATAAGCGTAGGAAATCTCACTGTCGGCGGCACAGGAAAAACACCCCATATCGAATACCTCATACGCATGCTCACGGGGACATCGTACCGCGTGGCGGTGCTCAGTCGCGGCTACAAACGCCACACGCACGGATTCAGACTTGTAACCATGACTTCGACAGCTGCCGACACAGGCGATGAGCCGTTGCAGATAAAACGGAAATTTCCGACCACTATCGTCGCCGTCGATGCCAACCGCCGACGGGGTATATCGCGGCTGCTCCAACAATCGCCCGACATCGACGTGATACTGCTCGACGACGCTTACCAGCACCGCTCCGTCGTGCCGGCCATTTCCATTCTGCTCACCGGCTACAACCGCATGATTTACGAAGACAAGCTGCTGCCCGTAGGGCGGCTGCGCGAACCGATATCGGAAAAATCGCGCGCCAACATCGTCATCGTTACCAAATGTCCGGATTCATTAAAACCTATCGACTACCGACTCCTGTCGAAGTACCTCAACCTCTACCCTTACCAGTCGCTCTACTTTTCCGGTCTGCAATACGACGAATTGAAGCCCGTTTTCCCGAACGGAAACGCGAAACTCATTTCGTTGGAACAGTTGAACGAGCCGCAGAGCAACACACTGATTATCTGCGGCATCGCCTACCCGCAACCCTTTATCGAATACATCGAACAGTATGTTCCGCAGCCGGAAGTATGGAAATACGGCGACCACCACGAATTTTCGGCGCAAGAGTTGAAAAAAGCGGAAGCGTGGGTGAATGCCTCCTATGAACGAGGGAACAAAAGCCACATCATCGTTACCGAAAAAGATGCTGCCCGCCTCATCGACAATCCCGATGTGCCGAAACCGTTGAAAGAACACCTCTATTACCTCCCCCTGCGTATCCACTATATGCTCGAACAGCAGGAGGCTTTCGATACGCAAATCAAAGACATGATTACCCGTTTCCGCCGCCGCATGGTGGAGCGGAAAAAATAATACCGCTATGATAAAAGCCATACAGGAATCGGCGACATACATTCGCTCGAAGTGGGGCGCAACGCCCGACACCGCCATCATACTCGGCACAGGGCTGGGCGAGCTTGCCGGGCACATTACCGACCGGCAGGAGCTGCCCTATGCCGAAATACCGTATTTTCCGCTCTCGACTGTCGAAGGACACAGCGGAAAACTCATTTTGGGAAAATTGGGAAACAAACGCATTCTCGCCATGCAGGGACGCTTCCACTACTACGAAGGCTATTCCATGCAGCAGGTAACGTTTCCGGTGCGCGTGCTGCACGCACTCGGCGTGAAAACGCTTTTCGTGTCGAACGCCGCCGGCGGCATGAACCCGCAATTCAAAGTGGGCGACCTCATGATTATCACCGACCACATCAACACCTTTCCCGACAACCCGCTGCGCGGGAAAAACTACGAGGAGCTCGGTCCGCGCTTTCCCGACATGAGCGAAGCCTACACGCCGCGCCTCGTCGCAAAAGCGCTCGAAATAGCCGCCCGCAACCATATCGACGTGAAACAGGGCGTATATGTGGGCACGCAGGGTCCCACCTTCGAAACCCCTGCCGAATACCGCTACTTCCGCACCATCGGGGGCGATGCCGTAGGCATGTCCACCGTCCCCGAAGTGATTGTCGCCCACCACGCCGGCATGGAAGTTTTCGCCATTTCGGTCATCACCGACTTGGGCGGCTTCGGCAACATCGTCAAATGTTCGCACGAAGAAGTGCAAAAAGCCGCTGCGGAGGCGCAGCCCCGCATGACATTCATCATGCAGCAGCTCATCGAAGAAATATAATTTCACCTCCTTATATGGAAGAAAAAAAACGAACGGAAATAGCGGCATTAGGAGAATTCGGGCTGATTGACCGGCTCACGGAAAACCTGCCGCTCAAAAACGCCTCCACCCTCAAAGGCGTGGGCGACGACGCCGCTATACTCGACTACAAAGAAAAACGGGTGCTCGTTACGACCGACCTCCTGCTCGAAGGCATACATTTCGACCTCACCTACGTGCCCTTGAAACATTTGGGGTACAAGTCGGCTGTGGTCAATTTCTCCGACATTTACGCCATGAACGGACAGCCGCGCCAAATCACCGTATCGCTCGGCATCTCCAAACGTTTCTCCGTCGAAGACTTGGAAGAGTTATACGCCGGCATACGTCTGGCCTGCGACATCTACGGCGTCGATCTCGTGGGCGGTGACACTTCTGCCTCCATGACGGGGCTGACGATAAGCATCACCTGCATCGGCGAAAGCGATGCCGACAAAACCGTCTGCCGCAGCGGGGCGAAAGAAAACGACCTGATATGCGTCAGCGGCGACTTGGGCGCCGCCTACATGGGCTTGCAGCTGCTCGAACGCGAAAAAGCCGTATTCGCAGGAGAGAAAGATTTTACGCCCGCTTTCGAGGGCAGGGAGTATCTGCTCGAACGCCAACTCAAACCCGAAGCCCGCAAAGACATCGTCGCCGAACTGGCCAAACGCGACATCGTGCCCACCGCCATGATGGACGTTTCCGACGGGCTTTCGTCGGAGCTGCTGCATATCTGCCGCCAAAGCGGGACGGGCTGCCGCATCTACGAAGAGCGCATACCCATCGACTACCAAACCGCCATGATGGCGGAGGAGTTCAACATGAACCTCGTAACGGCGGCGCTCAACGGCGGCGAAGACTACGAACTGCTTTTCACCGTGCCGCAGACACGGCACGACGACGTCGCCACCATGCCGGGTATACGCATCATCGGACACATCACGGCACCGTCGTTAGGCTGCTGCATGATAACCCGTGACAACGCCGAAATAACGCTGCGCGCACAAGGGTGGAACTCGCTTGCCGAAGACGCCCCGAAAGCCGAATGCTGAAACTGAAATTGAAATTGAAACTGAAAATATAACCTCTAAAAATTTCTGCAATGAAAACAAAATTCTTACTCCTCGCAGGAGTCGCCGCACTCCTCTCCGCCTGCGGCGAAAAGTACACCATCACCGCCAACTGCGACGAAAACGACAACGGTACACAAGCCTATCTCTACGACCTGATGACCGGCAATGCTATCGACAGCACCGTCATAACCGACGGAAACATCGTATTCAAAGGCTGCATCGACGGCGACGCCAAATTATGCCGCATTTCGTTTGCGTCGGGATATTCGGATATATTCGTGCTCGAAGGCGGCAACATCGTCTTCGAGGGTAAAGAGGCCACAGGAACCCCTCAAAACGACTCCATAAAAAATTTCATCAACGCATGCATAAATTCCCGCACACAGCACGTCGAAGCCTATAAAGCGCTCGACCGCAATGCGGCCGATTATGGAGAACAAGCCCAAGCGATAAGCAACGCCATGCGCGACGACATCGGCAAAATATGCACCGGCTACATAGAGGCAATGCCCGGCAGCCGCGTCGCCACCTACTGCCTCATCAACTGGCTGCCCCTGCTTGCATTTGAAGAAGAGCTCCTCGAAAAAGCCGTTGCATACGCATCGGAAACCGACCTGCAATATCCCGATATTCAGAAATATATCGAAATAAACAATGCCCGCAAAGCTACCGCCAAAGGACAGATGTTCACCGACTTCACCATCGAGCACGGCAACCTCGACAGCACTGCCGTATCGCTCTCCGACTACGTGGGCAAAGGCAAATACATTCTGGTAGATTTCTGGGCTTCGTGGTGCGGACCTTGCCGGGCCGAAATACCGAACGTCAAAGAAGTATATAACCGGCATCACGGCGACCGCTTCGACATCGTAAGCGTTGCCGTATGGGACCAGCGCGACGCCACCCTCAAAGCCATCGAAGAATTGGCACTGCCGTGGAATCAAATCATCGATGCCGGTGATGTTCCCACCAAGCTCTATGGCATTCCGGGCATTCCCGAACTCATACTCTTCGCTCCCGACGGCACGATTGCCGCTCGCGGACTGCGCGGCGACGTCTTGAAACAAACCATTGCCGACGCCCTCGCCCAATAATCCGGCAAGCCGAAACCTCATAACACACAGGACGGGAAATTTCCCGCCCTGTGTGTTTTTTTACCCCTCACTCTCAATATTAGAGTAATCTATAAAAATGTAAAAAATAATAATTATTCTTTGCCAACAATGTGCAAAATATTATCTTTGCCGCGTATTTGAAAATACAACAATATAAAGGACTCATTGTAAAAGACTTTTTAGCATGGATATCCACGAATTCATCAAACAATTAGCAGAACAATTCGACGATACGGATCCGTCGGAAATAAAACCGGACACAAAGTTTCAGGAACTTGAAGATTGGAGTTCCCTAACGGCAATGGGTATCATCGCCTTTGTCAAAACCATCTACGGAAAAGAAATTACAGGACTCGAGATTCGCTCATGCAGTACAGTAGCAGATTTGTTCCGTATAGTTTCCAATAAATGAACGAAGGTATTTACAATCCCTTTACGCTCAAAGGGAGGAAAGTGCTCGTTACCGGTGCATCATCGGGTATCGGACAGGGAATTGCCATTGCCTGCTCACAAGCCGGAGCAAGCGTAATTCTCAATGGACGAAATGAAACGCGCCTTGCCGAAACAATCGCTCTGATGAAAGAGGGCGAACATCGTATTGTAACCGCCGATTTGACAGACGCCCTGTCGGTAAAAGATGCCGTATCAATGCTACCCGGTCTCGACGGTATCGTGCATTGTGCCGGTATCGGACAGCGCATTCCATGTCGTGAATTGAGAGAAGACGACATCGACGAGGTCATGAATACCAATTTCAAAGCCCCCGTCATGCTGCAAGCCGAGATTCTCAGACAAAAGAAAATGAATCGGGAAGGTTCCATCGTATTCATTGCTTCCATTGCCGCCGAATCCCCCTCCATGGGAAATGCCGTATACAGTGCCTCGAAAGGAGCTATCATCTCGTATGCAAACTGTCTCGGGGTAGAATTGGCGCCACGCCACATTCGGGTAAACTGCATAAGTCCGGCAATGGTTCGTACCGGACTGATATTCAAAGGAGCCGTAACAGAAGAAGCCTTGAAAGCAGACGAGGCACGATACCCGCTGAAACGATACGGCACTCCTAAGGATATTGCCTATTTAACTGTCTATATGTTGTCGGAAGCGTCGGCATGGATGACCGGAAGCAACGTAAAAATAACGGGGGGGGCAAATAGCCTAATAAACAATGGCTTATATTAAAGGAATAAGTTACTGGCTTCCTGAAAAAATCGAATCCGTCTCAAAACTTGTTGAGGAATTTCCTGAATGGGACGCAGAGAAAATAATACGGAAAGTCGGCGTGTCATCACGCCATATTGCCGGCAAAAATGAAACGGCGGGCGACCTCGCTGAAAAAGCGGCACGAAAACTATTCGCCGAATATGCTATTTCACCCCGTGAAATAGATTTCGTGATGCTTTGCACCCAAAGTCCGGACTATTTTTTACCCTCGACCGCCTGCCTGCTTCAACACAGGTTGGGCATACCGACCACAGCCGGCGCATTCGACTACGACCTCGGCTGTTCGGGGTGCATCTACGGATTAGCGCTCGCCAAAGGACTGATTTCGAGCGGAACAGCAAACAACGTATTGTTGCTCACCGCAGAAACATACAGCAAATATCTTCATCACTCGGATAAGAGCAACCGTTCCATATTCGGCGATGGGGCTGCTGCCTGCTTAATCTCTGCGGAGGGTGAAGCGGAAATCGGCAATTTCGTGTTAGGTACTGACGGCAAAGGGGCAGAATATCTTATTGTCCGCTCAGGGGCTGCGCGCATGAGGGAAAAAACAGGGTATGCAACGACCGACGAAGAAGGACATACAAAACATGACGATTATCTCTATATGAACGGGGGAGCTATCTTCAATTTCACCCTCGATGCAGTTCCGAAAATGAGGCAGCAAGTGCTACAAAAAAATTGCATGGAAGCAAATGAGATAGATTTATACGTATTTCACCAAGCCAACAAATTTATGCTCGATACCCTCCGCAAAGTGTGTGTCATCGACAAAGACCGATTTTACGTAGATCTTTCCACGACGGGAAATACGGTATCGTCCTCCGTATTTATCGCCTTAAAAGAGTGTATGGACACAAAACGCATTCAGAAAGGTATGAATGTCATGATAGCGGGATTCGGTGTAGGGCTGAGTTGGGGCGGAACTATTCTAAAATTCTAAACCTATGTTATTTAATTCACTTGAATTTCTACTGTTTTTCCCCATTGTTTGCATCATTTACTTTGGGATTCGTTCCGATCGGTGGAGAAATATTTTCCTCCTCACGGCAAGTTACTACTTTTACATGTGCTGGGAGCCAGTCTATGCCTTGCTGCTATTGGCAAGCACGGTCATCACTTACACCGCAGCAATAGGCATTGACCGTTGGCGAAAGTATGCACGTACTTTTCTCATCATTTCCGCAGTTGCCAATCTATCTATTCTTTTTTTCTTCAAGTATTTCAATTGGGCGGCAGAGAATCTTTCCGAACTCATGGCATTATTCGGAGTGGTTATGAACGTACCTGAATTCAATGTGCTTCTGCCCGTAGGAATATCATTTTACACGTTTCAAGCATTGGGATATTCCATCGATGTCTATCGGGGCACGACTGCGGTAGAGAAAGACTTTCCGACCTATGCGCTTTTTGTCTCGTTCTTTCCCCAGTTGGTGGCGGGTCCTATCGAACGCTCCACCAGCCTGCTCCCGCAATTTCGGGAACACCACCGTTTCGACGGCGACCGCGCTATTACAGGTATTCACTTGATGCTTTGGGGCTTCTTTCTAAAATTAGTAGTGGCAGACAACTGCGCTCTTGTCATAAATACAATCCATGACGGTCTCGAATCGGCAACTCCTACGGACATGTTTCTCGCAGCCTTTCTCTTCTGCTTTCAATTGTATGGCGATTTCGCAGGCTATTCTTATATTGCTATCGGAGCATCTCGGGTAATGGGCTTTCATTTGATGGACAACTTTCTACGCCCTTATTTCTTTTCCACCTCGGTGCAGGAATTCTGGAAAAGGAATCATATCTCACTGACTACATGGTTTATGGATTATATATATTATCCGCTTGTCGGCAGCAGTACAAGCCTTGCCCGATGGTGTTTTTGCATCTTTTTCACCTTTTTTCTCTCCGGATTTTGGCATGGTGCCAATTGGACTTATGTAGTCTGTTTCAGCATCTTCGGCATCTATCTCGTAATCTGTACTCTCAAAGCACGCGCCCAAAAACGTTTTGAAAAACGCTACGGACTCCGCAACAAAGCGTGGTGGATATGGACAAATCGCGTAATAACGTTCCTGCTGGTCATGTTAGCCCTCGTATTCTTCCGTGCCGACAACATCAATGATGGTTGGCACATTA
The DNA here is from genome assembly GCA_947589325.1 of uncultured Bacteroidales bacterium. GTDB lineage: Bacteria > Bacteroidota > Bacteroidia > Bacteroidales > UBA11471 > Caccoplasma. The sequence continues at coordinate 82,285 of CANQAM010000003.1, read as the reverse complement.
TAAAAGGCATCTTTACATATTTCTCCGATATAACATTACCGTCTATCCTCCCCAAGCGTGCAATAGCAAGTGTCGGACTGCTGTTTTGCATCGAATATTCCGTAGAATACGGCAAAGCCCAATCATTCGCCGCGCGTCATTTTCTGCCTGCCTATATATGTTCAAGCCTGCTGCTTCTGCTCCTTATTGCTTTTATCGGGAATTTCAGCGGCGGACAGTTCATCTATTTTCAATTCTAATTCCGGTAAATTATATTCAAAAAAATGAAACATTTTCTGATATATATTGCAGCTGTGCTGCTCCCTGTTATCACTGTCTTGGGTGTCGGCGAATGGCTTGTCCGACAAGTGCCGAATGCATATCGCTACAAAGAAGAATGGATGGAAGCCCATCATAACGAAGTGAATACTCTTATCTTAGGAACTTCACACTCATACGCTGCGGTCAAACCCGACATGATGGATAAGGATACTTTCGGTATAACATTCAATCTCGCTAATTACGGGCAAACACTCGACATGGATTATTTTCTGTGGCAAAAATTCGATTGTCCCCAATTAAAAATGCTGCTTATCCCGATATCTTATCCGACTTTTTTCTTCGAAAATATGGGAGTTGATTCAAAAAAATTGATTTTTTACAAATTGTATATGGACTATCCCGCCAAACCATTTTACAGCAATTTTGAATTTTTCGACCTGCAAACTTTTGGCGCGAAAGTTCGTGCTTTCTTCTTTCCGCTCGAAGACATAGGATACGACAAATACGGGTGGACAACAAATTACAAGTTGAAACATAAAAATCCGCTACAAATGCTTAACGAAGATGTACGTACTCACACACGTAAAAAATGGAAAGAAGCGGTGGAAATCTCCGAAAAAAACTACGCCATTCTGCAACACATTGCCGACGACTGCAAACAACGAGAAATAAAACTCGTGCTTTTTACGACACCCGCATGGTATTCCTACCGCAATCTTATCGACAGCCGGCAATTTGCAAGAATGCACGAACTTATCACACGGTTTCTGAAACAAAACGAGGAGACAATGTATTTTGATTATTTGGACGATTCCCGATTTACAGACGAAGACTTTAAGGACAGTAATCATCTATCGGACATCGGAGCAGAAAAATTCACAAAAATTCTCTGTAATGACATAGAGGAACAAACCGACGCCCTCGCCCAATAATCCGGCAAGCCGAAACCGCATAACACACGGGGCGGGAAATCTCCCGCCCCGTGTGTTTTTTATCCCTCGATACGCGCTTACTTCAATCCCGACAAATCCACCTTATAACAAGACGGCGCGGCTTGACTTTTTTCGAGAAACATCACCATATAAATCGGGGCATACACGATTTTACCCGCCACGCGCAGGTTGTCGTTATTGAAAACGATTGCTTCCGGCAGGTCGTATTCTTCGCACGCCATGATGTTCGACAAGGCGCGATGGCTCTCGTAGTCCTTGCCCGATTTCACTTCCAGAGGCAGCACCGCACCGCCGAGTTCAACGACAAAATCGACCTCACCGCGTTTTTTGTTGTTATAGTAGTAAGGCTCCAACCCGTGCGCCACCAACTCCTGCGCCACCGCATTCTCGTATATTGCACCGTAATTTATATTCTTGTCGCCCTTGATGATACGCAGTTGAATGCCCTCGGCATATTGTGCCGCCAACAATCCGACATCGTTCAGAAAAAGTTTGAACAGATTTCGTGAACGGGCAAGCAACAAAGGCATCTTCGGCTCCGCCACGTTGTACACCGGCAATGCCACGCCGGCATTTTTCAGCCAAACGAAACCGGTTTCGCAGCGGTCGAATTTCGCATTTTCATTCAGCCGTTTCAAAATGAAGCGTTTGTTTTTCGCATTGAGTTCCGGCGGGATAAGCTCGAATATCTCCTCGAGATAGAGTTTGTCTTTCAAATCATATTGGGCAATATCGCGCTTGTAGAGCCGGATAATATCCTGCTGTATCGACATGACTTCCTGCAAATTATTGTTTTCCATATACTTGCTCACCACCGCAGGCATACCGCCCACCAGCAGATAGAGGCGGAACAGTTCCATGATTTTCCGGTGGACGAACGCATCGACCGGCGTGCGATGCTCCCACGCCGAACGCAACGCGGCGACGACCTGTCCGTCGATGCCAACACAAGTAATAAACTCCTCGAAATCGAGCGGATACATCTCCTTGACGCCCATATACCCTACCGGCTCGGAACGCAGGTCGCGCAACTCCACACCCAGCAGCGAACCGCTCAAAATGTATCGGTAAGAGCCTTCATCGACCAAAAATTTAATGGCCGTTACTATATCCGGACACCGCTGCACCTCGTCGAAAAAAATCAATGTCCGACCTTTGACAAGCGGCGTCGCCGTCATTGCCGAAATGCGGAGCAGAATCTCGGCGGCACTCTTTGCCCCCTTGAATATTTCCACCGCATCGGGATTCTCCACAAAATTGATCTCGATAAAACTTTTGAACGTCTTGCCAAATTCCCGAATCGAAAATGTCTTGCCGGTTTGTCGGGCACCGGTAACCAACAAAGCACTGCGCGTGTGCGCGTAATAATTCCGGAGATAGGCATCTATTTTTCTTCGAATCATAATTTGTTTATATTTGATTTACAGCGAGGTAATTATTTTTTTGCCGCTTTTCCATGACAAATATATACTGTTTTCGCCGTTTTTCCAAGGAAAATAATGGAATTTTTGCCGCTTTTCCAATATAAAATTGCCCAGTTTTTGCCGTTTTTCCATTTTTTGACAAGGAAATAGCGGACGATTATTGTCCGTAACCTCGAGGCAAAAGAAAAAAATCCGGTAAACGTCGGCAACGGAAAGCATAAAAAAAGCCGCCCTGCGTGAGGCAGGACGGCGGTCAAAAGGTTATCCGGTTTTCATACAAAGGAATATGATGTAACCGTCATCATGGCAACCATAAACAAGGAGAGTATCGACATTTTATTTCAGATTTTACCGATTATCTTGGCGGGGATTCCGGCGGCGATGCTGCCCGCAGGAACGGATTTCGTTACTACGGCACCCGCCCCGACAATGGCACCGTCGCCGATGGTTACGCCCGGAAGAATGGTTACGTTGGCGCCAATCCACACCTTGCTGCCTATTGCAACGGGGCGGCAGACCATGTTGCCGCGCGCCTCCGGATTTTTGTCGTGATTGACGGTGCAGATAGTGCAGTGATGCCCTATCAGGCAGTCGTCGCCAATGGTAATGCCGCCCCAATCCTGAAAGGTACAGCCCATATTTATAAAGGTGCGTTTGCCTATCGTGGTGCCTTTCCCACAGTCGGTATAGAAGGGCGGGAAGAGCCCGAAGCTGCTGTCGAGCGACTTGCCGGTAAGCTGCTCCATAAGCCGGCGCAATTCGTCCGGCGCGTGGTAGGCGCCGTTTATCTCGGTGGTCATGTGCAACGCATTCTGGCTCATGCGGTGCATCGCCTGATGCGCTTCCGAACCGGCGACTATCGGATTGCCCGCCGATGCGTATTCAAAAAATTCCTGTTCTGTCATAATCGATCTGTTTTTTCTGCTGCAAATTTAATATACATTTTTCACCCGGCAATCGGTTAGGCAGCAACTGAATCATAAAAAAGAAAGTAGCTTCCGAATCGCTTCAAAAGCCGCTTGGGTGGAGTATAGGAAACTCGAACTCCTCACCTCGACACTGCCAGTGTCGCGCTATCCAGATGAGCTAATACCCCTTGTTGTGCGACAAAGATATGGCGTTTTTCATTTACAAAAAATAGTGCTAGGCTAAAGTTTTATCATTATACCTATTATATGTTAAATGACTGAGTTAACTACCATAACTCAGTCATTTATTATAAAAGGAACTTTACTCGTTCTATTTTATGTATATTTTTGATGTACATTCTGTTCCATCGGCAAAGGCTACTTTTACAATATAAGAATCATTCCTTATATTATGTAAAGGCATACTGTTATTATTTATATTTTTCTGTAAAACAATTTTTCCATCCAAACTTATTATCTTTATATGAGTCGGATGTACAGATGACTGCACATACAAAAAACCGTTAACATATGAGACTCGTGCTTCTGTTACTCCTGTTTTTCTGACTCCTGACGTATTGAATGTCAGTGGTACATAACCACTTTCTTCTACAATATCTTGTCCTTCTGTGGTGGTCAAGAAGTCGAAAACCTTATATGCTATTGATGATTTGTCAATATCGGAACGCACAGCAGCATATACATCGGTAATATAAGGATATGTTTCATTCATTATATTTGTTTTTGTCATTGCCGCCCCGTTTACGCCAATAGCTTTTGTGCTTTCTGTGTCAACCATGACATTGTAATAATAAAAAGGAGTGAAAGCAATTCCTGTTTCATCATTTTCAATTTGATAATAGGGAGTCATCATCGTTGTTCCTATCTGCATTTCAGGGAACTCCTTTATAGTCAACCCTGCCATGACCATTGTCTCAAACTTCTCTTGACTGCCTGAATTCCTATTACGCACATAAGGAGTGATAAGAGTATCTCTGCCTCCCACTTCATTCCAATTGACAATTTTGCCTGTATATATATATTGTATCTGCTGTATTGTAAGACTATTAATTGGATTATTGGGATTGACTATGAAAGTCAAGGCATCCTTGGCTATAGGTTTCTCAATAAGTGTTACACCTTGTTCTTCTGCATAAGCTTTTTCGTCTCGTGAAATGCTTCTTGCAGTCATTATCAGTTCGACTTCATCATCAATTAGGTTTATAAAAGACTGATGGGTATTGTTATGCTGCAAACATTCTAATTGTAGATGATCTTCTTGTTCTTTTGTACATGTAAAATGTATTTTAATGTTTTTGGGGCCATCATTGGGATCTTGCAAAAAAGGATTATCTTTTGTCCATTCATAATCAAAACCTAAGAGTTTACACATCAATATTCGTCTTAATGGCTCTGTAGAATCTGAACCATCAATTACAGGAAAGTTTTCTATTGTAATTCCATTCAAATTCATGTTGTTTTCTGGCGTATCATCAGCATTGCACGATGCAGAGAAGACAGAAAGTAATAAAATTATTCCTATTTTTTTCATAGAAGCCAACCTTAATATAGCCCAAGTTTTTTTATGATTAGAAAATATTATCACTGTAAATTTACAAATAACTTTTATTTACACAAATAAAAGAACAAAAAAATAATATAATCCCCCGAAAAAACATAGAATTTTTGAATATAACCATGATTGCGGACAATCTGTATTCTGTTTGAATCAGCTAATCATACCATGTTAGGGTTACATTGTCCATTTCATTTTGGGCACTTTTTTCTCGTTATTGGAGAACCTTCTCATAATGTCGATAGTCTATGTTGGTAGAGATGTTTTCTGTAAAAACTTTAAAATTGTACGGAGTTTTATTCTTGCTTGATTTGTTTGCATTGGTTCTATATGCCTTTTTGACGGCTTCTACTTCTTCATTAAAAAGTATCAACACCGAATCTACGCCAACTATTTCTATCAACTTCTCATATGCTTTGACAGTTAAGGCCAGTTCCGAATATAGTCAAAGTCACTTGATATTTGTCTGCAATCTTTCTCAATCGCCTGTTTTCCTCCCGGTATTCATGTCACTACACCCAACTGACATCGATCTGTTTTTCTGCTGCAAATTTAATATTTCTCCAAGCGACACCGGTTAGGCAGCAACTGAACCGGCATAAAAAAGGAAAGCGGCTTCCGAATCGCTTCAAAAGCCGCCTGTGTGGAGTATAGGAGACTCGAACTCCTCACCTCGACACTGCCAGTGTCGCGCTCTAGCCAGATGAGCTAATACCCCTTGTTGCGCGACAAAGATACGGCGTTTTTCAAAACCCTGCAATAAAGAGCGAACTTTTTTTTATCTTTGTCGTCGATTAACTGCTTTTCCGATGTATATATTCAACACGACCTACCACGTGGAAAATTCTGTAAAAAAGCTGTTTACGGAATGGTTGCGCCGCGTGTACATTCCTGCCGCCGCAGCGGGTGAAACGCTGAGCCGACCGCAGCTGTGCCGCGTCATCGCCGGCGAAGCGACCGACGGCGAGAGCCTGTCGCTGCAATTCCACGTTGCCGACCGTGCGAGCCTCGAATCGTGGCACGAAAAGCAGGGCGCCGACCTCGACCGGACAATGCGCGAGAAATTCGGCGACCGCGTCATCGGATTCAATACCCTGCTCGAAATTCTGAATTGATATGCGCACACCCGCCACACCCGCCACACAAGAACGCATCATTCTGGGCATCGACCCGGGTACGACCATCATGGGCTACGGACTGCTGCGCATCGTGGGCAATACGCCCCAACTGATAACGATGGGCGTGCTGCAACTCGGGAAAATGGGCGACCACTACATGAAACTGCGCCGCATCTTCGAGCGGGTGTTGGGGCTTATCGAACAGTACCACCCCGACGAACTGGCTATCGAAGCACCCTTTTTCGGAAAAAATGTACAGTCGATGCTGAAACTCGGACGGGCACAGGGCATCGCCATGGCCGCCGCACTCTATCGCGACATTCCCATTCACGAGTATGCTCCGCTGAAAATAAAAATGGCGATTACGGGAAACGGCAACGCCGCCAAAGAACAGGTGGCGGATATGCTGCGCCGCATTCTGCACATTCCCGAAGAAAACATGCTGCCGCAGCTCGACGCCACCGACGGGCTTGCCGCCGCGCTGTGCCACTTCTACCAGACCAACCGCCCGCACCTCGAAAAGGCTTATACGAGTTGGAAAGATTTTATCAACCAACACCCCTCGCGCGTGGCGAGCGAAACGGCGCCCGGCAAAACGTCCGCCCGCCGGAAAAAAGACGATTCCTTATAACCCCCCTCTCTCCGACACCGGTACACGGGAAACCGAAAAACGAAATGCCGCAGCGTGTCGGCATTTCGCGGCAACGAAAAAAAACAAAAGCGCAACGACCGCAGGTCGTTGCGCTTATATGTTGTGCGGATAACTTCTTATTCGGCACTTTGCTCTGCGGGAGCTTCTGCGGCAGGAGCTTCGGGAGCAGCCTCAGCAGCGGGAGCCTCTTCGGCGGGTGCAGCTTCTGCGGCTTTTTCGGCAGCAGCGGCAGCCTCGGCGGCAGCTTTCTCGGCTTTCTTCTTGGCGACAGCCTCTGCGATGTTTTTATTAACCTCTTTCTCTGCTTCAAGACGTTTCTTGGCGTCAGCGGCTTTGGCATCTTTCACTTTTGCCTTTACGGCTTCGACAGCCGATTGTTTCTGCGTCAGCCACGCATTGAAACGTTTTTCTGCCTCTTCGAGCGAGAATGCACCTTTTTTCACACCGCCAAGCAGGTGTTTCTTCAACAGCACGCCTTGCGTCGAAAGAATGTTGCGAACGGTATCGGTAGGTTGCGCACCGACTTGCAGCCAATACAAAGCCCTTTCGAAATCCAAATTTATTGTAGCAGGATTAGTGTTCGGATTATAAGAACCTACCCTTTCAATAAACTTGCCATCACGTGGCGCCCTGCTATCGGCGATTACAATGTGATAGAACGCATAGCCTTTGCGGCCGTGTCTTTGTAATCTGATTTTTGTTGCCATTTGAAATTTTGTTTAGTGAATATTTTGCATTAGCGGCGCAAAGGTACGACAAATCTTTTTCTCCCACAAATTTACCGCCCGTTATTTTTTGCAGGAATTTTCGCACCATAAATTTTTCTCGAAAAAAATCCGCCGAATTTGTTGCAGGAAGAAAATTATTCGTATCTTTGCCGTCGGAAAAACGGCCCCGTAGCTTAACTGAATAGAGCATCTGACTACGGATCAGAAGGTTATGGGTTTGAATCCCGTCGGGGTCACCATCGGAAGCCGGCTTGCATAAGCCGGCTTCCGATTTTTTTACCTACAAGACCAACCGCTGCCCACGACCGCACGGGACAGAAAACAAAAAAATCCGCCCGATGAATCGAGCGGATTTTCTGTCGGGGTGAGAAGACTCGAACTTCCGACCTCCACGTCCCGAACGTGGCGCGCTGCCAACTGTGCTACACCCCGATTGGCTTTTGCGACTGCAAAGGTAATTATTGATTTGAATATATCAATACAAAAATCGAGATTTTTTTTACAACGGACATCAATATCCGCTTCGACGGACGATTCAAAAAAATTTTCAAACGAAAAAAGAAAGAATAATTTTTGCGGGTTCGGTAAAAAGCATTACTTTTGTCCCCGAAAAAAATGACTCCGTAGCTCAGCTGGTAGAGCAAATGACTCTTAATCATTGGGTCGAGGGTTCGAGCCCCTCCGGGGTCACGAAACAAAAACGTCGGCAAAAGCCGGCGTTTTTTTGTGTTTTTTAAGAAAACGATACGAAAGAAAAAACTACTTTTGCACCTGTCAATTCATTCTGAAACAGTCATGAAAAACATTTGTTGCCGACACAAAACTTTCGCGATATTTTTAGGGGCAATCGTGTGTGCCGTCTTTTCGGCAGCGGCTCAACTGCCGGAGGTGAAATACATCGACCGGCTCGGAGGCGAGCGGGTGCCGTTCGTGCGCATCGCCCAATTCCAAATAGATATTCCCTACATCGTCGATAAGGGAACGCAGCTGCCTGTCATCGCCGACGCCAAAGCTCATGCGGAGAAAATCGAAAAATGTCTGGCGACCGCCGAGCTGAACGGTTCGCAGATACTGGTCTTTCCGGAGCTGTCGATGGCAATGGAGAAAAAAGAGCGCAGCCGGCTGCTGAAACGCCTCCGCCGCTATGCCGCCGAACATGAGGCGATAATCCTCGCGGGCACATTCTACGACAACGAGCGGCACGGGCGCTCGGTCGTCATCTTCCCCGACACCGTATATAACGGATACAAACTGCGCCCCTCCATATTCGAGTCGTCCATTCTCAAAGGCATGGGCATGACGCCCGCCGATACGCTGTTCGTATTCCGCACCCGCTACGGCAACTTCCTGCCGCTGGTGTGCGTCGATTTGATTTCGGACGACGTGAATTATACCGTGCGCCGTCTTGCCAACATCGGCGACATCGACATGCTCATCACGCTCGAATACAATCCCGCCTCCCGCGAATTTATCCGCGAAGCCTCCGCCATAGTGATGCGCCACCCCGTACAAGTGTCGCTCACGAATGCCGCCGGCAGCAAAGCCGATACCGGCACGAGCCGCGACGAGGCATTCGGCTACTCGGCTCTCACAAGCTCCATACAGTTCGACCAGAAAAAGCTGCTGACCGACGGTCTGCCCGCCCGATTCAAAAACGCGCAGGGCGAAGTGCTCGACGGGTATGAAAATCTGTTGAGCGTCATCGAGCCCGGCACGGAACAGGCGCTCCTATATGAAACAAATCTGCGCGTATCGCGCGTGCCGCGCCAGACCAACGCCCCCGACCAAGGCTACCCCATCGTCCGCAACCTGCAAACGGTGCCCCTTCAATAACGAGAGATTATTCCTTATAAATAAACAGCCTCGTATTCGTTTGAATACGAGGCTTTTCTCTGAGAGCCGATAGAGGGACTCGAACCCACGACCGACGGTTTACAAAACCGTTGCTCTACCAACTGAGCTATATCGGCAAGAGGGTAAGCGATCTACATCGCGCCGCTACGACCTGCTGCCCTTGCTGCGGTCAAGCCCTGGGGGATTGACAGGGAGCTGGCCGTGTAGGACTTACCCGCCGCAAAAGTAGCTATTTTTTTTATTCCTGCAAACGCTTCCCCGAAAAAAATAAACACGATTTTCACCGCCAAGCCCTCCGCGAAAAGCGTAAGCCGCCGGATTTTCCGCCTGCCGGCACGGAACGATTTGGCAGAGAATGGAAAAATTCTTATCTTTACAGTCGTTAAACGAGAATATGGAGAAACACACAAACGATACCGCTCCGCACTATCGGGTGCTGTTCGTATGCCTCGGCAACATCTGCCGCTCGCCGGCTGCCGAAGGCATCATGCGCCACCTGCTGCGGGAACGGGGTTTGACCGACCGCATGGAGGTGGATTCGGCGGGATTCTACGGCGGACACGCCGGCAGCCTGCCCGACCCGCGTATGCGGGCGCACGCCGCCCGTCGGGGCTATCTGCTCGAACACCATGCCCGCTGCATCGGCGCCGGCGACTTCGAGCGTTTCGACCTCGTGATAGGCATGGACGACGCAAACATCGACGACCTGCGCGAACTGGCACCCGACCTCGCCGCCTCGTCAAAAATACACCGCATGACGGAGTATTGCCGAAACTACCCTCACGACCATGTTCCCGACCCTTATTACAGCGGAGCCGACGGCTTCGAGCTGGTGCTCAACCTGCTCGAAGATGCCTGCGCGGGGCTGCTGGAAACGTTATTTCCCGATTCATCATGTACAAAAGATTAAAAACGACACTCTCCCTCCTCCTGTTCTTCCTGCCCGCAGCGATGCACGGGCACACGCTTCCGCACGAATATCCCGACACCCTGACTGTTGCCGCGCCCGATATGGAGGCGATAAAAAAGAGCATCGCCGACATCGGCTCGCCCTACTACTTCCCCGTTTTGATGCAGCGCTATCTCGACGGCGACACCACGCTGACGTCCGACGACTACCGGTATCTTTACTTCGGATATTCTTTCCAAGACGACTACGACCCCTACCGCACGTCGCCCTGCGCCGAAGAACTCGACTCGCTCTGTAAGCGCGGAGAATACCCGCCCGAAACGTGTGCCGCCCTATTGAAATGCGCCCACCGCTCGTTAGATAACAATCCTTTCGACCTGCGGAGCATGTCGGCAATGGTTCACGCAAACACCCTATCGGGGCAAGCCGACGCCGCTGCTTTCTGGCGGGAACGCCTGCACCGCCTGCTCGACGCCATACTCTCGACGGGCGACGGGCAGAGCGCCGAAACGGCATGGTACGTCATCGCACCCGAACACGCTTACGACCTGTTGAACACGCTCGGCGTCATGCCCGACACCTACGAATTTTGTCCGCCGCAGTGCGACTACATCGGCGTGTACGACCTCATCGGCACTACACGCGGTTTCTATTTCAATGTCAGCCGCCAACTCGACGCCACCCGCCTAAAATTCTCCACCGACACGCAGTACTGATTTTTTCCTGTCGAGAATTCTCAAAACCATTCGGCAAATAAAAATCGGTAACGCCATTCGTACTTTCGGAGTGCAACGAAAGGATTGAGGCCGGAAAAACTTGAAAGATAAGAATAATTAAAAACTATTAAACATAAGCACCCTCGAAAAAACTCAACCTCATGTCTACCAAAGAGCGGCTTTTCAATCTTCTTTTGTAATGCCGACCGAATCTTCCCTTTCGGCTTGGCAACACAAAAGAATTTTCCTATCTTTGTAATTATGATGAAACACTGCATCACACTTTGTCTGTTCTTGTCCGTTTTCTTCAACTTTGCCTTTACCGAAGCCCCTATTACGGATAAAACCGATTCTTTATTGAAAAAAGCGGAACAAGATTTATACATCTATCCGCAACAAAGCGTTTATTATGCCCTGCAAGCCAAAGACAAAGCTCCATCTCCCGTAAAAGAGGCACAAGCACTTTACGTCTATGCCATGGCGGAACGCTTGCAAGGAAATTTTGACAATAGTATCCAAGCGTTGTACGAAGCCGAAGAAATCCTGCCTAAGGGCAACAACATCTTGCGGGGAAACATTTACAACATGATGAGTTTAGTCTATGCGAATCTGGAAGACTATAGCCGCGCCATCGCCCTGAGTAACAATGCTATATCGCTTTTCAAAACTGAAAACGATTCAGTATACCTTGCCCAATGCTACAACACCCGGGGAATTATCCACACCTATATCAACGAATTTGAACAAGCCGACCACTTCCTAAAAAAAGCATTGGTCATCAACCGTTCTACTAAAAACTTAAAATACATTGCTGCCAATCTGAACAACCTCTGCTTGTATCAAGGGAACACCGACGAACAGTTGAAATGGATAAACGAAGCCATCGTTATCAACAAACATTTGAACGCTATCTGGTCATTGAGCGAAAACTATAACAATTTAGGAAAAATCTATATCTATGCCCATCGTTATACCGAAGCCATTTCCGCTTTGGAGAAAGCCTATCAACTGGCAAAGAAGGTAGGAGCAAAAGGCATCATTTGCGACAACTACGAATATGCCGCCCTCGCCTACAAAGGCATCGGCGATTATCGTACCGCCTATCAAAAGCTAAATTCGCTGTATGCCCTAAGCAAGGAAATCCAAAGCGTCAATAAACTGCGGTCGGTGGAACAACGCATCAGCCAAGAAAAACTTGCGGCATACCGGCAAAAGGAAGAATTGCAAAAACAGAATTATAAAATCGAATTGCTACGCCGCAACATCATCACCCTTCTCATCGCCGGCATTCTGCTTGCCATCATCGGTACATTGTTGTTCCTGCATTACAAACGCAAAAAGAAAATCCAATTGCTCAACGCCCAATACTGCATCGAACAATCGGAGCACGAAATAGCCAAACTGAAAATGCAACAGCAAAAAACCGAACTGGAAAACGTGCAGCAGGCTTTGGCTACCAACAAGGAAGAGACGATGAACTTTGCCGTATTCCTGCAAAGCCGCAACGAGTTGCTCGACAAGATACAAGAACAGGTGCGCAAAGGCTATCGAATGGAACACCCCGAACTGATAAGCCACATAAAAACCATCAATGCGTTCATACGCCAATACCAGACCACGAACAAGCACAACAGCACGACTCTTAATACCATCAACGAAAAGACCAACGAATTTCTTGCCCACCTGACGAAACGCCACCCCAACCTGACACAAGGTGAAAAGCATTTGGCAAGCCTTTTGCGCGTCAATCTCTCAACCAAAGAAATCGCCATGCTGACCGGCAACACGCCCAAGACCATCAACATGAACCGTTACCGTCTGCGCAAATCGTTGGGGCTTTCGGGCAAAACAGACCTTATCGCATACATACAAAGCATCTGAAAAACTTTCTGACACAGACTTCCATGGCACTTGAAGCTCCGTCTTCTCGCAAGGGGAGTAAAACATCTTTTTGTAGATACAATAAATAAAAGTAATAATATTATTATCAGCTAAATACATTTTATTATGTAGATATTAAATATACCTACAAAATTCACTGTGTAGATAGTTTGTAGCAAATAAAAACATTCATTCCTTTTTCTTTTTCACATATTTGCCCATGTCAAAAAGCAAACAAACCATTACTAAAAAAAACAATGAAAAACAAGATTCGAGTGAAAGCATGGCAATGGACATTCTTGCTGGCTTTACTGCTTCCGGCTTCGGGACTTGCACAGACAATCCAAGTGAAAGGAACAGTATTAGATCCCTCCGGTATGACAATTATCGGAGCAAGCGTATTGGAAAAAGGTACTACCAACGGCGCCTTTACAGACACTGACGGCAACTTCACCTTGAAGATGTCTCCCCAAGGCACACTGGTCATCTCTTATGTAGGCTTAGAAACACAAGAGATTCCGGTCCACAACAAGACCTCTTTTAAGATTATGTTGAAAGAGGACACTGAAATGTTGGACGAAATCGTCGTTATCGGCTACGGTACGATGAAAAAAAGCGACATGACGGGTGCGATTTCATCGGTAGATACCGACGAACTAATCAAACGTACGACAACCAATCCGGCTGAAGCCCTGCAAGGGAAAGTGGCCGGTGTGAATATCATGCGTTCGGGCGGTAATGCCGGTGCAGGCGTTTCGGTTAAAATCCGTGGTGTAAAGTCATTCGGCAACAATGAACCGCTGTACATCATTGATGGGTTCCCCGGCGACATCAACGGCATTAACCCCGTAGATATTCAATCTATGGAAATCCTGAAAGACGGTGCAGCCGCAGCCATCTACGGCTCCGTTGCCGCCAACGGCGTCATCATCATCACGACCAAAAACGGTAAGAAAGGGAAAACACATATCGACTTCAATACGTATTTGAGTTTTACCAATGCAGCCAAAAAACAAAAGTTTGTCAATGCGGAACAATACAAGTCCATGATTAAGACCATGTATGAAAACGCAGGACGAGCAACAGATATTCCGGCTTACTGCACCGGCGATACAGGCGTAGATACCAATTGGCAAGACGAAATGATGCGTAACGGTTTCGCGCAAAATTACATGCTCAGCGTACGTGGAGGCGGTGAAACAGCACAATACTCGGCTTCTTACAACCACGCAGATGAAAGAGGAATCTTTCTGGGCAACGATTTCCGTCAAGACAATGCCCGCATGAAAATGCACATGAGCAAATACATCTTTGACATAGACGCCAATTTGGGCTTCCGTTATACGAAAAATCTCCAACCGACCTATTCTCTGCGCGAGATGTACAACATCTCACCGTTGGTCCCTGTATATGATGAAAATGAAAAATATGGTTTCGGCCTGACTTCTTCTCAAGGACTTCCGGTGAATAACAACCCGATGGCAGACTATTATTACCATAAAGAAACAGAACGTTATTATTATATGACGGCGAATACTTCGCTCGGTATCCGCTTCGCCCCGTGGCTGAACTTTAAGACCAGTTATGCTTACCGCGGCACACACTATCGCCAGAATGAGCACTATCCCGATTACATATCCAATGGCAACCAGCCTAATTTGTATCCGTACAGTTCGGAATCGACTTATTACTGGGAAGAACAAACTTTCGATAATGTGTTGAACTTCAACAAAGAGTTCAGGAAAAACAGCTTGAATGTTATGGTCGGTTCATCAATCACGGCAACCAAGCAACGTAACAACGGCGTAGGTGTAGAGGGTTTTGCTACCCAATATACCGTAGATAGTAACGGAAACCTTGTTTCCACAAATGTTCCTGCGGGCTTCCTCGACCCGAACTTTCCAACCATCAATGCCGGAAAAGGCGGTACCTATTCGGGCAACGGAACAGAATGGGCTTACAATCGAGCGTCTTTCTTCGGTCGTATCAACTATAATTATAATGACCGCTACTTGGTACAAGCGACTATCCGTTACGATGGTTCTTCCAAGTTTGGCAAGGACAACCGTTGGGGGTGTTTCCCCTCAGTAGCTTTTGGCTGGCAAATCAGTCAAGAAAAATTCTTCCCTAAAAATACATTTGTCGATAACTTGAAATTCCGTGTCAGCTGGGGACGTCTGGGTAACGAAAGTGCTTTGGGCTATTACGACTTCCAAGCCTTGATTTCTACTTATAACACGTATTATGGCGGCTACGTACAAGGAAGCGGAAGCAACCCATGGGCAGGAGCCATCGCTTGGAATATGCCACGTAACGACCTGAAATGGGAAACGACCGATACAAAAAACATCGGCTTCGACTATGCAATGTTCCATAAACGACTGACCGGTAGCCTCAACTACTATATCAACCAAACAGAAGACTTGCTTATTACCAAACGTCTTCCACCTTCTGTCGGATACGAGAACCCGATTCTGAATGTCGGCAAAATCCGCAACCGTGGTTTTGAATTGGAAATCACTTGGGCAGACAAAGTAAAAGACTTCAATTATAGCATCGGATTCAACCTGAGCACCACTCACAACGAAGTAGTAAATCTTGCCGACAAAGGACAAGCATTGTATTGCACCGGTTTGATATACGGCACCGACTATACGCCGGCATACGCCATGGAAGGTAAACCTATCAGTGCTTTCTACCTGTATCGCACCGACGGTATTTTCCAAAGCGATGCAGAAGCAGCCGCCTATGTAAACGCACAAGGCGAACCCCTGCAACCCAATGCAAAAGCAGGAGACATTCGCTTCAAAGACATCAACGGAGACGGCGTATTAGATGAAAGCGACCGTGAATATTGTGGTACAGGTATTCCGAAAGTGGAAGCCAACTTCAACTTCTCGGCAAGTTACAAAGGTTTTGACTTGTCCTTGGACTTCGGCAGCGCATGGGGTCACAAGTTGTTCAACGGTAACCGCTACTATTACGAAAGTATGCAGACACCGGGTAATATGCTGACCAGTGTACTGGACGCATGGACACCGAGCAATACAAATACCGACACACCTCGCGCCGTATTAAATGACCCGAACCGCAACGCTCGTGAATCAGATCGTTTTTTGGAAAAGGGGAATTTCGTACGCCTGCGCCAAGCACAATTAGGATATAGCCTACCGACCTTGCGGCTGCAAAAGATACACATCGAAAGATTGCGTTTCTACGTCAGTGGAGAAAATCTGTTCACGATTACAAAGTATTCGGGCACCGATCCCGAGTTTGCCCGCAGCAGCCCGCTGGATACCGGCATCGACAGCTACATCTATCCCTTCACTCGTTCGTTCACCGTAGGTGCTCAACTGATTTTCTAACCCTTATAAAAACACATAAATATGAAAACGTTTTTATCATTAACAAGTATATGCCTCGCCTTGTCGTTCACTTCATGCGAGGACTTCCTGACAGTCAGCTCACCGGACGAACTGACCACCGGCAATTATTGGAGAGACCAATCAGACGCCGAAGCCGGTTTGGCCGCCGTTTATTCGCAATTGTATCATGGCGACACGTACGCCACCAGCGAAGTACGTTGGCCAACCGAAGAATATCGTGCCGACATCGTAAACTTGGGCAGCGATGCGGGAAACTACGACCAATGGGTGGCTTTGTATAACTTCACGTATACTAATGGCAACACACAATTTTCGTATTACTACCAAGATTTGTGTCGGGGAATCAATTTCGCCAACCAAGTCATTGCCAATGTTCCCAACATCTCAGCAGAACAAATTGACGAAAACGCCCGTAACATTATCTTAGATGAAGCACATTTCCTACGCGGCTACTATCACCTGATGTTGTTGCTGAACTGGGAAAAAATCATCATCCGTGACGAATACATTACCGAAACCGGCCAATTGAACAAACCGCTGTCCGAACGTACGGTATGCTGGGACTTCATCATCGAAGAACTGAAACAAGCCACCAACCTGCCTCAGTCGCGCAACGTTGAGGAACTGGGACGCGCAACAAGCGGTACAGCTTACTCTTATTTAGGTCTGGCTTATCTGACCCGTGCTTACGAAGAATCCGCACAAAAAACGACTTACCTGACCGAAGCTGCCGATGCGTTCCGTCAAGTCATCAATAGCGGCAAATATGCATTGGTAAGTGGCGACAATCTTATCGGTATGTTCAATGGCACCAACAAGAATTGCCCCGAATCCATCTTTGAAGCGCAATACTCGGCAAGTAAAGCAAACGGCTCGAGACACTATTCTTACATCAACCAATGGATGGGGGCAACCGAACTGGGAGGCTGGGACGAAATACTGCCCAGCGATATGCTCGTGGAAGAATATATGAAAGAAGGAGAAAAAGCTGACGGATTGTACGACAACCGTATGTACAACACCCTGTTCTTCCGTTGTCCGTATTATAATGACGGAACCGGCAAAGTATTAGGTCTAGACTACGATGAACGTTTCACAATCGACAAACCCGTTTTCCGCAAATTTATCAGCCCGACAGCAGAAGACATGCAGGAATCGTGCGACTTCAACATTCCACTCATGCGTTACGCCAACGTATTGCTGATGATGGCAGAAACATTGAACGAACAAGGTCAAACCGGTAAAGCCATTCCTTACATCAACGAAGTACGCACCACCCACGGAGGCATGGTGGGAATTCCTAACAACAGCAGCTACGAAACCGTAAAAGCTCAAATAGAACATGAACGTATCTTGGAATTTCCGTTGGAAAGCTACCGCTGGTATGACATGCGCCGTTGGCAGGTAACAGCCGAACGAATGCAAGCGGCAGGGCGCACGGGATTTGACAACAGTAAGTTGTTCTACCCGATACCGAAATGGGAGCTTGACGCGAACCCGTCTGTTCAACAATAATTCTCTTTCCCCGTCCGAATAATAAAGAAATTTCGGACGGGATTGATTATTTTTGCCGAAAAAGACAAGAATAAAGGATTATGTTTACAGTTATCGGACTTATGTTAGGAGGTATGGGCATCGGTTTCTTGCTCCGCAAGCAGCAGTTGCCAAGAATACACGGCATTATCACAGCATTGATCTGGGTGCTGCTGTTCTTGCTGGGCATAGAAGTCGGGAGTAACAAACAGATTATCGAAGGACTTGCCACATTAGGGGTGGAGGCTTTGACTCTTACCATAGCCGCCGTTCTCGGAAGCTGTCTGACTGCGTGGATCTTATGGAAAATATTATATAAGAGGAAAGGAGACGAAGCATGAAAGGCAGTTTGATTATCGTAGGTTTCTTTGCCTTGGGCTGCATCTGCGGATTGTTCCACGCCATTCCTTTCGACATCGAAAAGACCGACATCAGCTTCTATACCCTATGCGCTTTGATGTTCTGCGTAGGTCTAAGTATCGGCAATGACCCTCAGACCGTGAAAAATTTCCGCAGGCTGAATCCACGGTTAGTGTTTTTGCCAATCATGACGATTATAGGCACACTATCGGCAACCGCCTTGGTAAGTTTATTGCTTCCGCACCGCAGCGCTCCCGAATGTATGGCAGTAGGCGCCGGCTTCGGCTACTATTCGCTGTCAAGCATCTTCATCACCGAATACAAAGGTCCCGAATTGGGCACAATCGCCTTGTTGTCAAACATTTTGCGCGAAATTATCACGCTACTGTGCGCGCCCTTGTTGGTCCGCTGGTTCGGCAATCTGGCACCGATATCCGCAGGAGGAGCTACTACGGCAGATACTACTCTGCCCGTCATTACCCAATGCGCAGGGCAACAATTTGCCGTAGTATCCATCTTCCACGGTTTCGTAACAGATTTCAGCGTACCGTTTTTAGTAACCTTTTTTTGTTCTATTTAGAGAGAACACTCAACAAGTCTAAAAACTTAACCATGAACAAAATACTTTGCATCGGTTTGTTTACTTTTCTCATTGGCAGTGCGACTGCCGGAGCCGACAACAGCCAGCCATGGCAAGATGCACGCATCAATGAAATTAACCGTGAACCCATGACGGCACATTTTCTGCCGTTCATCAACGAACAAGCGGCTCTTGCCCAACAGGTATTACCTGATGCGGAACGCTTTCAGGTAAACTCTGCCGCAGAACGCCGCATCTCATTAAACGGGACATGGAAATTCCTTTATTCAAAAAACAACGACGCCTGCCCCGACAATTTCCAAGAGCCGGAATACAATACCAAGAAATGGAAAGACATCGAGGTACCCGGCAGCTGGGAGCTGCAAGGCTTCGATGCGCCCATCTACACCGATACCCGCTATCCCTTCCCCGCCAATCCGCCTTTTGTTCCTGCCGACTATAATCCGACAGGTGCGTATGTGCGTGAATTTAACGTACCCGAAGAATGGAAAGGCATGGATATCTACCTCGACTTCGAAGGGGTAGAATCAGCTTTCTTCTGCTGGGTAAACGGCGAATTTGTCGGTTATAGCGAAGACAGCCGCCTGCCGGCGCATTTCAATGTTACCAGACTGTTGAAGAAAGGGAAAAACAAACTTGCCGTAAAAGTCTTCCGTTACAGCGATGGCTCTTATTTGGAAGGACAGGACTATTGGAAATACAGCGGCATCGAACGGGACGTCTACCTATATGCACGCCCCGCAAGCCGCGTAAAAGACTTCAAGCTGACAGCCGGACTGGCAAATGATTATCAAGATGGAGATTTTGACTTGGAAGTCATTTTGAATCAACCGCAGAAAGGACAGCGGGTGGAAGTCAAAGTACTGGATACGGCAGGCAAACAACTGTTCATGGAGAAAAAAATCATCAGCCATGCGACCGACACACTGATGACCTGTGATAAACTGTTTGAAAAAGTATTGCCATGGAACGCCGAAACGCCGAATCTATATACACTCGTTGTAAACACATTCGACCGCAACGGAAAGCCCTTGGAATCATTCGCCCATCCCTTCGGTTTCCGCACAGTAGAAATGAAGAACGGACAACAGCTTATCAACGGCAGGGCTGTTTTGTTCAAAGGAGTAAACCGGCATGAACACAACCGTTTCACCGGACGCAGCATTGATGTGGCAAGCATGGCAGACGACATCAGACTGATGAAGCTGTTTAACATCAATGCCGTACGCAACAGTCATTATCCTAATCATTATGAATGGTACAGCCTGTGTGATAAATATGGCTTATACCTAATAGATGAAGCCAACCTCGAAAGCCACGGCATGATGTTCCACAAAGACGGGACACTTGCCAATTATCCCGAGTGGGAAAGCGCTTTCCTGCAACGCATGAACCGCATGGTGAAACGAGACCGCAACTATACGGCTATCGTTACTTGGTCATTGGGCAACGAATCGGGCTATGGCAAGCACTTCGAAACACTCTATCGTTGGACTAAGCAGACCGACCCGACACGTCCTGTTCAATACGAAGGGGGCGGTTACGACAATCTTTCGGATATATACTGTCCCATGTATGCCCGTATCTGGCGTCTGCGCCAACACGCCAATCAACGGGAGGCACGTCCGCTTATCCTCTGCGAATATGCACATTCGATGGGCAACAGCGCAGGCAATCTGCAAGACTACTGGGACATGATTTATAAATATGACCAATTGCAAGGAGGATTCATTTGGGACTGGATAGACCAAACCTTTGCCAAGAAAGATGAAAAAGGGCACGATATTTGGGCATACGGCGGCGACATGGGATTTGTAGGAGTACCCAACGATTCAAACTTCTGTGCCAACGGGCTTATAGCTTCCGACCGAAGTTTGCACCCGCATATTTGGGAAGTGAAAAAAGTATATCAATACATTCATTTCCGCCCGACACCTTTCTCGGCGAACCGCATTCAGGTAACCAACTGGCACGATTTCATCGACCTTTCGGATTTTCAATTAAAATGGACGGTAGAAGTCGATGGCAAAATCACACAGGAAGGCATCATGGACTTTCCTGTCATTCCTGCCCGCCAGACAGGTGAAATGACATTGCCGCTACAAGCGCTTCCGAGCGATGGGAAAGAACATTTTTTGAAAGTAGAAGCGCTGACCCGTCAAGCCAGTGCGCTGGTGCCAGCCGGACACGTAGTCGCTATGGAGCAATGGGAATTACCTGCTGAACACATTATTTCACCCATGGAATCCATCAACGGTACCCTGCAATGCGAACGCACACCGGAGGCACTCACCCTGACAGGTAATGCCGATTTCCGAATCCGTTTCGACACACGCAATGGTGAAATGACTGTTTTGGAATACAAGGGGAAAAATTTAATCAAAGAAGGTCTGCAAGCCAACTTCTGGCGCGGGCTGACCGATAACGACGTGGCAAACGGCACGGAAGAACGTTGCCAAACTTGGAAATACGCGGGCGAGAACGCTGCATTACAGGATATCCGCATCGAGGAAAGCGCTGATAAAAAACTCGCTACGGTAACCACCATATACGACATGAAAGAACAAGCATCTACACTGCAAATCATTTACCATATCCGCCCGAACGGGGTCGTAAAAGTAACGCTGCAATTCATCGCAGGCAACAAGCAATTACCGGAAATGCCCCGCTTGGGTATGCGTATGATTTTATCAGGTGCATACGAACAGATGACGTGGCTGGGAAGAGGTCCTCACGAAAACTATGCAGACCGCAAGAGTGGAGCAACTATCGGCTTATATAGCGCAAGCGTATGGGAACAATACCATGCCTACGTCCGTGCGCAAGAGACAGGCAACAAATGTGATGTACGCTGGACTGCGCTGCGAAACACGGCAGGTGAAGGCTTGCTGGTAACCGGAGAAGAGCCATTGAGCGTAAGTGCTTGGAACTTTCCGATGCAAGATATCATGTACCGTCCGTTCAACATTGACCCCCGCCATGGCGGAAGCATCGAGAAAAAAGATATGGTATGGCTGAACATCGACCACCGGCAGATGGGTGTAGGCGGTGATAATACTTGGGGTGCACAAGTGCACTCGGAATATACCATCACTCCACACGACTGGACTTACAGTTTCACCCTGCAACCGCTCGATGCTCAGACCGATGCAGCCGAACTGGCACATAAGAGATGGTTCTAAGTTTGCATTTTACCAATAAGGGGTTAAAAGAAGTTGCCTGTTTTATCTACCGACATTGGGAGATATTCATTTTAACAAATTAAAGAATCGAATAATATGTTTACCTTGAAAAAGACAATTTTCAAAATCTGGCTATTCGCCAGCCTGACAACCGGATTTTATGCCTGTACCCCAACAATGGAAAAGTTACAGACAGATGCCTTACGCTATAATTTCGGGAATATACTGAATATTTCACTCACACCCGACTCTACCATACGCCGTGTCGGCTGTTTTACCGATGCAGGTTCGTGGATGGGCTTTACCCTTCCACAAGCAGAGAAATGGATAAACGGCTTTTGCGGTCCGTTCAGTATCGACAATCGTATCTGGTTTGCCCTGTCAGCCATAGAAGTCCATTTCGCAGACAAAACAGAGGCATGGGTACCCGATTCTGTCTCTTACTTCCCCGGTGAAATCTATATGAAATCTTCTTCGGCTTCGGGGAGCATCGAACAGCGAATGAATTTCGTAAACAACACGACAGCTTTGCTGCAAGTGTCCAGCGATGCCGATTACGGTTTCAGTTTCAACGACAAAGAATGGAACAGCCAAGTAACATTGAAACAAGAAAACCAAAACATCACCGCATATCACCCGAATGGGGAAATCGTGCAACTGACTTTTATGCCCGATGTGACACTAAACTGCGATGGGAAACACTATACGGCACACACCCAACCGGACTGCCGGCAGACTTATGTCGCTTTGTCCTTCTACTTCACCGATGAAGAACTTGCCTCCGGTACTCAGCGAAGTATTGCCCTCCTGCAAAACCCGCAACCGGCATTGACAGCCAATGCAGAACGTTGGCAAGAATACCTGCAAAAAATCCTTCGCAACGACTTGAAACACGAATACGACCGGATTGCCGTAAAATCGGTTGTTACTTTGATATCCAACTGGCGTACACACCGCGAAGGATTATTGCACGAAGGGGTTATTCCCAGCCACGCCGTACCTTATTTCATTGGCTTTTGGGCATGGGACAGCTGGCGTTTCTCGGCAGCTCTGGTACGTTTCGCTCCCGAACTGGCCAAAAATAACATCCGTGCCATGTTCGATTATCAGCTGCCCGATGGCATGATTATCGACTGCATCTATACCGATCCGGCAGAAAACAACGCTCGCGACAGCAAACCGCCTTTGGTATGCTGGGCAGTAGATGAAATCTTTGCACACAACCAAGACACTGCTTTCGTAAAAGAAATGTATCCCCAACTGTTAGCATATTATAAATGGTGGTACAAGAAACGTGACCATAACCGCAACGGTATGTGTGAATTCGGAGCCACAGATGGTACGTTAGAGGCAGCCCGATGGGAAAGTGGCATGGATAATGCTATCCGTTTTGATCAGGCAACAATGTTGAAGAACGGACCTGACGCATGGAGCCTGAACCAAGAAAGCATAGACCTGAACGCTTATCTGGCATTTGAATGCCGGTTGTTGAAGAAATTTGCCAAACTTACAGGCAACACGTTCGACGGACCGGACTATATCAATAAAGTGGCAGACTATTTTTTTGACGATAAAATCGGCTGGTTCTGCGACCGGCGTATTCCAAACGAAAGTTTCATCGAAGAACCTGCATGTGAAGGCTATACACCGTTTTGGGTGCAAATAGCCAGTAAAGAACAAATGGAAAAAGCACTTGCTTTGTTTACCGACACGACCAAGTTTTCGACATACATTCCTTTCCCGACAGCCGCAGCCGACAATCCGCAATGTGATCCGAACGGTTATTGGAGAGGACCTATATGGCTCGACCAGACTTATCAGGCAATCAAAGGCTTGCGCAATTACGGCTACAAAGACCTTGCCGATCGGTATACGCAGCAGGTATTCGACCGTTGCCAAGGACTGACAGGAGATGCCCCTATCCATGAAAACTACGGCACTCACAATGGCGAACGTTTGCAGGCACCACATTTCAGTTGGAGCGCCTCGCACCTGTTGATGATGTACGAAGACTTGGGAAAATAAAAAATGGAAAATGGGGAATTGATAAATCTATTAATTCCTCATTTTTTTTCATTAAAACATTTTTGCCACTCCGCTATTCTACCGACAAGTGCAAAATCAGAAAATAATTGGAATCTTTCAGTATTACAGCAGGCAAATAAATTTTGTACAGCCTTTTTCTGTAACATAAAATCTTTTATATTTGCAAAAATTGAATATACCATGAAACAGCATCTGAAAAAATTTTATCTGGCTGCTGCGTGTCTGTGCGGCGCTGCCATGCTGTCGGCACAGGAGCAGCTTCCATACCAAAATGCGGCTCTCTCGCCGGAGGAGCGTGCCGAAGATTTGTTGCAGCGGCTTACCCTAAAAGAAAAAGTGTCATTGATGAAAAACGGTTCGGCTGCCGTCGAACGGTTGGGAATACCCGCCTACGACTGGTGGAGCGAGGCGCTGCACGGCGTAGGTCGGGCAGGATTGGCGACCGTGTTTCCGCAAACGATAGGCATGGCGGCAACGTTCGACGACGAGGCAGTATATACGGCTTTCGACATCGTATCGACGGAGGCGCGCGCCAAACATCACGACTTCAAGCGAAAACAGGGCGGTCTGCGCTATCAGGGTTTGACATTCTGGACACCCAACATCAACATATTCCGCGACCCGCGTTGGGGACGCGGACAGGAAACTTACGGCGAAGACCCCTACCTGACGGGGCGCATGGGCGTGGCGGTAGTGCTCGGGCTGCAAGGCGACACGACCGCCCGCTACGACAAGCTGCATGCCTGCGCCAAGCACTTCGCCGTGCATAGCGGTCCGGAGTGGAACCGCCACTCGTTCAACGCCGAAAACATTGCGCCGCGCGACTTGTGGGAAACCTATCTGCCGGCATTCAAAGAGCTGGTGCAGGAGGCGGACGTGAAAGAGGTGATGTGCGCCTACAACCGCTACGAGGGCGAGCCTTGCTGCGGCAGCAAACGGCTGCTGATACAGATTCTGCGCGACCAGTGGGGCTACGGCGGCATGGTGGTTTCGGATTGCAGCGCGATTACCGACTTCTTCAAACCCGGACACCACGAAACACACCCGACGGCTGAGGCTGCATCGGCAGATGCCGTGTTGAGCGGCACCGACGTGGAGTGCGGCTCCAACTATTCGTCATTAGTGGCAGCAGTGAAACAGGGATTGATAAGCGAATCGCAAATCGACGTTTCGGTGCGCCGCCTGCTGAAAGCGCGCTTCGAACTGGGCATGATGGACCCCGACACTCTCGTGGAGTGGTCGCGCATACCCTACTCGGTGGTCGATTGTGACGCGCACCGCGCATTCGCCCTCGAAATGGCGCGAAAGAGCATGACGCTGCTTTACAACAAAAACGACCTGCTTCCTCTCTCCAAAGAGAGCCGCATCGCCGTCGTCGGCCCCAACGCCACCGACTCCGCCATGATGTGGGGCAACTACAACGGCTTTCCTTCGCACACGGAAACCGTGCTCGACGCCATACGTAAGAAAGACAGCCGCGTGTCGTACATGAAAGGATGCGACTGGGTGGAGCGAAAAATCTTCAACAGTGTGTTCGACCGCTGCACCGCGCAGGGGCTGAAAGGTTTTGACGCCGTGTACTGGAACAACACCGACATGACGGGCGAACCGGCGGCACACACGCACGCCGCCCTGCCGTTCAATTTCGACATCGGGGGCGCCGACGGATTCGCGCAGGGAGTGGCTCTGCAAAACTTCTCCGCCCGTTACACAGCGACTTTCCGGCCCGACGCCGACGGCGAATATTACTTCATGCTCTCCGGCGACGACGGCTACCGCCTCATCATCGACGACGACACAATAGCCGACGTATGGCACAAATCGGAGGCACGCACCAACAAAGGGCACAAGCTCAACGCCCGCAAAGGCGAAAGCTATGCGATACGGATAGAGTATGTACAGGGAACGGGCGACGGAAACCTGCGATTCGACATCGGTCGTTTCGAAGAAGTCGATGCCGCCGCGCTGGCACGCAGCATCGATGAAGACATCGTGGTATTCGTGGGCGGCATCACGCCGCGTCTCGAAGGCGAGGAGATGCGTGTCGATTATCCGGGATTCCGCGGCGGCGACCGCACGGCGATAGAGCTGCCGCAGGTGCAGACCGACGTCATTAAGGCGCTGAAAGAGGCAGGCAAGAAAGTCGTGCTCGTACTCTGTTCGGGCAGCGCCATCGGGCTGGAACGCGAACTGCCCTGCGTCGATGCCGTATTGCAGGCATGGTATCCGGGGCAGGCGGGCGGCACCGCCGTTGCCGACGTGCTTTTCGGCGACTACAATCCAGCCGGACGTCTGCCGGTTACTTTCTACAAAAATACGGCGCAGCTGCCCGACTTTCAAGATTACAGCATGAAGGGTCGCACCTATCGCTACATGACGGAAGAACCGCTGTTCGTCTTCGGGCACGGTCTGAGCTACACCGATTTTACCTATAAAAAAGCCGCGTTAGTCCGCAAGCCCAAAGCCGGCAAGGAGAATATTTTGAATGTTACGCTCACCAACAGCGGCGAACGCGACGGCGACGAAGTGATACAGGTGTATGTGCGCAACCTGCAAGATGCCGAAGGGCCGGTGAAATCGCTGCGGGCATTCAAGCGCGTGCACCTGAAAGCAGGCGAAACGAAGAAAATCGCCCTCCCGCTGCGGGCTTCCACGTTCGATTTCTTCGACCCGCAAAGCAATACCGTGTGGGGCAAGCCGGGCAAATATGAAATCCTGTACGGCGGCACTTCCGACGAAAAAGCCTTAAAGTCGTTCACCGTTACCGTGAAATAGGCCGGAGTCCGAAAAAAATACCGTGCCCCGCTATCGCTCGATAGCGGGGCACATTTTATCTGAGGAAATAAACGGTTACGCCAACTCCAAGCCGAAAGAATCGCGCAACAGGTCGAGGTCGGGATTTTTTTCGAGCATCGAAGCATACAGTTCCGTCGGGCTGTTTACCTTGCGTCGCTCCTGCTGCTCGCTTTCGCGCACGTGCATTTCGATGCGGGTGTTTCGCAGCGTCTTTTTCAAGAAGTGCAGAATGTCGGCAGCCCGTCCGTTCAGTTTTTCAAGCTGTCCCCGATTATCGACCACGATGGTGAAAGCGGTCGCCGACTCCGGTTGCGGACGGCAGGTTCGCATGGTTTGCAGCAATACCGTTTCGGTCGGAATCGTATCGGCAAAAGCCAGCCATGCCTTTTCCAAATCGTCGGCGGTAAAAGGCTCGTTCATATCGGCTTCCGGCTCTGCCGCCACAGCGGGAGCCGCTTCGGAAGCGCGATATTTTATGGAAATGGTGGGCGGCACCCGTTTTTCGCGGACGGCCTGCGTCGTCGGCGGTACAGGACGTGCCGGAGGAATAGCCGATGCGGGCGATGCAGCCGGTGTCGAAGCCGGTCGGGCGGTAGGCTGCGGAGCGGAAGGTGCCGTCGGAGCCGGTGCCTCGTTTTTCGGAGCGGGAGCCGGCGATGACGTCCCGTTTTGAGGAGTCGGGGCCGGTGCAGCTTGCACCTGTCGTATAGCCGGCGCCGGCTGTTCGGCAGGCGTCTGCGGCACGGAGAGCTGGCATATTTTTATCAACATCAACTCCACCAGCAGGCGTTTGTTGTTGCTGATACGATAATCGAGGTCGCAACGGTTGCTCAACTCCATTGCCCTGTACAGGAAGACATTGCTGCAAGCCGCCGCCTGCGCGGCATACCGCTCGGCAATGGACGCCCCCACTTCGAGCAACGGGCGCGTGGCGGCATCGCGACATACCATCAGGTCGCGGAAATGACTGCTCAACCCATTGACAAACAGCTGCGCGGCAAACCCTGCCCGCAACACCTCATCGAATACCAGCAGCGCCGTCGGCACGTCGCCTGCCAGAAAAGCATCGGTCAGGCGGAAGTAGTAATCGTAATCGAGCATGTTCAGATTCTCGATTGTCGCCCGATAAGTGATGTTTCCGCCCGACGAGGCGGCTATCTGGTCGAATATCGACAGGGCATCGCGCATACCGCCGTCGGCTTTTTGGGCGATGACGTTCAACGCCTCTTCTTCGGCGGCATAGCCCTCCTGCCCTGCCACGTAGCGCAGATGGTCGGCAATATCGCTTATCGTGATGCGCTGGAAGTCGTATATCTGGCAGCGCGACAAAATCGTCGGCAAGAGCTTGTGTTTTTCGGTCGTCGCCAAAATGAATATGGCATGATGCGGCGGTTCTTCGAGCGTTTTCAGAAAAGCGTTGAACGCCGCCGACGAAAGCATGTGCACCTCGTCGATGATATAGACCTTGTACTGCCCCAACTGCGGCGGCACGCGCACCTTGTCGATAAGCTGGCGTATATCCTCGACCGAATTGTTGGAGGCGGCATCGAGCTCCATGATATTCAACGAACGCTGTTCGTTGAAAGCGCGGCACGACTCGCATTCGTTGCAAGCCTCGCCGTCGGGCGTCGGGTGCATGCAATTAATGGTCTTGGCAAAAATGCGGGCGCAGGTGGTCTTTCCCACACCCCGCGTTCCGCAAAATAAGTAGGCGTGCGCCAGCTTGCGGGTGGCTATCGCCGCTTTGAGCGTTTGCACAAGAGCTTTCTGCCCCACGACAGACTGAAAAGTCGTCGGGCGGTATTTCCGAGCCGATACGATATAATTGTCCATAAAGCCGAATTATCGAAAAGACAAAGATACGAAATAGATTCGTCTTCTTCGTCAAGAAGTTTTATTTTTCAGAGCGAGAAAGCCAACGGCAGCAAATCGCGGACAGAGGAGGCGATATACACTTCATCGCGCCCGCACATGAGTATACGCAGCGGCTTTTCATCGCGATTCTCCGTTTCGAGCATGACCTGCCGGCAGATGCCGCAAGGCGTAATGGGGGCAAATGTCGGCACACCGTTGGCGTCGGCAGCAAGGGCAATGGCTTCGACCGGTACATCGGGAGCCAGCGTACCGGCAGAAAAAAGAGCTGTGCGCTCGGCACACAAACCGGCCGGAAACGAGGCATTCTCCTGATTGCTGCCCCGCACGATGCGGCCGTCGGCAAGCCGCACCGCCGCCCCTACCCTGAATCGGGAATACGGAGCATAAGCCGTCAGCAAAGCGGCACGCGCCTCATCGACCAAAATTTTTTCGTCCGAAGATAGCTCGTTATACCGACAAACCGTTATCTTTGCAGAGAGTTGCATGTATTCCATATCGCAGCTGTTTTTATACGACAAATATAACGATTCTTTCGGAAAATTCCAACACTTACAGGTTATGTCCATTCGTTATCGCCTATTATTTTTCTTTCTGATTTTTACGGCAGCAACCATTGTCGGGCAGAAAAAAAATCCCATTTATCTCGAATATATCCGCACTTATCGGGACGTTGCCATGGAACATCAGCGGCGATACAAAATTCCCGCCAGCATCACGCTGGCACAAGGGCTTCTCGAATCGAGCGCAGGACAGAGCGAACTGGCACGGAAGTCGAACAACCACTTCGGCATCAAATGCCACAATTCATGGGACGGCAAGCGCGTGTATCACGACGACGACGAGAAAGGCGAATGTTTCCGAAAATACAAAAATCCCAAAGAGTCGTATGAAGACCATGCGCGGTTTCTAACCCGAAGTCCCCGCTACGACAAGCTGTTCAAACTCTCCGTAACCGATTACAAAGGGTGGGCGCGCGGACTGAAAGAGTGCGGCTACGCTACCGACAAGGCATACGCCAACAAATTGATACAGACCATCGAGCTGTACGGCCTGCACCGCTACGACGGCAAGGGTATGCCGCGCGTACCCAAAGATTACGAATTTCACGATGTGGAACATCTCGGCAAATTGCCCTATGTCGTGGCAAGAGAAGGCGACAACCTGAAACTGATTGCCCGCGAATTTGAAAAGTATCGTTATCAGCTGCGGCGATTCAACGATTTTCCGCGCGGCTACAAATTAAACGCCGGAGATGTCGTTTACCTTAAAGTCAAACGGCGCAGGGCCCTGAAAGGCAATACCGAGCACACACTTTTACGGGGAGAATCGATACATGATGTTTCGCAGAAATACGGCATCAAGCTAAAAGTGTTGATACGCCGCAACCATATTTCACAAGAAAACCCGCCGCAGGCAGGCATGGTGCTGCGCCTTCGATAAAAGGCGTTTTACGATACAGGGGCGTCGGTAAAATCAATCGTCGGCGACGCTGAAATCTTGGTTGGCAAAAAGTTCGGCAAGACCGGTTATCTGCTTCAGGCGCAGCAATTCATCTTTATCCATACCGATATGGTGCTGAATCCAACGGTCGGACATACCCGCCTTGGTAAGCTCCGCTACGATTTCGCTCATCAGTTCGACATTGTGCGTACCTCGTGCACGATTATGGCGTATCGTCGAAGCCATGCGGTTGGACAGGTCTTTTTCGATAACGACAACGGGCAGCAGCCCGTGTTCCCGTTCATAAATACGGCGCGAAGTTTTCAACACCATATAGCGGTGATACCCGTCCACCAACTCATACATATCTTTATCGGCGACATAGTAGCAGACGCAGGGCATGGTATAACCGTCTTCCCAAATCGAAATTTCAAGCAGCTTCATTTCCGGCGGAGCCACCACATTCGGGTTATAGGCATTCGCCATCACTTTATCGACGGGAACAGCAATTACTTTATATACAGGGCTTTTATATCTTTCCTCATTCATCTTTTTTGAAATAGCTGTTATATTTTTCCATAATTCGGTCGCGGCGTTCCCGTTCTACTTTATTGGGTGAAAATCCCATGTATTTACACGAATGGTCATTCTTCAAAATGCAGATGCACATACGTTTGAACGAGGGCAGCTCCCTGAATTCTTCTATATCTATATCGTCGAGATACTCCATGCGCACCGGCTTCTTGGTCGTATGATAGTTGGTCGTTTCGCCCACCACTATGTCGATGCCCATGTTCCGCAGCTTCTCGATGGTTTCATCGGCAAGCACGCCGCCTTTCGTGCGCCAGAACTCGATGCTTACCCGCAATTTTTCGAGATAGCCGTTCCGTATGTTTTCCGGCAGCGTACTCAGCAGGAAGTGCATGTATTTTTCCCATGTCATGCCTTTCGGAAGTTTCACCGTGTACCACCCCATTGCAGGCGTATCGCCGTAAATATTGGCGAAATTGACTCCGTTCACCCGATTAATCATGCGACCCCACGTCTGCGGGTCGATAACCCGATAGAGTTGCAGACTGGGTATCGCCGCCGAAATGAACGGACTCGCCACCCGCTGTTTCTCGATAGGCACACCGGCTTGATAATAGAGGTCATAGAGATGATTGTACGGCCAGCCGAAGCGCCCGTTCGCCACCCATATATCGGTCGTAAGCCAATCGTATATGGGATATGCATTATACACATTATCCGCAATTTTGCGCGTCCACTTCAAATGTTCGTAACAACAATAATTTTTATCGCTGTGAATGGCGCGCCACCGGTTGAAACTCTCCTGCGTGCGGATTCCTACCAGACAACACGTTCGCCGGGCTTGACGATACTGATGAATCCACTCCGAAAATTCCACTTGGAAATCGTAGTCCCACATATCGTCGGAGAAAAACGGGAAATCTTCTTTCTGCAACGAAGAACGCGGCATTTCCCGCACCCAGAGGTGTTTCTGCTCTTCGTCCCACGGGCGCCAGAAACTTTGGTACATCGACGTACACGTAGCTACCTTGAACGGGACGCACACTCTGTAAATATCGAGAATGTCGGTATTTTGCGAAAAGACTTTTTCCACGAAACGTATCGTTTCGGTGTATTGCACCTCGTAATCCATGTGGAAAACTCCCAAACGGCGTTTCAGTTTATTCCGGCGGATATAGTCGATACAGAGGTTCAACAATACGGTACTGTCTTTCCCGCCCGAGAAAGAAACGTAAACATTATCGAAATCCGTAAAAACTTTTTCTATACGAGAGAGAGCCGCATCATATACGTTTCTGCGTTTTCCTTTCGGGCTTGACATATTTCATCTTTACGTATAACTTCCATTCCTTTTCTATCGAAAAACCTTTTTCATACAAGAAATCCGCATGACGTGCAAGGGCTACGATGACAACCGGCATTTTCTTTTCACAAAGACGTTTTGCTTCGCGTACAAAGACTTTCAATATCTGTTTTTCATCTTGTTCGGGAACAAAATAATTATTGATATACCAATACGTCAATCGGCGTTCTATCGGGAAAAAGGCTTTTGCCGTCGTCCCTTCGTCGTCGGTTGCCACCAGCCATTCGTGGTGTTCTGTCGTCCGAAACGGACAATTATTGTTCTGCCGCAGCACATCGGGATCCAAAACCAACGGAGCGACTAATTTGTAGAGTTGGGGCGAGGTGCCTCCTAATTTCTCGATTTTCATAACGCAGATTTTTACGACCTGAGATTTTGGCAAATATACAAAAAAACTGCCACCTTTTGTAAAGATTGGAAAATATTTATTTTACAAAAAAACAGTTTTTCTTCCTCAGTGCATTTTTTATCATGTCTTACGATTTTTATACTAAACATTACCGGCGACAGCGACGTTTTCCCGATACTAACATTTTACGGTATGAAAGAAAAAATCGCCATTGTCTACGACACCTCTGCCCAAAAAGGAGATGCCGCAGAAAAGCTGAAATCGCGGCTGGCGCTGCCGGCAGCCGACGTGATGCACGTTTCGGCATTGACGTCGGCAATATTGTCGAAATACGATGTTTTGCTATTACTTTCCACGCATTGGAGCGACGCCGTACTGCCCGGCGAGTGGCTGCGACTTTCCGAGCGCATCGAAGCCGACAGGCTGACGGGACGCACTTTCGTTCCCATAAGTCTTTCCAGTCCTTTGTCGATAAGTGCGGCGCCGGCGCTGCGACGCATGATGTCGCCGGTTTGCGTACGCATCGTCTCGGCGGTCGAAGCGGCATTCATATCGGAAAGTCATTGTGCGACCCATATCGACAACTGCACGGCACCCGACGGGCATAAGGTTGCCAATTGGAAAGAGGTGTTTTACTCGGATATTTTTTCGGAGAAATGAGCGGTAGCCGGATAGAGCGATTGATAAATGACCGACTGTATGCGGGTGCGGATATTCATGTCTTGCAACCGTGTATTCCAGCGATGCGGATAAACACGATTGCAGAGAAAAATATAGATGAGGTCGTTATCGGGATCGACCCAGAAAGCGGTGCCCGTGTAACCGGTATGTCCATAGACCGACGCCGGCGCTTCTTCACAGGTCGGGCTTCGGTGCGGATGTCCGGTATCGGGTTTGTCAAATCCCAGTCCGCGCCGGCTGCGCGAGCTTTTCGTCGTAACAAACAGTTGGACGGTAGTGGGTTCCAGATATTCTTCGTTGCCGTATGATCCTTTGTCTTGCAGCATTTGCAATATTTTTGCTAAGTCGCGGGCGTTGGAAAAAAGTCCGGCGTTCCCGCTCACGCCGCCCATGAAGCACGCCAGTTCATCGTGGGGGTATCCGTCGATAAGCTGGTGGCGGAGAAAGGCATCGTATTCGGTGGGGGCAATGCGGGTCGAGTCGAATTTCAGCGTAGGGCGGAACGTCGTGCGATAGGCGCCGATAGGTCGCAGCAGGCGTTTCTCGATAAAGCGGTCGAGTCCTTCTCCCGAAATCCGTTCGGTCAGTTTTTGGAGGATAATGAAATTGAGGTCGCTATATTTGTAAACAGGCTCTTTCATGCGGTTCACCGAAAGAATGGCATTCCATATCGTATCGGGCAAATGTTTGTCGGCATACAGTTTGTCCGTGACGGGCAGAGAAAAATCGGGAGTTTCGGTGTCATTGACCAACCAAGGTTTCAAGCGGCAATCTTTATAGGCATACCAATTGCGATCGACCTGAATGCGGTACTCGCTGTCCCGATGACGTTTCAACAAGGGCGACGGATAACTGTCGGGATCCAACAGCAGGCGGCGCAAAGGTATGGTGGCGGGCAAGCCGCTTTCGTGCATCAGGGTCTGACGCAACGTAATCGCCGACAAACCATGGTCGCGCAACTCCGGCAGATAGAAGCCGAGCGGCGCGGCAAGCCGCACCTGTTCGTGGTCGTTGAGCCACATGATTGCCGGCAGGGTAGCCATCACTTTCGTAATGGAAGCGAGGTCGTAGATGTCGTCCAACCTGACAGCGTGCGTCTTTTCGTAGTCGAAATATCCGAACGCCCGTTCGTAAACGATTTTCTTATGACGGGAAACGAGTATCTGGCAACCCGGAAAAGCCATGCTGTCGATGCCTTCCCGCACGATACTGTCGATGCGGCTCAGGGCGCGGCTGTCCATGCCGACTTCTTCGGGAAAGGCATGTCCCAACCGCGACACATCGATATCGATGCCGTCGCCCTGCCGGAACAGATTGCCGACACTCACGGGCAGCCGGCCGGAAGCTGCATTGCCCCCGAAAAGCGTT
This sequence comes from uncultured Bacteroidales bacterium, assembly GCA_947589325.1. Lineage (GTDB taxonomy): Bacteria > Bacteroidota > Bacteroidia > Bacteroidales > UBA11471 > Caccoplasma. The sequence goes on along the minus strand of CANQAM010000003.1, from coordinate 47,793 downwards.
TCGGCGGCGCACTCCTGCATGACATCATAACCTTCGTAGGCAAACACGACGGCATCGGACTGCCGAATCAATTTCCGATAGCGTTCCGCCCGATAAGGCGAGGTAAAGAACACGAGCGTCTTATCGGCGTCGGACAAAACTTTCTGCGCCATCTGCACCTCTTTGGCATCATTCGAGAATACGGCGACTATCGTCCGTGTTTTTCCGACGGTGCGACGCGCTGTTGCAATTTCTTTATCGCCGGTTTCGGCATTCAGCCGCACGACGTAGGTAAGGGGCACGTATTCCCGCAAACGGGTCAGAAAAGCATTCGCATCGTTTTTTCCGATGACGACCACCCCGAACCCGCTCTTGTCGAGATGCGTGAACGGCAGGCGCTCTTCCTGATTCCGCGCAACGGTAACGGCTTGTGCCGAAAGCTGTCGTATGAGTTTTCGGGCTTCGAGGGTATTGAGGTCTTGCCGCAAGCCCTCGACCGATACCGGCTCATAATGATTGAGCCCCAAAAGATATTTATACCGGAGTATTTTACGGCAATGGGCATCGATTACCTCCTCGGAGAGTTCGCCGTTATTGTATGCCTCGACGAGGCTGTCGTATTCGCGTTGCAGGTGAAGCGGGTCGAGCAGCACATCGTTTCCCGCCCGCAGCGCATCGAGAGAAGGGGTGGCCGATACCGCCCCTTTCATGGCAAGGGCGTCGGTAAAGACAAGTCCTTCAAATCCCAACTCCTTTTGCAGCAAGTCGGTAACGATGATCGGAGAGAGCGACGAAGGGCGGGAGGCAGAGTCGAGGGCGGGAACACGCAGGTGCGCCGCCATGATGCCGGACAATCCGGCTTCGATGCTGCGGCGGAACGGATAGAGGTCGCACGTGTCGAATTGCTCTCTCGTCCGCGCGACCAGCGGGAGCGTCTGATGCGAATCTTCGTGCGTATCGCCGTGTCCCGGAAAGTGCTTGCCCACCGCCATCACGCCTTCGTCTTCCAACCCTGCGGCATAGGCAATGGCGCGACGGGCTACTTCTTCGGGATTTTCGCCGAAGGAACGGATGCCGATGACGGGATTGAGCGGATTGCTGTTTACATCGAGCACGGGAGCAAAATTGACCTGAATGCCCATGCGCCGGCATGCCCGTCCCATTTCGCGGCCGTAGGCATATATGAGCGAATCGTTCTGCACGGCACCCAGCGTCATGTTGCGCGGAAACACGGGGGTACCCGAAAGGCGCATCGCCAGCCCCCATTCACCGTCCAACGTAATGAGCAGGGGCACACGCGCCGCCGATTGCGCTTCGAGCGTGAGCGCCAGCTGGTCTTCGGGCGTACCGGCGAAAAAGAGCAGTCCGCCCACATGGCAATGTTCGACGTACTCCTTTATCGCCGCGCGGTTGGCATCGGTCATTTTCGTTTCCACACCCGCCACAAAGAGCTGCCCGATGCGCTCGGGCACCGACAGGGTGCGCATGACCGACTCCACCCAACGGTTCATGGCTGCGGTATCGGCACCGGCATAAAGCCGCGTCGGCGCGGCCTTTACGGGGAAACATGCTGCGATGCCAAGTAAAAAAACAACTATTTTTTTCATAAGAAATCCGCCGTTTATTTGGACAAACAAATATAGCTATTTTCGAGAAACAGGCAACGAAAATTCCGAGAATAACTGTTTTTTTCGCGTCCTTTTTTCATCGCTGTAACAGAAAATATACATTCAAAACGCGAAAAATAAGAATCGTTCTTGTTTTTCTCAAAAAAAAATCGTTACTTTGCCCCGCTTTTCGCAATCTCTGGCAGGGATAGTGTAACCTGTGCATATTGCGTCGATATCAACATTTAACAGTTACAGAAATGGATTTGATGAAAATTGCCGAAGAGGCATTTGCAACGGGAAAACAACACCCCTCGTTCAAAAGCGGCGACACCGTAACGGTGGCATACCGCATCAAAGAGGGTAACAAAGAGCGTATCCAGCAATATCGCGGGGTGGTAATCCGTATCTCCGGCTGCGGAGAAAAGAAGCGTTTTACAGTGCGCAAGATGTCCGACAACATCGGCGTGGAAAGAATTTTCCCGCTCGAATCGCCGTTCATCGACAACATCACTGTCAATAAAGTGGGTAAAGTACGCCGCGCCAAGCTCTACTACCTGCGTGCACTTACCGGCAAGAAAGCCCGCATCAGAGAAAAAAGAATTTAAGACAACAGCGGTCTTATATAGAAAGCCTCCGTTTTTCGTGAAACGGAGGCTTTCTGTTTTTATCGCCACAGTCTTTCCGGTTTACCTGCCGCTTCGAGCTGCAGAAGGCGCGCTTTCAACGCAAGCCCTCCGGCATAGCCGGTAAGCCTGCCCGTACTGCCGACGACCCGATGACAGGGTATGACAATAGCTATGGGATTGCGGTTGCAAGCCATACCCACCGCACGCGCTCCGGCAGGAGAGCCCACAGCGCGGGCTATTCCGCCGTAAGTGCACATATCGCCGTAGGAAATTTCCAGCAAGGCGTTCCACACGGCTCGCTGAAACGGTGTCCCTGCGGGCGACAATGGCAAAGAAAATTGCCGGCGTCTGCCGTCGAAATATTCGCCGAGCTGCAAAGCCGCCTGCCGTATCGACGGCGTTTCCCGCTCCACTCCCCGTCGAAGCGGAGAATAGGAAATATCTATAATTGCACCCTCCTGCGCCCCTATCCATATCGTACCGACCGGAAAGGTATAGGCGTGAAAACAGAAAATATCGTCCACGAGAATCGTATAAAAAAACTGCCCGATTTTCGGTCGGGCAGTCGGGTTATGTACTGTATTATTTTTTCTCTTTCGGTTTCTTGCCCAACGGAACACTGAGTCCGAAATTGACATTCGCCGCCAATTTTCCCAGCGGAATAAAGTCGGGGGTTACTTTCAGCGAGGATATTTCGGCACCGACAAACAACGGTCCGAGATTGATTACCGCACCGAACGTGTTTGCATAATTGGAAACCGAGCCGTTGATGCCGACCATAATCATGCGCAGGGGTTTCAGATTGAGACTCGCCATAAGACGTGTATGCGCACGTCCCGGATAGAAAGTCGTCGAATAGACCAAGCCGGCAGAAATACGGTTCTTCAGCAATTGGTATTCACCGCCGACCAAAAGTGTCGGGGAAAGCCATGTCGTACGTTTCGGAGCATCGACCTCTTTGAACAGATAAATATTTTCGAGTTCGTCCAACTTATCGTCCACCTGATCATCGACCGTTCCCCCTTCGTAATCGTCGTTACCTATACCGTGAAAACCGTTGAAAACGACATCGTCTTTCGGCGACGCCGCGCCTTTATGGTTTTTATTCCATACGATAAAACCGACATTGGTAAGAGCTGCCGATACGACCAGATTTTCAATCGGTTCGTAGGTAGCGCCGAGGTCGATACCGGCACCGCCGCCGGCAATGCCGAGTTGTCCGCTATCGAAGTCTATGCCGTCGATCCGATCTTTTTCATCGTGCTTCAGAGCAACGCCTGCGACAGACAGCTCGGCTACTCCCTCAGCATTTATCCGCCACTCTTGCTCCGTCATCTTAACGTCGAAGCGCTTGTAACGGGCATCGATATTGGCACCGCCCACAAGGCCTTTCAATTTGGCACCCACCGTCCATTGGTCGTTGATTTTATGGGCATGCCCCAACGCCAGCTCCACATAAGTATTGTTCCGTACGGCCGTATTGTGCAAATCGTACGTATCGCCATCTACCGGATTACCGTTTTTGAGAAAGCGGAACAAGTCGCCGGGCAATACAAGCGAAGTCTGGCTTCGCAAAGAGATATCGAACGTATTGTATCCGTTCCATCTGAAAAATCCGAAAGAGAGTATCGACAAATCGATGTTGAACATCACCGGATTCGTGTCTTTAATTTTCTTCTCAAAATCTTCGGCATCGACTTCGGGACTGAGGAACGTATTTAATTTACCGTTTTCTTCGGTAGCAGGATAAATAAAGGACTTATAACTCAACGGCGAATTAACGTTGAATTCAATGTTTCCCAATGCGGGTATTGCCAAATAGCCTCTATCGGGCATAAGAGCTGGATTGAGCTGATGCCGATAGGGCGACTGTTCCAAAAAGTAAGACCCGAGCTGCGTCTGGGCATTCACGCCGGCAAAGGCAAAGCAAAACATGCCGGCCAATATATATTTATATGTACGTGAGATTTTCATTTCAATAAGCATCTAAACAAATTATAAAGAATCGATATCCACTTCTATATTTTTTATAGTGGCAGACAGTGTCAATTGTACGTATTGTGAGTCGCGCAAGGTACCGCTTGCACCGGCAGGATTGCCCGTCAGTGTATATCGCACCGCCGTAAGTTTTTTCATGGCATCGGGTTTCATCTCCACCAAACTGGCAATGACTTTACCCGTACTGATTGTGCCTTCGGCTGCTCCATTGATTATACCGCCCGGCAAACCGTTCTCTTTCAATATTCCGACACCTATATCTCTCAGCACTTTATAATAACGGGGCTCGTCTTCGTCTTCATCTTCATATTTTATATAATCAGGATTATTTTCCTCGAATTCCTCTGCGGGTATCTCCTGCAATCCCTCCAAGGAAATTTCCAAATTGAGCGGCAAAGTGGTTGTATAGTCGATATTGATTTTCGCCTCTTTCAAAGAAAAACTCTCGAAGATATCTTCGAGTCCATCCTCTATTTCGGAATATTTGATACGAAGACTGTCTCCAAATTCCATCGGCACGGTCATATAGCAATTGACCTTGACGCTGTCGGGGTCATTGCTCAATACGATTTCGTGCAGTTTACCCGGCACCGTATAACTATTAGCTTCGATGGCGACATCGAGCGATTCGGGCACTCCGTTATCGAGCAGACTCGAAAGCGGGGTTCTTACCCATGTATACAACGTATCCTTCACAAGGAACGTCGTGCTATCCATCGTATCCTCCCACAATATAGATTGACCGCCAAAATACTTCGGTTCGGGTTTGCGTACGCTATCCGAGAGAAAGAAATTACACAATTTCTTGTCCATAAGTTTAGAATCATCGTTATAGGTTGCCGCCTCCATATTTATCTTGGCTTCTATCGGCTTGCTCTCGTTTTCGGTTTGAGGTGTAATAGTCAGAGATGCCTCTACCGGAACGCCCATCGGATTGATGGCGAGCAATTTGATATAGGGATAGAAATCGAGTTTGACACTATCGTCGTTCAAGAAGTCGGGCATGGAGCCTATCTCGATAGAGAAGTTTTCGTTTGCCGAAGCATCTACTTCACCGTAAACATGGGATATCGTCAAATGGTCTATTTCAAATTCCGTCGCTATCACCGGCTTTGAAAGAAGTTGCGCCCTTTTCGGCCCCCTGTTAGGAAGTTTAACATCAATGTCTGCCTTTCCTGTGACGCGGAAACTGTTACCTACAATTTCCAATTCCCCGTTTACAATATTGAAATACTCTCTTCCGCAAATACCGTGAATAGGAATTTCCAGTGTAAACACCCCTCCTTCAGCTATGGTTGTGCCCGATATCGTAAAGTGGTGCTGTTTAACAACAACTTCTTTACCATCGCTCGTCTTGCGCGTGGTAGCACCTTTATCGCTGCCGGTCTTCGTCAATATCAACATTTTCGGCAAATCTCCCTCAATATCCGACAAAGACAAATCGAAACTATTGCCATCGCCTACTTCTTCAAACAGATCTACCCTAAACGTGAGCGTCGCATTCTTCGGCTCCGTAAAATAAATCGTATCGATATAACGGAGCTCGTCGGGTACATCTATATCGGTCGGTTCTACGTCTGCCGTATTGTCGATTTCTACATCCTGAATAACTCCACTCCAATCAGATCCGCCGGCAACAGCGGCTTGCAACCCTGGAGGAATCTCCAATCCGGTCGGTTCAATCTCAGGTTTTAAGCCTTCGGTAATGTCGAAAGGCTCCATTGTCGAAAATTCCACATCAGACTCAGAGTCCTGATAGATATAATAAGCACCCTCGCTGTCGGTTTTCAGATCATCGTCTTCTCCGATAAGGTCGTTCAGCGTAAACTTGCTGGTTTCGCCGATCGGGGCAGACAATCCGTTGCCGGCAAGCTGCACATTCATATCTATATCCCCACCGTATTGATTATCTACACAACCCTGCGATAATAAAAACAGGGAAAGAGAAAAAGGAATAAATAATTTTTTCATTGGTTTTTATAATTAATTTCTATTCGTTCTATTAGGCATAATGCGCTGCAAAGGAAAGACTTTTAATCGAATATCTAACCATAATCTTTTATATATTTCAAATATTTATACTTATTTCACAATTTTAAGAAATAAAGTTCTCTATGTAAAAATTTCAATAACTCATATTTCGGTTTATTTTACCGCCTGCAAAGATGATATATAAAACAGACTTTTCCAAAAGATTTTCAATATTTTTTCTTATCACACGGATTTTTTTCATTTTAAGTATACACATTTCCCAAAAGATGTTCACGCCGTGTTCAAAATTGCTGCATATCGACCAAATGTTTGTAATAGCCGTTTGCTTTCAGCAGTTCATCGTGCCTGCCCGACTCCACGATGCGGCCCTCCTGCATGACGCAGATAAGGTCGGCGTCTTTGATGGTGGAAAGACGGTGGGCGATGACCAGCGTAGTGCGGTTTTTCATCAAATTTTCGAGGGCTTCCTGCACGAGGCGTTCGGCTTCGGTGTCGAGCGCGGAAGTGGCTTCGTCGAGAATCAGTATGCGGGGGTTTTTGAGAATCGCCCGCGCGATGCTGATGCGCTGCCGTTGTCCGCCGGAAAGGCGGCAGCCCCTGTCGCCGATGACGGTGTCGTAGCCCTGCTCCGTCGCCATAATGAACTTATGGGCATTGGCTATGCGGGCGGCTTCTTCGACCTGCTCCTGCGTGGCATTCTCCACGCCGAAGGTGATGTTGTTGCGGAAGGTATCGTTGAAAAGTATCGCTTCCTGATTGACAATTCCCATCATGGCTCGCAAATCGGCAACACGCATATCTTTGACATTCACGCCGTCGATGTATATGCCGCCCTCGACGACATCGTAGAATCGGGGCAGCAGGTCTGCCAGCGTCGATTTTCCCGAGCCGGACTGGCCGACAAGGGCTACGGTACAACCCTTTTCTATGGTCAGATTCACTCCTTTTATGACCCAGTCGTCCTGATAGCGGAAACGAACGTCGCGGTACTCGATAGCGTGTTGCAGCGACACGCCCGTCACCGGCCTTTCGGGATTTTTTATGGGATTTTCCGTCGAAAGTATCTTGTCGATGCGCACCATGGCGGCAAGCCCGCGCTGTATGGTATAAAAGGCTTTGGTCAGGTCTTTGGCGGGATTGATAATGCTGTAAAATATGATAAGGTAATAGATAAACTCGCCGGCGTTGATGATACTGTTGCCGTGCAGAATCAACGCGCCGCCGAACCACAGTACGATGACGATAGCGGTCGTTCCCAGAAATTCGCTCATGGGGTGGGCAAGCGTCTGACGCAAGCCTATGCGGTTGGTCGTGCGGTAGAACGTATCGTTTGCCCCCTCGAAGCGGCGGCAGATTTTCTTCTCGGCATTGAAGGCTTTGACGATGCGCAGCCCGCCCAGCGTCTCCTCTATCTGCGCCATGAGGTCGCCCCACTGCTGCTGCGCGCCGAGCGACTTGCGTTTCAGCGACTTGCCTACCTTGCCCATGACAAAACCCGCCACCGGCAGCAGCACGAGCACGAACAGCGTAAGCTGCCAACTGAGCAGAAACATGGTGGCAAGGTAGATGATAATCATGATAGGATTTTTGAACAGCATGTCGAGCGAGGTCATAACGGAATTTTCCACCTCCGCCACATCGCCTGTCATGCGCGCCATGATATCGCCCTTGCGTTCTGTCGTAAAAAAGCCGATAGGCAAAGCCACGACCTTGCGATACAGAAAATTGCGTATGTCGCGCACCACGCCGCCCCGCAGGGGTATGATGCTTGCCGAACTCACGTAGCTGCTCATCGTCTTGGCAAAAGTCATGACGATAAGGCACACGCCCAGCATGACCAGCGTCCAGATGTGTCCGTGCAGCTCGATTTGCCGGCTGACAAACCAATAGAGATTATTGACGAGTACATCTTTTAAGTCGCCCTCGCCCCACGCGACAAAGGTATAGGCGGTATCGGTCGTCTTGAAAAGTATTTCCAGAATCGGTATGATAAGGGCAAACGAAAACACGCTGAGAAGCGTTGAAAAAAAATTGAAGAAGATATTGAGAAACAAATATCTCTTATAGGGCGGCACAAAGCGCAGCAAGAGCTTGAACAAATCTTTCATAACCGATACCGATATTTTCCGTTTCGGCAAAGATACGACAACTCTGCGGACGAAGCAAATGTTTTTCCGTCAGAAAATGAAATCCATTCCGACGACAATCAAATAATAGCGGAGCAGTTTGCCCGCCAGCATGGAGAGATTCACCCATAACAGATTGGCGCGCATAAGTCCGAGCGTAACGACGATGATGCCTCCTATTCCGGGTAGAAAAGCGAAAAATCCCATCAATGCGCCTTTTCCCTGTAAAAAGCGGTGCGTCTTTTCTATCTTCTCGTGCGATACACGCAGGTATTTCTCTATCCATTCGATTTTTCCCAAACGGCCTATATAATAGCAGGTTATGCCGCCCAGCCAGTTTCCGGCAGTCGCCACCAACAGACAGGTTCCCGTCTGATAGCCGGCAACGAGCAGCAACACGAGTATGGCTTCGGAGCTGAACGGAAAAAGGCTGCCGGCCAAAAATGCGGCGACAAACAGCCCCGCATATCCCCACTCGCTCAAAAGTTGCAAAGACTCCATGCGTATAAAACAAAGTAAACGCCTATCAGGACGTAAAACAGATAAGGAACAGCGCGGCTGCGGGTGTGCAGGGCGAAATTGGAAACAGACAGCGCCATCGTGGCGTTAAGCAGCGGCAGATACGCATCGAGACCCGCCATATCGAGCAGCGAAAGCACCAGCAGAAAAATCGTCAGCAGCAGCGTAAAACGGTTGTATCTCCAAATCTGTATTTTATGGCGTTTGATGAAATAGGTGCCGCCCACCCCGCAAAGTATACCGATTACCGTTATCGGGAGGAAATATCGCAGGTCGCCCGATTCCACGAAAGAGGCAAACAAAAACACATCGTGAAAATCGGGAAGCAGCCGGCAGTCATCGGTCAGTCCGATGCAGAAAACCAGCCATATAACCGTAAGCACGCCCAACCCCAATGCCGCGAACATACGCCATGAGGACGACCGCATGTAAATAAAGCCGAAACAGAAAGGCAGGCTCAACAGCAGGAACGGCGGCTCCACCAAATATCCGACGGCAAGAAGCAGCCCCATGTCGTACGCTGCCCGGCAGTTTTCGTTCTGATAGGTATCATAAAGCAGATATATGACCGACAAATATACCGGCGTAAGCAGCAGTCCGCTGTTTATCGTTCCGACAATGGCCGGATTGCAGCAGTCGAAAAGCAACAGCAGAATTACCGGCAGCAGCGTGCGCTGCTGCATGAGGGCATACTTGTTGTTGAGCCGCATCAACAGGAAACAACTCCACCCGACAAACAGCACATCGACCACCGCGATGACAAGGGCAGCCCCCACCGTACCGCAAAACAGCTGCAACAGTACGTACCCTCCGTCGGCAGGACGATAAACGAGAAGCGTCCCGACAACCGCCAGCAAAACGCCTCCCCAGAAAAAGCGGCGGAAGAGCTTGCTTTCGGTAATCTGCGACAGGGTAACGGACATCGGGAAAGGGTGTTATCGCATTAGAGGTCGGAGCCTATGTCGCGACGGAAATATTTTTTATCGAAATCGATTTTTTCCACATTGGCATACGAACGGGCAAGAGCATCGGCTTTGTTCGCACCGTACGAGCTGACGGCGATGACCCGTCCGCCGGAGGTAACGACCGTTCCGTCTTGCAGCTTCGTACCGGCATGGAAGAGAATGCTGTCGGTTACTTGGTCGAGTCCGGTAACGACCTTTCCTTTTTCGTAACTTCCTGGATAACCGCCCGATACCAACATGACGGTTACCGCCGAACGGGAATCGGTTTCCAACAAGCGCTCGCTCAAATTTCCCTGCGCCACGCCTTCGAGCAGCTCCACGAGGTCGCTTTTGATACGCAGCATGACGACTTCGGTTTCGGGGTCGCCCATGCGCGCGTTGTACTCGATGACCATCGGCTCGCCTGCCACGTTGATAAGTCCCAAGAAAATAAATCCCTTATAATCGATGTTTTCGGCTTTCAATCCTTCGACGGTGGGGATAACGATACGTTCTTCGACCTTTTTCATGAACACGGCATCGGCAAACGGTACGGGCGACACGGCGCCCATGCCGCCGGTATTCAGTCCGGTATCGCCTTCGCCCACCCGTTTGTAGTCTTTGGCAACCGGCAGTATTTTATAGCTTTTGCCGTCGGTCAATACGAATACGGAACACTCGATGCCCGAAAGAAATTCCTCGATGACGACCGTGTTGCCGGCATCGCCGAACTTTCCCGAAAGCATCTCTTTCAACTCGTCTTTTGCCTCGTCCAGCGTCGGAAGTATCAAGACACCTTTTCCGGCTGCAAGCCCGTCGGCTTTGAGTACGTAGGGCGGTTTCAGGGTTTCGAGAAAAGCGTAAGCCTCTTGCACGGTATCGCTCGTAAAACTGGCATAGCGCGCCGTCGGGATATGGTGACGCATCATAAACGCTTTGGCAAAATCTTTGCTGCCTTCGAGGCGTGCGCCTTCGGCGGAAGGTCCGATAACGGGGATTTTACTCAACTCGGAATCGTTTTTGAAATAGTCGTAAATGCCTTTGACCAACGGGTCTTCGGGACCTACCACCACCATGTCAATGGCGTGCGAGAGCACAAAATCCCGTATGGCAGGGAAATCGGTTGCCGAAATGGCGACGTTGGCACCTACCCCTGCCGTTCCGGCATTGCCGGGTGCGATGTACAGCTTGTCTGTACGGGGGCTTCGGCTTATTTTCCAAGCGAGGGCGCTTTCTCTTCCGCCCGAACCTAATAAAAGTATATTCATGAGTATATATGTATTATTTCAAATAATCATCGAAATAGCGCGCTATCTTTTCATAAAGATGCACCCGTTCCCTGCCGATAACGTTGTGCCCGTGTCCCGGATAAACGAAATAGTCGGGATATGTCCCTGCTTCGATGCAGCTTTTCAGGAACGACAGCGTGTGCTGCCACACCACTACGGGGTCGGTGTCGCAGTGTATGAGCAGCAGATGTCCTTGCAAATTGCCGGCTTTGTTACGGAGGTTGCAGTGGTCATACCCTTCGGGATTGCTTTGCGGCGTACCCATGTAGCGTTCGCCGTACATCACTTCATAATATTTCCAGTCGATGACGGCGCCGCCGGCAACGCCCACTTTGAAGACATCGCCGTGCGTAAGCATAAGGTTGGTCGTCATGAATCCGCCGTAACTCCACCCGTGCACGCCTATGCGGTCGGCATCGCACCACGCCTGCCGGCGCAGCCACTCCACGCCGCACATCTGGTCGTCCATTTCGTTGTCGCCAAGTCGGTGATAGGTCACCGACTCGAAAGGCAGTCCGCGATTGGAGGAACCGCGATTGTCGAGGGTGAATACCACGTAGCCGCGCGTAGCCAAAAAGAGGTCGTTTCCGGCAGCGCCCCACAGCCAGCGGTCTTCCACCATTTGGGCATGGGGCCCGCCATAAACATAGACGATGACCGGATATTTCTGTGTCGGGTCGAAATGCGGAGGAAAAGTCAGCCGGTAATAGAGGTCGGTTTCGCCGTCGGCGGCTTTGAGAGTGCCGCCGGCAAAAGTCGGCACGTCATAACCCTCATACGGATTTTCAGCCGTAAAAAGATTTTCGACTTTGCCGTTCGAGGTCGTTATCAGTTGGGTGATGCGGGGCGTTTCATGGTTGGAAAACATATCGATGACATAGCGTCCCGAACGGCTTACCGTCGTATTGTGTACGCCGCTTTGCGGCGTGAGCCGCGTGCGCTTTCCCGTCGCCACCGACACTTTGTAGAGATTCGTTTCGAGCGGCGAGGCTTCGGTGGCGGTAATGAACAGCGTCTTGCCGTCGGGAGCGGCTTCGGCGGAAAGCACTTCCCACTCACCGTCGGTCAGCTGCTTCAACAGGTTTCCGTCGGTGTCGTAAAGGTAAAGATGCCGATACCCGCTGCGACGCGACAGATGCACGAAACGGTCGTCGCGTCCGGGCAGGAAGAAAATCGGGTGCTCCGGCTCCATGTATTTGTCGGAAGTTTCCACGAAAAGCGTGCGGAGCAATTTGCCCGTAAGGGCATCGTATGCCTCGCTGTAACAGGTATCCTGCCGGCGGTTGAGGCGTTGCAGGTAAATCGCCTTTTCGTCGGGCGACCAAGCAATGTTTGTCAGATATTGGTCTTTTTCTCCGGCGGGTTGCAGATACACCGTCTTGCCCGATGCAATGTGATACACTCCCACTTTCACTTCGTGGCTCGGCCTACCCGCCATCGGATATTTTTCTTTTTTCAAAGCTGCCGTGCGGGCGGAAATATCGACCAGCGGATAGTCCGCTACCTTGCTTTCGTCCATACGGTAGAAAGCAAGCGCATTGCCTTTCGGCGACCAAAAGATGCCTTTCGTTATGCCGAACTCGTTGCGGTGCACATCGGAGGCGCCGAAACATATCTGGTCGTTGTCGTCGTGCGCCACGACCGTGCGTGTACCTTCGCCGTCGATGACGACGAGGTCGCGGTCGTGCGTTACAGCCAGCCGTTTCTGCTGCGGTTCGAAAGCGAAATCGGCATCGCCGCACAAAAAAGGAAATGTATATTCGACAACGTGCGAAGCGGGATTGTAATAATTCAGGGCCGTCTGCGTCGTGAAACAAAGGCGCGGCGTACCGTCGCTCTCTTCCACTGAAAACGAGGGAAGCGTGCGAAGCGTTTTCATGCCGCGTTTCTCCAACGCTTCATTGAAGTCGGCAAGCGTTACCCACACCGTATGTTTACGGCTTGCAGGAGCTGTCAGCAACAAGGTATCGCCCTGCCGGTAAACATATTTGTCGCCGACGAAAGAGAGTTGGCGCAGCGTCTTGGGCACGAAGCGGAAGTAGCTGCTTCCTCCCCGTATCAAATCTTGCGCGGTAAGCGGTTTGTTTTGAGCAGCGGCTGTCATAGGCAATAAGAGCATCAACAGGAATACGATACGATGTTTCATAACAAAGGATAGAGGTTATTTTTTCTTGTTTCGTTTATAGGGACGGGCAGGTTCTTTTTTCGGCTTTTCCACACCGATAGAGGGCTTGCGTCCGATGACATACTGGTTCACGGCTTCGTCGCCATGCAAGCGTTCGCGGCGGAAACGGGAAATTTTTATTTCGTCGTCCTCATCATAGGCGGCGGTAAATTCCTGTCGCGGCACCGGCGCCGGACGACGCCCGTCGAACGGACGACGGCGATTTTCTTTTTGTCCGAACTCTTTTCGGCTTTCCGATTTTCGAAAAGGGTGTTCACGGTCGGGTTTGCGGTCGTCGAACGGGCGTTTACCGCGCTCTTTCCGTCCGGAGGCACTCTCGCGCCAACCGAACGATTCCGGACGTTCTTTCCGATAGGCATCCTTTCCGTCATTTTCTTTTCGTTGGAAGCCTCCTGTTTCGCGTTTGAAATCGGTATATTTACCGTCGAAAATTTCATACTTGCGGTATTCGCATTCGAGAGCGCCGTTCATCATGGGCAGACGGGCGGAGGCTTTCAGACCGATGCTGTCGAAGCAATCGTCGCGATAGCTGATAATCCACGCATCGAAACCCTTGAACACGTGTTTCAATTGCGAGCCTATCATGGCATACAGCCCCAACAAATCATCATCGGTAATGCGCTCGCCATAAGGAGGATTGGTAACCAAAAGTCCACCGGCGGGCATTTCGCCTTCGGCATATTGCTGCATGGGCTTCACCGCGATGTCGATATAGCGCCCCATGCCGGCATTTTTGATATTTTCGACGGCTATTTCCACCGCCTTGGGCGAAATGTCACTGCCGTATATTTTATGCTCGAAGGGGTGCTCCCCGCTGTCGTCGTTGTAGAGGGTGTCGAAAAGTTCTTCGTCGAAATCGCTCCAATGTTTGAAAGCGAAATCGCTGCGGTAAATTCCTGCCGGCGTACCGGTGGCAATGAGCGCCGCCTCGATGAGTAGCGTCCCCGAGCCGCACATGGGGTCGATGAAATCGCGGCTGCCGTCCCAACCTGCCAGCAAGAGCATGCCGGCGGCAAGCACTTCGTTCAGCGGAGCCTCCGTCTGCGCCACGCGATAACCTCGCTTATGGAGCGACTCGCCGGAGCTGTCGAGCGACAAGGTGCAGGTCGTCCGGTTGATATGCAGGTTGAGGGATATGTCGGCATTGTTCAACCGCACCGACGGACGCCGGTCGTATTTCTCGCGAAAATAGTCGGCTATGGCATCTTTCGCCCGATAGGTTACGAATTTGGAATGGCGGAATTCGTCGGAATAAACCACCGCATCGATAGCGAACGTCGTTTCCGGCGTAAGTATCTGCTCCCATTCGAACGCTTTTATCCGCTCGTACAATTCGTCGGTATCGCCCGCCGTGAAAGTGTATATGGGTTTCAGTATGCGCAGGGCGGTGCGGCAGTGCAGGTTGGTTTTATAGAGTAACGCTTTGTCGCCGGTAAACGAAACCATGCGTTTCCCTATTTCAATATCTTTTCCGCCGAGAGCGGCGATTTCCGAAGCCAATACCTCTTCGAGACCCTGAAAGGTTTTGGCGACAAGCGTAAATGTTTCGGGCTGCATGGATTAAAAATTAGTTTGTATCGCGACGAATTTTAAGGCAAACAAAGGTAATGTTTTTTATTGATATACGACGCTTTCTTGCGAAAATGTCGGTATAAAACTTTTTCTGTCGATATTTCACGCACAAAGAGCGAGGGAAAAAACAGACCTGCGAAGCGTGCCGCTTCGCAGGTCTGTCCAAAAGTGTATCGGTATATCAATCTTTGAGTTTGGCTTTGATAAACTCGCGGTTGAGACGGGCGATGTTCGAGATAGAAACGTTTTTGGGGCACTCGGCTTCGCAGGCGCCGGTGTTGGTGCAGTTGCCGAATCCGAGTTCGTCCATTTTCGCCAGCATGGCTTTGGCGCGGCGGGCAGCCTCCACGCGGCCTTGCGGCAGCAGGGCAAACTGGCTCACCTTTGCCGAAACGAAAAGCATGGCAGAACCGTTTTTGCAAGCCGCCACACAGGCGCCGCAACCGATGCAGCTGGCAGCGTCCATAGCTTCGTCGGCATTGGCTTTGGGAATGGGTATGGCATTGGCATCGGGCACACCGCCGGTATTGACCGATATGTATCCGCCGGCTTGAATGATTTTGTCGAACGCACCGCGATCGACCATCAGGTCGCGAATAACAGGGAATCCGGCCGAACGCCACGGTTCGACGGTGATAACATCGCCGTCGTTGAATTTACGCATGTGCAGTTGGCAGGTGGTGATGTCTTCGTCGGGGCCGTGCGGGTGACCGTTGATGTAGAGCGAACACATGCCGCAGATGCCTTCGCGGCAGTCGTGGTCGAAAACGACGGGTTCTTCACCCTTGTTGATGAGCTGCTCGTTGAGAATGTCGAGCATTTCGAGGAACGAGCTGTCCACAGAGATGTTGCTGAGCGCATACTCCTTGAAGGCTCCTTTTTCTTTGGGGCCTCTCTGACGCCATATTCTGAGCGTTATATTGATGGTCTTTTCCATAATCGTAAACCGTATTATTGTTTGTAATTGCGCTGTTGTACTTTGATGTACTCGTAATCGAGCGGCTCTTTGTACATGACGGGGTCTTTGTCTTCGCCCTGATATTCCCAGCAGCTGACATACATATATTTATCGTCCTGACGCAGCGCTTCGCCGTCGGGGGTCTGGAACTCTTCGCGGAAATGTCCGCCGCACGACTCGTTGCGGTTCAGGGCATCGAGCGCCATGAGGTAGCCGATTTCGATGAAGTCGGCAAGGCGGAGCGCCTTTTCCAGTTCCACGTTGAGCGTATCGGCTTCGCCCGGAATGCGGACGTTCGACCAAAACTCTTTTTTCACGGCTTTGATTTTCTCCAAAGCGGTTTCAAGCCCCTCTTTGGTGCGACCCATGCCGACAAACTCCCACATGATGAGCCCCAGTTCCTTGTGAATGGAATCGACCGAACGGCTGCCTTTGACAGCCATAAGTTTGGCGATGCGGGCATTGACGTCTTTTTCCGCCTGTACGAATTCCGGCAGGTCGGTGCTGAAACGGGGCACGGTAATTTGGTCGGAGAGATAATTCTGTATCGTATACGGAAGTACGAAATATCCGTCTGCCAATCCCTGCATCAAGGCCGATGCGCCCAAGCGGTTGGCGCCGTGGTCGGAGAAGTTGGCTTCGCCGATAGCGAACAAACCGGGTATGGAGGTGCTCAATTCGTAATCGACCCAGATGCCGCCCATCGTATAGTGTATGGCGGGATAAATCATCATCGGGGTCTTGTACGGATTTTCATCGACGATTTTCTCGTACATCTGGAAGAGGTTGCCGTAACGGGCGCGCACCACGTCTTCGCCGAGCCGCTCGATAGCGGAGGAGAAGTCGAGATATACGGCAAGTCCCGTCGAGCCTACGCCGTAGCCGGCGTCGCAGCGCTCTTTGGCGGCACGTGAAGCCACGTCGCGCGGCACGAGGTTGCCGAATGCGGGATAACGGCGTTCGAGGTAGTAGTCGCGGTCTTCTTCTTTAATATCGGTAGGGCGCAGTTTGCCGGCGCGAATGGCCTCGGCATCTTCTTTTTTCTTCGGCACCCAGATGCGTCCGTCGTTGCGGAGCGACTCCGACATAAGCGTCAGTTTCGACTGAAACTCTCCGTGTACGGGAATGCAGGTGGGGTGTATCTGGGCGAACGCGGGATTGGCGAAGTATGCGCCTTTTTTGTAGCACTGGAAAGCTGCCGAACCGTTGGAGCCCATCGCGTTGGTCGAAAGGAAGAAAGTGTTTCCGTAACCGCCGGTGGCGAGTACTACGGCGTGGGCGGCATAACGCTCGATTTTACCCGTAACGAGATTGCGGGCGATGATGCCGCGTGCACGACCGTCGATGATGACGAGGTCGAGCATTTCGTGGCGCGGGAAGAGTTTTACCGTACCTTTTTTCACCTGACGGCTCAATGCCGAATAGGCGCCGAGCAGCAGCTGTTGTCCTGTCTGACCTTTGGCATAGAACGTACGCGATACCTGCGCCCCGCCGAACGAACGGTTGTCGAGCAGTCCGCCGTATTCGCGAGCGAAAGGAACGCCTTGTGCCACACACTGGTCGATGATGGAGTTGGAAACTTCCGCCAGACGATATACGTTGGCTTCGCGGGCGCGATAGTCGCCGCCCTTTATCGTATCGTAGAAAAGCCGATACACACTGTCGCCGTCATTCTGATAATTCTTGGCGGCATTGATGCCTCCCTGTGCGGCAATGGAGTGCGCACGACGGGGAGAATCTTGTATGCAGAAGTTGAGTACGTTGAATCCCAATTCGCCGAGCGTGGCGGCAGCCGAGCCGCCTGCCAGACCCGTACCGACGACGATGATGTCGAGACGGCGTTTGTTGGCGGGATTCACCAGTTTCTGGTGGCTCTTGTAATTCGACCACTTCTCCGCCAACGGGCCTTCGGGAATTTTGGAATCGATTTTTTTCGTTGCGGGTCGAGCGGCTTCATCGACGCTCTTTTGCGCCTGAACTTCTTTTGTTTCGAGGGTAATATCTTTTTTATCAGCCATAATCGAAATGTTTAGAGGTTGTTGTTATGCTATGAAACCGAAGTAGATGGCTACCGCAGCAAATCCGAGACAGATGACTGTCGTATAGATGCAGGAAATACATTTCCAACGGGAGAGCCATATTTTATTGTTCCAGCCCAGTGTCTGCAACGCACTCCAAAATCCGTGCGTCAGGTGGAACCAGATAGCTACGAACCATACCAGATAAGCAACGGCAATGGCGGGGTTGGCTAACTTCTCCGCTATCAATCCGTATCCGTCGTGCGGATTTACGTCGGGCAGTATGCCGGTAATTTCGTTGAACTGCATCTTGAACCAAAAATCATACAAGTGCAACAGCAAGCCCAACGCAATGATAATACCCAGCACGAGCATATTCTGCGAAGCCCATTCCACGCCTTGCGGCTTATCGACCACTTTGTAACGGTCGTTTCCGCGCGCGCGGCGGTTGATATAGGTCAGCCAGAAAGCATACAGGATATGCAGTACGGCGCCGGCGGCTATGACAAGCGTACCGACCAAAGCATACCAGTTCGCTCCCAAAAATTCACATATCATGTTGTAAGCCTCGCCCGAGAAAATAGCGACCACATTCATCGACATGTGAAAAGTCAGGAACAGGATAAGAAAAAGACCGGTGATACTCATCACCACCTTTTTTCCAATCGAGGAGTTTAATAACCACATAAGATTTGAGATTTTATTAGTGTATAAATATTCCCTATCGAAATTCCGATACAAAATTAATGTAATGTGTCGGAGTATGCAAATATTCAGAGAAAATTTCGTTAATCGTCCGCATTCCATTGCAGCGTGGCGACGATAGGATAATGGTCGGAATAACGTTCGTGAATGATACGGACATCGAGCGCATGGAAGCTGTCGTTGTAGAGTATATGGTCTATACGGAACCAAAGTCCGGAGGCATTATATGTAATATCGGGACCGAAAGCCGTAGCGGCATAGGCATCGCCGAAGTCGCCGCGTACCGTGTGGTAGGCATACGACTGCGCTGTGTCATTGAAATCGCCGCATACAATCACCGCCCCCGTAAGACGGTCGATAATATCCCGCAGCATGCGGGCTTGGAGGGCTCGGGCTGCCGACGAACGGGCGACTTTGCGCAGAAGCCGCTCCTTAGCTTGCGGCAGCAGTTCGTCGGTGTGCGTCGGGTGCTTTGCCATATTTATGTACAGTTCTTTGTCCGACTTTTCAAGTTTGTTCGACTCCAAATGGCAATTGAGAAGCGAGAGTTTCCGTCCTCCGACATCGAGCCGGTAAAGGCATGCGCCGTTGTCGCTGCCGGCAAACCGGATAGGTTCGGCTTTGACAATCGGATATACGGAATAACAAGCCAACCCCTCCGATATATATTTATAGGGATAGCGCGAAAGAATTTTCCCGAATTTTTTTTGTGCATCGGCACCCAACGCCGGATATTCCTGCATGCAGACGATATCGGCGCCGCTCTCCTGCAACAGCCGGAGTATGGGATTGGCTTTGGTTATTTCGCGCGCCCGTTCGAATTGCAGTACATTATATGAAATAATCGTAAGCTCCGGCTCTCCATTATTCGCGCCGGAGGTATGTATCGGAAAGTAATTGCGGGCAGCCGGGAACACAAGCAGTAGGAAAAGAATCGGCAACACGATATACTTGCGCGGCGGGAGGAACAGATGCAGCAGCACCAAGCCCCATTCCACGAAAAAGAACACAGGAAATGACAGGGCAAAAAACAGCGGAAGACTCCATCGGTCAGGCGGTATCAGATAAGCGTATGCCGAGAAAAGCAATAACGCTCCTGCGATGCCATGCACGCCCAACAGCAAAACTCGATATGTCTTCGTCAGGAAATTCATGCGAAATCATTTTTTACCCGCTTCGAAAAGGCGTTTCTTTTCTTCGGCGGTGAGGGCTTCGTAACCCGACTGTCTTATTTTGTCGAGAATGCGGTCTATCTCCGTGATATTCTCCTGCCGCTGCCGACGGTACTCCTCATCGTTGAGCGGACGGCGGAAAGAGGCCGACTGCACTTTCTTGCGACGCGGACGGAACAACGGGGCGAGATAGTCGATAAAGCGGTTGATGCCGCGCGTGATATCCTTTCCGCTGCGCCAGCGGGCGGCAAACAGCCACCCCGTCAATGCCCCGCCGATATGGGCGGCGTGCCCGCCCGCATTCAGGGAGGTTACGCTCAACAAATCGAGAACGACGGTTATCAACGCGATGTATTTCAACGATATGTCTCCTACAAGGAAAAGACGTATTTTGTAATCGGGAGCATATACCGACACGGCGAATACGATTGCCAGCACGGCTGCCGACGCACCGAGCAGCATACTCTCTTTGCCGATGAAATAGGGCAGCAGATTGTAGACAGCCAAATAGAGCGCCGCCCCACCGAATCCGCCGAGAAAATAAAGCCCGCCGAACTGCTTGGCATTGAAGAAGCGCAAAAACAGCTGCCCGAACCAATAGAGCCACAGCATATTGAAAAGGAGATGCAGCAGCCCGTATTGGAAAAACATATAGCTCACCACCGTATAGGGGCGATAGAAAAGCAGCGTCAGGTCGGACGGCAGTTCGAGATACGGCACAAGGGAAAAATCGAGGTCGAAGAGCGTGCATATCACTTCGACGATACGCACGACCAGAAACAGCGCCACATTGATGAAAATGAATTTCACCGGCAATGTGCCTGCGGCATACTTTTGGCGAAGCTCCTTAAAAAATTCCATGACTTCCGTTTCCTTTTTTACGCCAATAAAGAATAAGGATAAGCCCGAACAGCATACCGCCCAAGTGGGCAAAGTGGGCAACGTTGTCGCCGCTGCTGCTGCGTATGCCCATAAGCAGCTCTATGACGCCGTAGCCGATGACAAAATATTTCGCCTTGATGGGAACGGGCACGAACATGAGGAAAAGCTCGGCATTCGGGAACATCATGCCGAACGCCAATAATATACCGAATACGGCGCCCGATGCCCCGATAGTGATGACGTTGTTGAGCATAAGGCTCGTCTGCTCCCACCCGATTACCGCTTCCGTATGGGCAATGGCATCGCCCAACGCAAGATACCATGTAAGCTCCTGCACCAGTCCGGCGCCTATGCCCGTCGTCATGTAGAAAAAGAGAAATCGTTGGCTGCCCCACAACGCCTCGATGGTACGGCCGAACATATAGACCGAGAACATATTGAAAAACACGTGGGCGAAGGAGGTCGGGTCGTGCAGGAACATATAGGTTACGAATTGCACGGCATTGAAGCCTTCAGCTCGTACATAGTGCAGCCCGAGATAATCGACCAAATCGATTTGCAACGATTTTTTGAGAACGATTGTCGCCAGCCATACCAACAGATTAATGATAATCAGATTTTTAGTAACCGGAGGAATCGTATCGAGGAAATTTCTTCGTTCTTGAAACATAACAAAATTGCAACAGATTATACTTATTGACTTTGCAAAAATAGAGAATATTTCTCTTCTATAAAGATAAAAACAACTCTGAATGAAAAAAATAATGGCAAAAAAGCAAATTTTTTACTCAATTCTTTGTTTGTTTGATTTTTAATAATACATTTGCAACAGTTTAGCGTTGAAACTCTTAAATAACCAATATTTAATACTAATACTTAAAGTCATGAACAAAACTGATTTGATCGCTGCCGTTGCAGCAAAAGCCGGCTTGGCAAAAACCGATGCAAAAAAAGCTCTCGATGCTTTCGTAGCCACTGTTTCCGAGGAATTGGCAAAAGGTGGAAAAATCGCGTTGATTGGTTTCGGAACTTTCTCCGTAAACAAGAAAAGTGCAAGAACCGGTATCAATCCTGCCACCAAACAAACGATTACCATTCCTGCAAAGAAAGTCGTTAAATTCAAAGCCGGTGCTGAATTGGCAGACAAAGTAAAATAATATTTACCGTAATTTCGGAAATTAAAAATGCGCTTCTGAAAAGAAGCGCATTTTTAGTATCTATACCATATATATTATCTATCACTCCGCCGAAGATTTCAACAACTCGTCGTATTCGCCGGAGCGGATAACGTCTATACCTTTCAGGTAAATCGTATTTGCCGAATTGTATATGCGATAATACACCGCCGCATCGTAAATGTCGCGCGCCAGCAAGGCTTTGAGCTGCACGGCAATGAGCGGAAAAGAAACATCTCTCTCGGCAGCATTGGCAGGAACAATGCCCTCCTCTTCCGCGGCCTTTTCGAGTTGGTCGAGCAATCGGGCATCGACTTGGTATTCATCGATGAACTTCGACGACTTCCGATACTTGGAGGCTATCTCTTTCCGATGAGTGTCGAGATAGAGATAAGCGCACCGATTGATAAGCCCCGACCGCATCAATTTCTGATGATAGGGAGTAACCAGCGTCGTGTCTATACCCACAAAGCAGTCGGGCATGATGCCTCCGCCTCCGTAAACGACGCGGTTGTTTTTCAACGTGCGGTATTGCAGGGAATCGACAAAATGGGCGCTGTCGGCGTAAAGCAGTTCGCCGCTATGCAGACGTTCCATGAGGTCTTTTTCGTAATCATCTACCTCTCCTTTGACGTAAGGGCGTTGTATGCAGCGACCTGTCGGCGTATGGTAACGGGCTACGGTAAGACGCAGCAGCGAATTGTCGGGGAACGGTATCGGGCGCTGTACCAGACCTTTTCCGAAAGTGCGGCGCCCTACGACGACACCACGGTCCCAATCCTGCAACGCTCCGGCTACGATTTCGCTTGCCGAAGCCGACGATTCATCGACCAAGACCACCACACGACCGTCGGGAAAAAGCGTATTCGACGTGGCGCGCTCTTCGGCACGGCGCATATTGCGACCTTCGGTATAGACGATGAGCTGGTCGTTATCGAGGAACATATCGGCAATTTTCACGGCAACATTCAGATAACCTCCGCCATTCTGTTGGAGGTCGAGTATCAGGTTTTTCATACCGTTTTTCCGAAGCGACTTTACCGCTTTTTCCACTTCGTCGGCACTGCTTTCGGCAAAGCGGCTCAACCGTATGTAGCCGGTGGTATCGTCAATCATATAGGTGGCATCGATGCTGTATACCGGAATTTTATCGCGCGTAACGGTAAAATAGACAAGGTCGGGAACGCCCCGTCGGGAGATTCCCACTTTCACCTTGCTGCCGCGCTTGCCGCGCAACATAGCGCCGATTTCGCCCACATCGAGATGTTTCCCTGCAACGATCGCCGTATCGACCGATACGATGCGGTCGCCCGGTAAAATGCCGGCTTTCTCGGAGGGCCCGCCCACGACGGTCTGCACCACGTAAAGCGTATCGTTAAGCATATTGAGCTGTATGCCTATTCCATCGAATTTTCCGGAAAGATTTTCCTGCGTCTGCCGGGCTTCTTTCGGAGGCAGATAGGTCGAATGCGGATCGAGCTGTTTCAACATGGTGGCTATCGTCTCCTCGGCTATTTCGTTTTCATTCAGCACATCGACGTAGAATCGGGAAATGTACATCGCCACCATGCCCACCTTGTTCAACGGATTGAATTTGGCAGCCGGCTGCGAGGTATTCTCTTTTTCCGATTCTCCTTTCGTTTGTGCAAACAG
Organism: uncultured Bacteroidales bacterium; assembly: GCA_947589325.1. Classification (GTDB taxonomy): domain Bacteria; phylum Bacteroidota; class Bacteroidia; order Bacteroidales; family UBA11471; genus Caccoplasma. The sequence continues at coordinate 24,390 of CANQAM010000003.1, read as the reverse complement.
ACACGGAATGCAAAACGACAAACACAGAATCAAAATTGTTCTTTTCATAATCGTTCTATAAAACAGGAAGTTGTAATTTTTCAGGAACGAATCGACCGACGGGTTGTCCGTAACGTATCAACTCCCGCACGGCGGTCGATGTAATATGAGCGTATGCCGGTTCCGTAAACAGCAATACCGTTTCAACGCCCGATAAATCGCGATTGAGGTCGGCGATGTTTTTTTCGTACTCGAAATCGGCTATCGAGCGTACACCGCGCAAAATGGCGGTTGCGCCGCACTTCTTGGCGGCGTCCACCGTGAGACCGTCATAGACGGAAACTTCCACGCGAGGTTCCTCCGCAAAAAGCTGCCGCAGCATCGCCTCCCGCTGCTGCGGGGTATAAAGGCAGTGTTTGTTTTCATTGACGCCGACAGCGACGACTATTTTGTCGAACAGCGACAGCGCGCGCCGCACCACCGAAAGGTGTCCGAGCGTAAAGGGGTCGAAAGAGCCCGGAAAGAATACGATTTTTTCAGAGGTCTTCGTCATCGACAATCAGATTTTCAATAATGAAATTTTGACGCTCCATCGTGTTTTTGCCCATATAAAATTCGAGCAGCTCCCTGACGGAGTCTTCTTTGCGCAGGTTTACGGGGCTGAGCCGTATGTCTTCGCCGATAAACTCCTTAAATTCGTCGGGCGATATCTCACCCAATCCCTTGAAGCGGGTTATCTCGGCATTTTCGCCGAAGTAGCGAATCGCGTCGATGCGCTCTTGGTCGGTATAGCAGTATCGCGTCTCTTTCTTGTCGCGCACGCGGAACAGCGGCGTTTCGAGAATATAGACGTGTCCTTTCTTGATAAGGTCGGGAAAGAATTGAAGCAGAAATGTGAGTACGAGCAGACGTATGTGCATACCGTCGTCGTCGGCATCGGTAGCGATGATTACTTTGTTGTAACGCAGCCCTTCGATACCCTCTTCGATGTTGAGGGCGGCTTGCAGGAGATTGAACTCCTCGTTTTCGTAAACGACTTCGCGCGTCTGTCCGTAGCTGTTCAACGGCTTGCCTCGCAGGCTGAAAATCGCCTGCGTATCGGCATTGCGGCTTTTGCCTATGGAGCCGGAAGCCGAGTCGCCCTCCGTAATGAAAATGCAGGTATCGTCGCGCAAATCACCTTTGGGGTCGTTGTAGTGTATGCGGCAGTCCTGCAATTTCCGGTTGTGCATATTGGCTTTTTTCGCCCGCTCGCGCGCCACTTTCGACACGCCGGCTATCGCTTTGCGCTCTCTCTCGGAATCCTGTATTTTTTTGAGCAGAATATCTTTGGTTTCGCTGTTGCGATGCAGGTAATTATCCAACTCTTTTTTAATAAAGTCATTGACGAATTTATTGATGGTCGGACCTTCCGGCCCCATGTCGCGGGAACCGAGTTTGGTTTTGGTCTGCGACTCGAAAGTGGGTTCTTCTATCTTGATGCTGATAGCGGCGACCATGCCGTTGCGTATGTCGGTATATTCAAAGTTTTTGGAGAAAAACTCCTTGATGGTACGGGGCACGGCTTCGCGGAATGCCGACAGATGCGTACCGCCGAGTATGGTGTGCTGTCCGTTGACGAACGAATAAAATTCCTCGCCGTACTGGTCGTTGTGGGTGATGACCACTTCGATGTCGTCGCCTTTAAGGTGTATCAGGGGATAGAGCGGCGTAGAGGTCATTTTCTCGTTGAGCAAATCGACCAGTCCGTTTTTGGAGGTGTAGCGCACGCCGTTGTACACGAAAGTAAGACCGGTATTGAGATAGGTGTAGTTTTTGAGCAGCGCCACGACAAACTCGTCGCGATAGGCATAATCGACAAAGAGGGAGGCGTCGGGACGGAACGACACCCACGTGCCGTTTTCCTGTTCGGTGGGTTCGAGCCCGCTCTCGGAGGTAATGACGCCGCAGGAATAAGTTACCTTTTTACTGGTACCGTCGCGGAACGACTGTATGGTAAATTCGGTAGAAAGGGCATTGACGGCTTTGATACCGACACCATTCAGTCCGACCGATTTTTTGAAGGTTTTGGAGTCGTACTTCGCTCCCGTATTCATTTTGGAGGAGGCATCGACCACTTTGTCGAGGGGTATGCCGCGTCCGAAGTCGCGCACGGAAACGCGCCCGTCTTCTATCTCGACGATGACCTGCTTGCCGTATCCCATCGTAAACTCATCGATCGTATTGTCGATGACTTCTTTCAAGAGTACATAAATACCGTCGTCGGCATGGGAGCCGTCGCCCAGCTTGCCGATGTACATGCCCGGACGCAGACGTATGTGCTCGTTCCATTCGAGGGTGCGTATGCTGTCGGAGCCGTATTCCGTAGGTTGCTGCAATATATCTTCTGCCATAATGCGGTAGATTTTATAAACGGTGTTTTTTCTTGGCTTTCCGCAGTCCGAACTCTTTGGGAGACAAAATGCGTTTGCCTCTGTTCGGTGCGGCAGCGCGGGCGGGCGCCAAACCTCTTTCTTCGGGGACGAAGTCGATTTGCCGCCGCTCGATATCGACCTTGGCGATAATGATGCGCATGGGGTCGCCGAGCCGGTAGATGCGGCGGCTGCGCCGTCCGCAAAGACAATAGCTCGCCTCATCGAAAGTGTAATAATCGTCGTCCAAATCCCGCACGGATATGAATCCTTCGCACTTGTTTTCGTCGATTTCGACGAAAATGCCGCGCTCAGAAATGCCCGATATGGTGCCGTCGAAAGCCTGTCCCAATCGCTCGGAAAGGTATTCGGCCTGTTTGTATTTTATCGACGCGCGCTCGGCGTTGGCGGCAAGCTGCTCCATATCGGAAGCGTGTACGCAGCGGTCTTCGAGTTCGTCGGCATCGACGGCGCGCCCATTGTCGATGAGATAACGTTCGAGCAGACGGTGCACCATCATGTCGGGGTATCGCCGTATGGGCGAGGTGAAGTGCGTATAGTAGTCGAACGCCAGTCCGTAGTGCCCGATGTTCCGGGTCGTATATACGGCTTTCGCCATAGTGCGTATGGTGAGCATCGAAACAAGGTTTTCTTCGGGCGCTCCGTGTACGTGCTTCAACATACTGTTGATGGAATCGGCTACTTCGGCACGGGTGCCGGCGGGTTGCAGGGTAAGCCCCAGCCGGCGCACAAAAGTCGAAAGCTCGGTCATCTTTTCGGGGTCGGGGTTGTCGTGCACCCGATAGACGAAAGGCTTGGGCGTTTCGCGTTTCTGCACCTTGCCTATCCGCTCGGCGACAGTGCGGTTCGCCAGCAGCATAAACTCCTCGATGAGCTTGTGGGCGTCTTCGGAAACTTTGTTGAATATGCCGACGGGGCGACCTTTTTCGTCGATGATGAATTTCATTTCCTGCCGGTCGAAATCGATAGCGCCTTTTTCAAAGCGACGGCGGCGGAGAATGACGGCAAGGCGGTTGAGCGTCGTTATCTGTTCGGCACAGTCGCCCGTGCCGGTTTCGATGATTTCCTGCGCCTCCTCGTAGGTGAAACGGCGGTCGGAGCGGATAACCGTGCGGACGATGCGCGAAGCGAGCACATTGGCGTCGGCGTCCATTTCAAATACAACCGAAAAGCAAAGTTTGTCTTCCTGCGGACGGAGGGAACAAATGCCGTTGCACAACCGTTCGGGTAGCATGGGCACGGTGCGATCGACCAAATAGACCGACGTGCCGCGCCGATAGGCTTCGCGGTCGATAGGGGTGCCGGGCTTGATGTAATGCGTTACGTCGGCAATATGCACGCCTATCTCCCAACGATTCTCCGAAAGCGGACGCAGCGAAAGGGCGTCGTCGAAGTCTTTGGCATCGTAGGGGTCTATCGTAAAGGTCGTTACGTTGCGGAAATCCTCACGGCGGGCAATTTCTTCGGCGGATATTTTGTCGTCGATTTTGTCGGCTTCTTTTTCCAACTCCTCCGGATAGCGGGTAGGCAAACCGAATTCGGCGAGAATGGCGTGCATCTCGGTGTCGTTTTCGCCGCTGGCACCCAATATCTCCACGACCTCGCCCGTCGGGCTGTCGTCGTATATCACCCAGTCGAGCAGTCGGGCGACGACTTTTTCGCCGGCTTTTGCCCCATGAAGGTGTGTTGCCGACAGATAGACGCGGTTGTCGAATGCCCGATTATCGACCCGCAAGGCATATTCTTTTCTGCCGAGAGCTTCGACCGTGCCCACGACTTGCTGCTTGCCACGGCGTTCCACAACGTCGAGAATACGGGCTTCGCCCCGATATTTTCCATGCGAAATGGCGGCATATTCCACGCGGTCGCCGTGAAGGGCATGGAGGGCATTCGCTTCGCTCACATAGAGCGGTGTGCCGTCGTTGTCGGGCTGCACGAGCAGGCGGCCGTGCTGGCGGGTGAACGTACCTGCAAGCACCATATCGGCAAGGTTGCGGCGGTAGCGTCCGGGTGAATCCTGTTCGAGAAATCCCTCTTTGAGAAGCGATTCCAATATGGCGACCACCTCTTTTTTCTGTATATCGTTTTTCGCTCCGATTTTACGAGCTATCTGCCGATGATTGAAAAAAGTCCGGAAATTGTCGTTGAAAATATCGCGTATCTGCTCCGCAAAGGGCTTGCGACTATTTCCCGACGGACGAAGTTTCCGATGTTTCACCATAAAGTCGTTTTTTGTACTTGTTGATTTTTGGGTCAAGCCCGACCGTCGAAACGGCGGTCGGGCTTGCAGTATGCGATGGGTGTGAACCCGCCGTATCAGGCGTCGATGTTGGCGTAGGTGGCGTTTTGCTCGATGAACTCGCGGCGGGGACCTACGTCTTCGCCCATGAGTATCGAGAATATGTAATCGACGTTGGTGGCGTCGTTTATGGTTACCTGCTTCAAGATGCGGGTTTCGGGATTCATGGTCGTTTCCCACAACTGTTCGGGATTCATTTCGCCCAAACCTTTGTAACGTTGGGTGTGAATGCCTTTTTCGGAGCCGGCGCCGTATTTCTGTATGAATGCCTGCCGCGCTTCATCGGTATAGCAATACTCCTTGATATTGCCTTTCGAACAGAGGTAGAGAGGCGGGTTGGCAATGTAGAGGTGTCCGCCCTCGATGACCTCGGGCATATAGCGGTAAAAGAGGGTCATGATAAGGGTGTCGATGTGACTTCCGTCCACATCGGCATCGGTCATGATGATGATTTTGTTGTAGCGCAGCTTGTCGATGTTGGCTTTCTTGCTGTCTTCTTCGCCGTCCACGCCGAAGCGTATGCCGAGTGCGGTAATGATGTTGTTCACCTCGTCGCTCTCGAAGGCTTTGTGCCACATGGCTTTTTCGACGTTAAGGATTTTTCCCCGCAACGGCAGAATGGCTTGGGTGGCACGGCTGCGGCCCTGCTTTGCCGAGCCGCCGGCGGAGTCGCCCTCGACGAGGAATATTTCGCACTCTTCGGGGTTGCGCGAGGAGCAGTCGGCCAGTTTGCCGGGAAGTCCGCCGCCGCTCATCGGGCTTTTGCGCTGTACCGACTCGCGGGCTTTGCGGGCGGCGATGCGCGCGGTGGCTGCCAATATCACTTTATCGACGATGAGCTTTGCCTCTTTGGGGTGTTCTTCGAGATAGTTGGTAAGGGCTTCGCCTACGGCTTGATTGACGGCGCCGCTCACTTCGTTGTTGCCGAGTTTCGTTTTGGTCTGTCCCTCGAACTGCGGCTCTGCCACTTTCACCGAAATGACGGCGATAAGCCCTTCGCGAAAGTCCTCGCCCGAAATTTCGATTTTTGCCTTTTCTATGGCTTTGGCATTCGTGTCTTCGGCGTATTTTTTGAGTATGCGGGTAAGCGCGGTGCGGAAACCGGCTTCGTGCGTTCCGCCCTCCACCGTGTTGATGTTGTTCACATACGAATGGAGATTCTCGCGGTAGCCGGTGTTGTACATGACGGCGCACTCGATAGGCACGCCCTGCTTCTCGGTGTTGAGGTAAATCACGTCATTGATAAGCGGCTCGTTGTTGCGGTTGAGGAATCGCACGAACTCTTTTACGCCTTCGTCGGAATGGAAAATTTCCTGACGGAAAGTGCCGTCTTCTTTTTTCTCGCGCCGGTCGGTGAACGATATGGTGATGCCTTTGTTGAGGTAGGCAAGTTCACGCAGGCGGTTTTGGAGTATTTCGTATTGATAGACGGTTTCGATGAAGATGCTGTCGTCGGGTTTGAAAGTGATGGTGGTACCGGTCTCCTCCGTCGTGCCGATGACTTCGACGCCGTGCAAGGGCTTGCCGCAGGCGTATTCCTGCATGTATATCTTGCCGTCACGGCGCACTTCGGCGCGCAGATAGGTCGAGAGGGCATTGACGCACGACACGCCTACTCCGTGCAGACCGCCGGAAACTTTGTACGAACCTTTGTCGAACTTACCGCCGGCGTGCAATACCGTAAGCACCACTTCAAGCGCCGATTTATGCTCTTTTTCATGCATATCGACGGGTATGCCTCGACCGTTGTCGATGACGGTTATGGAATTGTCTTCGTTGATGAATACTTCGATGTGGGTGCAGTAGCCGGCAAGCGCTTCGTCGATGGAGTTATCCACCACTTCATAGACCAAGTGGTGCAAGCCTTTGACGCTGATGTCGCCGATATACATGGCGGGACGTTTGCGCACGGCTTCCAGCCCTTCGAGCACCTGAATGCTGTCGGCTGAATAATTGGCATTTTGTGCGTTGTTGAGTTCTTCTGACATATCTCTTTTTATTGATTTCAATTGTTTCTTTCGGGCGACGCGGCAGGCTGCCTCCCCGCCTTCTTTTTTCAAGATTCGGCGGCACGTCTTTCATGCGCCCGAAACCTCCCGACAAAGATAACGATTTTTCTCTCCAGCAAGAAATTTTTTAATCTCTTTTGCGCCGCTGTAAAGAATATTTATTATTAAAAAAGGTGAAAAACACAGGTACCATGCCCTGCGCCCGAGCAATTTAGCAGCGAATACCGTAAAACAGCAAAAGCGTCAAGATTATATCTCAACGCTTTGTAGCCCATAGGGGAATCGAACCCTTCTTTCAAGAATGAAAATCTTGCGTCCTAGCCGATAGACGAATGGGCCTTCTGTGCCGCGTTCGGCGGCTACGGCGCAACGTGGCGCAAATCAGAGTTTATTGACGTGCAAAGCCAGTTTCGATTTGAGGTTTCCGGCTTTGTTTTTGTGGATAATGTTGCGCTTTGCCAGCTTGTCAAGCATGGAAGCAACTTGGCGATAGAGTGCCGCAGCTTCGTCTTTCACCGTCGTGGCGCGCAGTTTGCGCACGGCGTTGCGAGCCGTTTTGGCATAGTATCTGTTGCGCAGCTTTCTCGCCTGCGTCTGTCTGATTCTTTTGATTGATGATTGATGATTTGCCATTCAATGAATCTCCTTATTGGTATTTTTTATGTTTTCTGTGGTAGCCCATAGGGGAATCGAACCCCTCTTTCAAGAATGAAAATCTTGCGTCCTAGCCGATAGACGAATGGGCCATCGCGCAACCTGCACCCACCGTCGGGAGGGGCGCCGAAAATTGCGAGTGCAAATATAGAGCGTTTTTTTTTATCGGCAAAATATTTGAATAAAAAATTGTCTGTCTCCGCAATTTGTAGCATTTTTGTGTCGGAAACGAGTTTGCCGACAGAGAAAGATGCAGGAAAAGACACGCGGAATAGTGCTCCACACGATTGCCTACAACGACAAGATGTCAATAGCACAGGTCTATACCGAACGCTTCGGGCTGGCAGCCTACCTGCTGCCGCAGCAGCAGGGTCGCCGCTCGCGCCTGCTGCGCCCGCTTTTCCGCCCTTTCTCCTATCTCGAAATCGATTCCGAGCGGCAGGCAGGACAGGATATTTTCCGCATCAAAGAGGCGCGGCAGGTCGAAGTGTGGCAGCATCTGCACTACGACCCTGTGAAAAATGCCGTTACGCTGTTTTTGGCGGAAATCGTGTGGCGACTCTTTCGCGAGCCGGAGAGCAACCCCGCATTTTTCGATTTTCTCACGCAGTCGATTCGGCTGTTCGACCTGATGGAAGAGGGCAAAGCCAATTTCCACCTTTGGTTTTTGCTGCGATTGTCGGACTTCTTAGGCTTCCAGCCCAATGTGGAACAGTATGCCGAAGGGCGCTTCTTCGACCTGCTCGAAGGGGTATTCGTCGCCGAAACGCCGCCGCACGGATATGTGCTTCCGGCTCACGAATCCGAGATATTCGCCCTGCTGATGCGCATGAGCGCCCGCAACCTGCACCGCTTCCGCTTCACCCGCGACGACCGCCGGCACATACTCGAACAAATCATCGGCTACTACCGCCTGCACCAGACCGAGCTGCCCGAGATACGCTCGCTCGAAATCATGCACGCGCTGTTCGACTAAACGCTTCGGCATCGGAAATTTGCATAAGTACGGCAAATTGTATAATTTTGTGCCGCATTGCGAGGGCAATTCCCCTCCCCGCTCCCGCACAGGCTCTTGTAGTTCAATGGATAGAACGGAAGTTTCCTAAACTTTAAATCCGGGTTCGATTCCCGGCGAGAGTACCATCACTTCCTTTTACATACCGCAGCCCGCTCGTCCGAATATATGTACGGCATTAATTGTAAATTGCATTAAAATTTTGTATCTTTGTTTTTCAATCTAAAAACAAAATATGACACAATGAATGGTATAGTCAAATTCGGAGAGGTGGGCGAAAAAGTGGTACGCCTGCGCGACCAAGATGTGCTGCTCGACTTTTCCGTCGCAGAACTCTACGGCGTGGAAACCCGTGAAGTCAATCAAGCAGTAAAAAACAATCCCGACAAATTTCCGAAAGGGTATATTTTCGAGATTGACAAAACAGAATTTGAAAATTTGCAATCAAAATTTTTGATCGCAAATTTATCTCCGAAAACGCGCGTTCTCCCGAAAGCCTTTACGGAGAAAGGGCTGTATATGCTTGCCACGATTCTGAAAAGCGAACGGGCGGCACAAACCACCATTGCAATCATCGAAGCCTTTGCCAAGTTGCGCGAACTCTCCCGCACAATCGGCGAGATGTCTGCCAACCCCGACAAATTCCAACAAAAGACGTTGATGCAGAAAAGCGGCGAAATCATGGCAGACCTGTTCGGCGAGGATATGCAGACCACCGGCACGGAAACCGAAATAGAATTGAACTTTGCCGTATTGAAATTGAAACACACCGTCAAACGGAAAAAGTAATTGAAAAAATACTGTGTATATATCGCAATGACGATGAAACAAGATAAAAAATTATGACCCAGAAGCAGGCAATTCAATTATTCGAGCGGCGCAAGGTGCGCACCGTATGGAGCGACGAAACCGTTACAACTTGTAACCGGTTGAAACAGTTGCCGAACGAAAAAAAATAAACTTGTTTCAATGCGCTAAATAAGATATAAATATGAAAAGTAGACCTGTTGCGGTATTGTTATCTCTGTTTCTCGGATTCGTTGGAATACAGAAGTTTTACCTCCGGCAGACGTGGTTTGGCGTTATGTATGTATTGCTATCGTTTACATTCGTGCCTTTCATCGCCTCCCTGTTGGAAGCGCTGGTTTACGCCTGTATGTCCGATAAAGAGTTTGACGAAAGATTTAATAAAGGGAAAACGGAATGCCCCAAGCCGGAAAAGCAGGCAAAAGAGCCTATAAAAATACAGATTAGATTCGGCAACAACGATGCACCGGAGATTCCGAAAGAAAAAGAAGCTGTAACAGCTCCGGTCGAGGTGGAATCCGACGCAAATAAAACACCTGCACCGGTACAGGAATCTCCGGCTCCCGTGAAATTCGACGCAAATAAAATAGACAAAGAAACATCGGACAGATATATATCGGAAATAGCAAGGAAGTCGTCTTTACAGAGTTATTTTATGAACTATTCCGATGAAGATAAAGATGATTTTTTATTTGACGCCGCAAAATTGGTCGTGGAGAATCAAAACGGCTCGGCTTCTTTTTTGCTGCAAAAGTTGTCCATCGGGTACAATAGAGCGGGGAAAATATTAGATGAATTGGAAGGCAGGGGAATAGTTGGGGCTTTCAATGGCTCTAAGCCACGCGACGTTCTTGTTTCTGACGAATCGGATTTGAATTTCTGGTTGTTCGGGCTCGAAGCCTTTGCAAAAGCTCACAAAGAAGAGATAGATTCTCAAAGCGCAGTTTACAAGGCAGAAAGGCTTAAACAGGAGGCAGAAAGACTTAAACAGGAAAAAGAAAAAGAAGAACAGGAAGAGAAAGAGCGAATCAAACAGCAGATTCTCGAAAAACGCAAAAAACGCGAACTGCGTAAAGCGGCTATCGAAGAACTTACCAAAGACGGCGTTATCGAAGCCCCCAAACATCGCGAACCAATCCCGCAGGAAATAAAGGATATTGTCTGGAATCGCGACGGCGGGCGTTGCGTTATATGCGGAAGCCGCGAAAACCTCGAATTTGACCATATAATACCCTTTTCTAAGGGCGGCGCTACAACCGTTCGGAATTTGCAACTGCTCTGCCAAGAATGTAACAGAAAAAAATCAAATCATATAGGATAATGGAAAATATAAATGGAATCGTAAAATTCAGCGACGTGGGCGAAAAAGTGGTACGCCTGCGCGACCAAGATGTGCTGCTCGACTTTTCTGTCGCAGAACTCTACGGAGTAGAAACAAAACGGGTAAACGAAGCCGTGAAAAACAACCCCGATAAATTTCCGGAAGGGTATATTTTCGAGTTGCAACAGTCTGAAAAACAGTATGTGGTCGAAAATTTCGACCACTTGCAAGGGTTGAAAAAATCGCCCGTTCTCCCGAAAGCCTTTACGGAGAAAGGGCTGTATATGCTTGCCACGATTCTGAAAAGCGAACGGGCAGCACAAACCACCATTGCAATCATCGAAGCCTTTGCCAAGTTGCGCGAACTCTCCCGCACAATCGGCGAGATGTCCGCCAACCCCGACAAATTCCAACAAAAGACGTTGATGCAGAAAAGCGGCGAAATCATGGCAGACCTGTTCGGCGAGGATATGCAGACCACCGGCACGGAAACCGAAATAGAATTGAACTTTGCCGTGTTGAAGCTCAAACACACGATTAAAAGGAAAAAATAAAAAGAAACCAATTAAAAAACAAAAACCATGAAGAAATTGTTATTATTATGCGCGACCCTCGCGCTGGCATCATGCTCCAACTTAAAGCATATAGAGGTTATCTCATTTCGATGCCATAGTAATCGTATACATCGTTGTAGTCGATATCCAATTGTTCCAGAATCTCTTCACTGGTCAATCCCGTATTGACTTCAACCCCATCTATATTAAGTGTTACATCGCCTATGCCATGTCTCCCAAGATTGATTTGCCCTCTACCGGAATGATAAGTCCTTGGCGTTTCAAATTGCCCGGGTTTGGCTGGGGTAGTATAGGTAATGGTTCTATTGACATAATCCAGATGCCCTATGTTATACTTCTTTTCTGGGTCATAGTTCTTGAAATGGCTTTCATGTGAATAGGTTGTTGGTTTTTTCGGGTGGTCTATTCGATAATCGATTTGACACCAGATAAATAGGACACAGATTGCAACTAATATTATTTTTACAGTCCTGACAAATCCATCATCTGGAATATTGTCAAAGTCATCATCTTCAAAATCTCTTGGGTCAATCATGGTTCACTGATATGAATATGTTGTATTTAATATGGCAAAGATACAATTTTAATTGCAATAACGTACTTTTTCTTGGGTTTATACCCTCTCAATATAATCCTCGTGATCACAAGAAGTAATTATACTGAAAAGAGCTAACAGTGTTAGAGAAATGAGCTTAACCATTTCAATAGAAAGTGTTTAATGGTTATACCTATGAGTTGGAATACGTATATTGGTGATAACAACCATATACGAAATAGAGTTAACAGGTATTTACCATCGTATTCGTGACCTCTTCTTATGGCTTGTCTGCCACAGAAGTCTACGAAGGGAATGCTTATCACATAAGTGGATAAGAAAATACAAGAGATGATTCCGAAGATAAGTCTGAATGTTGTCATGATGTAGCGATTATTGTTCCCAATATTATTGTTACAACTGTCAATATTACAAAGAATGAAAGGCCACTCCCCAGTCTGAAAGATTCAGGGCATTCCTTATGGAATTCTCTGACAAAGAATATACCCCATATAGCTCCATATATAATACTTAGTGCCAAGTATAAACCCCTACCCAAAAGGAAAAGCCACCTTAATCCTAACATAAGCCTTTGAATTTTTCTTCGAGTTTATTTAACCTGTCAAAGAATTTCACAGCAAAACTATACCTCCTGCCTGCCAAAATGCGGCAGTCTCGGAAAAATTTTTTCATAAGAAAGATTTTGGACATTTCTTTTCAACCGCTATTGCCATTGGCTCGGAGGTTATGGCTTGATTGAAGATGCTGTGGCTTTCAAAAAAAATGAGAGCCGAAATACGATAAATTCGAACATCTTTTGATGGGAAGGGAGGGAAATTAACAATCGAAATTTTGTATAATCAATTTGTTTTTATTATCTTAGCAACGTGTTACATGTTTTATGTCCTGTACTGCTGACTTTATTGAATTCGTATGCACTACGCTAACTCCTTTGGGTGATGTACGCAGCCGCAAGATGATGGGTGATTATGTGATATACGTAAACGAAAAGTCTGTGATCACCGCTTGCGACAATATCGCATACGTAAAGAAACTTCCTTGTATTGCCGACTTGATGACTGATGCGGAGTGCGGTTGCCCTTACGAGGGAGCAAAGGAAGCGTACATTCTTGACTTCACCGATACCCGCAAAGTTCGTAAAGTAATAGGAATCTTATGGGATAACCTCCCGTTTCCGAAATTAAAAAAGACGTAGCCCGTGCCATAGCTGTATTGTATAGACGACATCTTTCAAAGACAATAAAAATTAAGAAACTATAATGTTAAAACTCAATTATCGAGAACAATATCGCTAATTACTTCTTATATTTGCAATTATTAAACAATAACATATACAGCGTATGAAAAAATTTTTATTGTCTTTAGCCGCTGTGTTTTCTTTTGTTTTCTTCTTTAACTCATGTGCTAATGATGAAAGTATTAGCAACAGCGGTTATTCTGAGGAAGAGAATGCTAAAATCGAAACATTAATGAATTTGTTCGATTCTTATGGTTGGGAACTTGATACGACTGTTAGTTTAGAGCAGCGTAACAAAGAGTTATTAGAAATGGATTATAAAAAAACTAAAAATTTCTTAGAGTATATGAAGAAAGGTATTGAATTCGATAATTTTGAACCTATCCTTCAAGAGAAGAATAACGAGCAAGAATCATTGAACGACACAAAAGCTACAAGAGCTTATATGACATTTTCTATGGAAGTTACAGCAGTGCTGTAGCTTCAGCGCAAACAACTATGATTTCGGCTTATGAAGGTCCAAATCCATCAAGTATAACAATAGAAAGAACAAGCGTTTTCTCTTTCCCGCCTGCGGCAGTCATTTTCAGTTGACTACAATTTATAGCCAACTCGCTATCCTCTTTTTTTAATCGGTTTTTCAGTACACTCCAATACTTTCGCGGATTCGGGCTGTCGGTCAATACTTCGACTACGTCCACGATAGATACGTACCATTTCTCCGTTTCATCGTCCCATACGGTGCGCACCTTGCGCCGCTCGAATAATTGAATTGCCTGTTTCTGCTTCATATCTTTATCTCATTGACATAACCATAAAAACACGATACATTCCGTATATATCGGCGTAACGAACGGGGAACGGCTGATATTTCGGGTCGGGATTCAGAGAATAGCACTCCACGTGTTCGTCGTCGCCCTTTCGCACCTCTTTGATGATTATTCCGTTGGTGGTATCGAGGACATACACCCTGCCCCACTCTATAAATACATTTTCATCAACTTTTTTTACGAGGACTTGGGAGCCGTTGGGATAGTCGGGCGCCATACTGTCGCCGGTAACGGTGATAACGAAATCGACGTTTTTAATGGGGGTAACAACCCTTTCGCAGTCGGTATGTTTGAGGGAAACGATGAAGTCGTTAAGGGAGCCGCCTTGCGCGGATATAGGTAGCAGCATGGCGGTGAAGAAATCCTGCGGGGTTATTTGCGGGAGCGATTCTGTTTTGAGCATATCGCCCTCTCCGGTTAGCAGCCATTGCTTATTTACGTCTAATGATATAACTATTTTATTTATAATACCCTCTCCGCAAGGTCTTTTACCGAGTAATATTTCCGATAAATTCTGCTGTCGAATCCCTGTTTTTTTGAATATTGCCGGTTGATACTATTATTGTTCGGCAAGTTTTCTGCGCTCAATCCTTTCTACTTTGCTTCAAGATGTGGAACAGATATTTTCTCTCTCCTTTTATTGCACTTCTATCTTGGCTGAACATTAACTGAACATTACAAAAGCCACCCGACCGACGGTCGGGTGGCTTCGAGAAAAATATCAATTGCCTTGCGATGAGGGCGAAATAGCGGAGGAGCCTCAATGTTCGGGATTCCAGTCCAAAATCCGTGCAGGCGAACGGTAGAAATCGATAAGGGCGGCATCGTCGGGCAGCGTGAGCTGTTTCGATAGGTTGTGCCGGCGGCTCACATCGACGGGGCGACCCTCTTTGTCGGTGCTATTGTATTCCAAGAAACGCAGGTGGTGCGTTTCGCCGCGTATATCCACCCAGCCCTCCGGCGATATGTTTTCGAGCGTGCAGTCTATCAACACGGCTTCGGCGTAGGGATAGCCGTTTACGCCCTTGTTTACCGGCGAGCGGGCTATCGCTGCATTTTCATGCGTACCCACGAAGCGGCAGTTATTGAAAATGTTTCCGTGATTGGCTTCGGTGTTGCGTATCCACATGAACGGGCCCGGACTTATCAACAGACAGTTTTTGAAAAACGATGGTCCGCGTCCGAGTATCATGTCGCCGCCTCCGTCGATAATGCAGTCTTCGAGATATACGGAGCCGTTGATTTGCAGAGCATCGCCCGAACCGATGACCTTGACGTTGCGCAGGTAGTTGCGCGCCCCCATGATTAAAAGTCCTTCCGCCTGTCCGTGCAGGTCGGTTTTGATAGTCAGGTCTTCAAAACGAAGGTCGTAGCAATTGTCGGCGGCAAACGCGGCGCGGCGCGACGGAAACGTGCCCGGCCATTCGTTGGTCTTTACATTAATAGGGTGCGGGTTGAATGTTTCGTTGTTGGCATAATGTACCACCGTCTTTTCCCGACTTTCGCCGCGCAGCAACACATGCTGTTTGTTGCGGAAATAGACGAGTTCTTCGTAATCGCCGTTTTTGATAAACACTTCCCTGTTCTCTTGGCTGAAATCGGGAATGAAATCCATCGCCCCCTGCACTGTGCAGAAGTCGCCGCTGCCGTCGCTGTTTACGACGAGCCGACACCGGTCGGCGGCAGGTGCGTTTTTACGGGTAGAGAAGCGCCACGCCTTTTTGCCGTAGATGCCGGCGAACGTCTCGCTTTCGACGCTGAAAGCCTCTCGGTCGATAGTAACGTAATATTCCTTGCCGTATTCGAGCAGGTTGTGGTGCGGGTACAACGTAACGCGATTGTCGTGCGCTATGGCGGGATAGAAATGAAAACCGTCGGTGAAGTGTCCGATAATGGTGAGCTGATACGGGCCGGTGGTGTCGCGCACCGCCGTGCCCGACGGTGTGCCGGGCACTGTGTTGGCGTTGGTGCAGTCGGTCGATTCATACACATACGGCACGGCCGTGTAGGTGGCTTTCTGTTTCCGTATCGTGTCGGGCTGCGTGGGGCCGGCTGGTATGCTCAGGTCGAGCGAATCGACGAGCCGTCCGCTGCCGGTTTCGTAGATGCGTATCATGCCTTGATTGTTCACGGTTACAGAGGTGTTGAATATTAATGTGAGGTGCGTGTCGGGGGGTACCCCTTTGGCACGGTTGGCGGGGAACAACCGGTAATGGGCGGTTGTCGCTTCCGCCGGCGTGCTTGCTCCCGACGTGGCGTCGGTCGCCGCATTTTGTCCGGTGAGGCTGCTTGTCGCGCCCGACAACAGCAGGAGAGAGAATAAGAGTTTCTTCATGGTAATCTTACAGTTAGACCCCAAATCTATAAAATATCTTTTGAATGAAAAAGAAAATTTGCGGAAAAAGAATTATCTTTAACCCGTATAAACGACATGAAAAATCCTTCGCTAAAATCGGGCTTTCGGGCATTGACGCCACTGGCGGTATTCTTGGGTGTATACCTGTTGGCATCTGTATGGATTAACGATTTCTATGCCGTACCCATTACAGTGGCGTTCATCATCGCCTCGGCGGTAGCTGTCGTCCTGACATCGGGCATATCGCTTGCCGAACGCATAGCCCGTTTCTCCGAAGGTGCTGCCGATAAGAATATTCTCATGATGATATGGATATTCGTGCTGGCGGGAGCTTTCGCGCAGTCGGCAAAAGCGATGGGCGCTATCGACGCCACCGTGCAGCTCACGCTTCTGCTGCTGCCCGAGCACTTCCTGTTAGTGGGAATCTTCATCGCCGCCTGTTTCGTTTCGCTTTCGGTGGGTACGTCGGTGGGTACGATTGTCGCACTCGTGCCCGTAGTGGCCGGCTTGGCAGAAAAAACGGGCATCGACCCGGCTTTCATGACTGCTGTAGTCGTGGGCGGCGCATTCTTCGGCGACAACCTGTCGTTCATTTCCGACACCACCATTGCGGCAACCCGCACGCAACAGTGTGAGATGCGCGACAAATTCCGGATGAATATTCTTATCGTTTTGCCGGCAGCCCTGCTCCTGCTGGTCTATTATACCGTAACGGGTTACTCCCTCGAACTGAATGCCGTCGATGCCGCGCCGGTGGAATGGGTGCGCGTGCTTCCCTATCTCGTGGTGCTGTTTACGGCACTGGCAGGCATGAATGTCATGGCGGTGCTGGCTCTGGGCATACTCTCTGCTGCGGCGGTCGGTATGCTTTCGGGCGGATACGGTGTTTTCGACTGCCTGAAAGCGATGGGCGAAGGCATTACCGGCATGGGTGAGCTGATTATCGTTACCCTGCTGGCGGGCGGTATGCTCGAATTGATACGCTACAACGGCGGCATGGACTTCATCATCGCCCGTCTGACGGCGCACGTGTCGTCGAAACGCTGGGCGGAGGCAAGCATCGCCGCACTGGTGTCGCTGGCGAATCTCTGTACTGCCAACAACACTATAGCCATCATCACCACCGGTTCCATAGCCCGCGACATCAGCCGCCGCTTCGGCATCGACCCGCGCAAGACGGCGAGTATTCTCGATACGTTTTCGTGCGTCGTACAGGGGTTGATACCTTACGGGGCACAACTGCTCATCGCTTCGGCATTGACGCAGCTCTCACCGCTCGCGATTATCCGTTACCTCTATTATCCGCTTTTGGTGGCGGTGTGCGCATCGGCATCGATTTTCTTCCGCTATCCCCGCCGCTACTCCTGATTTTCGGAAACTCCTTGCAGAGGCTTGTCCCGACCGGTTAAACAGCAACCGGCAACGAAAAAATAAAACAGGGCCGGCAAAAATTTTTGCCGGCCCTGTTTTGCATATAGAAATGTCTTATTTGTTCAGTGCGGTAGCCACATCGACGGCGCAGGCCACGGTGCAGCCCACCATCGGGTTGTTGCCGATGCCGAGAAATCCCATCATCTCCACGTGGGCGGGAACGGAGGAAGAACCGGCAAACTGGGCATCGCTGTGCATACGTCCCATCGTGTCGGTCATACCGTAGGAAGCAGGACCGGCAGCCATATTGTCGGGGTGCAGGGTACGACCCGTGCCGCCTCCCGAAGCAACGGAGAAATAGGGTTTGCCGGCGAGAATGCGCTCTTTCTTGTACGTACCGGCTACGGGGTGCTGGAAACGGGTGGGATTGGTGGAGTTGCCCGTAATGGAAACTTCCACGCCTTCGTGCCACATGATGGCGACACCTTCGCGCACGTCGTCAGCGCCGTAGCATTTTACTTTGGCGCGCGGTCCGTCGGAGTAAGCGATTTCACGAACGATTTTGAGTTCGCCCGTATAGTAGTCGAATTGCGTCTGTACGTAGGTAAAGCCGTTGATACGCGAAATGATTTGGGCGGCATCTTTTCCCAAACCGTTCAAGATGCAGCGCAGCGGTTCTTTGCGCACCTTGTCGGCTTTGGCGGCGATTTTTATGGCGCCTTCGGCAGCGGCGAACGATTCGTGTCCGGCGAGGAAAGCGAAGCATTTCGTTTCTTCGCGGAGCAGGCGGGCGGCGAGGTTGCCGTGTCCCAGCCCCACTTTGCGGTCGTCGGCTACAGAGCCGGGTATGCAGAATGCCTGCAAGCCGATACCGATGGCTTCGGCCGCATCGGAGGCGTTTTTGCAACCTTTTTTCAGGGCAATGGCAGAACCTACCACGTAAGCCCATTTAGCATTTTCGAAGCAGATAGGCTGCGTATCTTCACACGTTTTGTAAGGGTCGAGACCGTAGCTGTCGCAGATAGCGTTGGCTTCTTCAATATCTTTGATGCCGTTGGCGTTCAGTGCAGCGATGATTTGTTTGATACGGCGATCTTGGCTTTCAAATTTCACTTCTCTTATCATAGTCTGTCCTCCTTATTCTTTGCGTGGGTCAATGTATTTAACGGCTCCCGCCTCTTTCGTAAAGCGACCGTAAGTGCCGGTAACTTTTTTCAGGGCTTCGTTGGCATCGGTGCCTTTCTTGATTTCTTCCATGAATTTTCCCAGATGTACGAATTCATATCCGCACACTTCGTCGTTTTTGTCGAGGGCGAGGGTTTTGATGTAACCTTCTGCCATTTCGAGGTAGCGCGTACCTTTGGCAAGCGTGCCGTAGAGCGTGCCCACTTGGCTGCGGAGCCCCTTGCCGAGGTCTTCGAGGCCGGCACCTATCATCAGGCCTCCTTCGGAGAATGCCGACTGCGTGCGACCGTAAACGATTTGCAGGAAGAGTTCGCGCATGGCGGTATTGATGGCGTCGCATACGAGGTCGGTGTTCAGTGCTTCGAGCAGCGTTTTGCCCGGCAGTATTTCCGATGCCATAGCGGCGGAATGGGTCATACCCGAGCAGCCGATAGTTTCCACCAGCGCCTCTTGTATGATACCGTCTTTTACGTTGAGCGTCAGTTTGCACGCACCCTGCTGGGGAGCGCACCAGCCGATACCGTGCGTCAAACCCGAAATGTCGATAATCTCTTTGGCTTTCACCCACTTGCCCTCTTGGGGAATAGGAGCCGGACCGTGGTTAGGCCCTTTCTTTACAACACACATGTGTTCTACTTCGTGTGAATAGATCATAATGCTCTTTATTTTAGTATATAATGTGTCTGAATTTTATAACCTTTTACCTTTTTACGAAATGCTGCAACATTTTTCCTCGTGCGCGTTGCAAAGGTACGTTTTTTTTGCATTCGGGCAATAAACTTGCTCGGCTAAAAATATTTTTCTTAATCCTTTTTTGTAAAAACGCCGCGTAATATTTGGCTATCCGTAAAAAAATTTTCATTTTTGTATGGAGTTTTCACGAAAAAGACGAAATCGTACGTTTTTAACAAAAATATAAAGACCCATGAAAAAAAGCGCTTTGCAGCTCGCGCGGGCTGCCTATCAACCTAAATTGCCGAAATCCCTGCGGGGAGATGTTTGCCTCAAAGAAGGGGCTGCCACCCAATCGGTTGCCGACAGGGAGGAGATAAAAAAACTTTTCCCGAACACGTATGGCATGCCGGTACTCTCGTTCGAGGCGTCCAAAAAGGTTCGCATCTATCCGGCTATCAACGTCGGCGTTATCCTTTCGGGCGGACAAGCGCCCGGCGGACACAATGTCATCGCCGGTCTTTTCGACGGATTGAAACGCATGAATCACGACAGCCGCCTTTTCGGATTTCTCTTGGGCCCGGGCGGATTGGTCGATCACAACTATATGGAGCTTACGCCCGACATCATCGACGACTACCGCAATACGGGAGGCTTCGACATCATCGGCTCCGGTCGCACCAAACTCGAAAAGAAAGAACAATTCGACAAAGGTCTTGAAATTCTGAAAAAACTCGATATTAAGGCTTTGGTCATCATCGGCGGCGACGACTCCAACACCAATGCCTGCGTATTGGCGGAGTATTACAAGCAGATAAATGCCGGCGTGCAGGTAATCGGCTGTCCGAAAACCATCGACGGCGACTTGAAAAACGAAATGATTGAATGTTCATTCGGTTTCGATACCGCTTGCAAAGTCTACTCCGAAGTCATCGGCAACATCGAGCGCGACTGCAATTCGGCAAAAAAATACTGGCACTTCATCAAACTCATGGGGCGCTCGGCTTCGCATATCGCTTTGGAGTGCGCCTTGCAGACGCAGCCCAATGTCTGCCTCATTTCCGAAGAGGTGGCAGCCAAACAGCAGACGCTCGACGACATCGTGAATTACATCGCCGGCATCGTGGCTGCTCGTGCCGCCGACGGCAACAACTTCGGTACGGTACTCATTCCCGAAGGCTTGATAGAGTTCATTCCCGCCATGAAGAAACTGATTGCCGAGCTGAACGATTTTCTTGCCGCCAACGGCGACGCCTTTGCCGCTGTCGAGCGCTCGCAGCAAATCAAATACATCGTCGAACATCTCTCGCCCGAGAATGCCGCCATTTATTCTTCGCTGCCCGAAACGGTGGCTCGCCAGCTGACGCTCGACCGCGACCCGCACGGAAACGTACAGGTATCGCTCATCGAAACCGAAAAACTTTTGGCTGAAATGGTCGGCCGCCGTCTGGCTGCAATGAAAGCCGAAGGAAAATACGTCGGCAAATTCTCGCCGCAAACCCACTTCTTCGGTTACGAAGGCCGCTGCGCCGCTCCCTCCAACTTCGATGCCGACTACTGCTATTCGCTCGGTTACACGGCAGCCCTGCTCATCGGCGAAGGCAAAACGGGTTATATGTCGTCGATACGCTGCACCACCCGTCCCGCCGCAGAGTGGATTGCCGGCGGCGTGCCCGTTACCATGATGATGAACATGGAGCGCCGGCACGGCGAAATGAAACCCGTGATACAAAAAGCGTTGGTCGAACTCGACGGCGTGCCTTTCAAATATTTCGCTGCCCACCGCGAACGCTGGGCGCGCGAAACCTCTTTCATATATCCGGGTCCCATTCAATACTTCGGACCGTCGGAGGTGTGCGACCGCACTACCGAAACCCTGCGTCTCGAACACGAATAAAATCGAAGACGATATAAGCGCGAGAGGCGCGCCCTACAAGGGGCGCGCCTCTCTTTTGATTCTTTCATGCCTGTTTTCAAGGCAGTTCGTCGAGAAGCGTTTTCAGGAAATGTTCGATGTTTTTTTGCACCTGCTTCCGTTTTTCCGTGTAGTTGTTTACCATGATGGCGAGAGCGTAGGTACATTCGTCGGCGGTGTAGTAGCCGACGTAGCAGAGCACGCCCGATATGCTGCCGCTTTTGAGGCGCAGGTTGCGTGCCTCCGGCAGACGGACGGCAAAGTTGTAGAGCGTGCCTTCGCCCGGGTGTGGCAGGGCGTGCATGAATGCGGTGCCGATGCGCGGGTCGCGGGCGGTGTAGGCGAGCGCCTGCGCCATCATCTCCGGCGTGATGCGGTTGAGAGGCGAGAGTCCGGAACCGTCGTACAGAGTGGCTTTATCGACGTCGAACGCTTCGCGCCAGACTTCCCGCATACGTTCGAGTCCGTTTGCGAGCGTCGCCGTTGTGTCGATTTGTCGTCCGATGTCCCGCAAAAAAGTTTCCGCAAACAGGTTGTCGCTCATTTCCAACGTGTGGGCGACAAGGGCAATCAGCGGCGCCGACCGGTGTACATACACGTCGGTGGCGGTGCTGTCGGGCGCAGGGAGTGGCGTGCCGCTTTCGCGCAGCAGCCGTGCTGTCGTAGGTTCGCCGTCGATATTCACGCCCGATTTACGCAGCGTGTCGGTAAGCAGTTGCGCCAGATACATGGGCGGGTCGGGCATATCGCCCCGAATGGCGAAGGGATAGCGGTTGGCCGGCAGCGACCCGTAGATGCGCCGCGTGTAATCGTATGGTGCGCCGAAGAAATAGGCTTCGTCTTTTCCTTTCTCGTTGGTCGTGAGATACGGGTAGAGTTGCAATCCCGTTATTTCGGGCGTGATGCCCAACAGCTGCGGGCGGGTGCCCACAGCACCCGTGCGGAAAATGGCGCGGAAAAGGTTGTCCCCGTAATTGATGCCGTAGCAGCCGGCAGCATAGTAGTTGCCGACGTCCTCCCACGTCCATTGCGGAGAAAGCGGTTCGGGCAGAAATGCCGAATCGTCGGCGATGATTCGGCCCGACACCGAGCGTATGCCCGCGTGCCGAATCGCCTGTACCGTCTTCCTTAGGAACGTGCCCGACGGCATATAGCCGTAATCCGAGCCGAGCGACGGGTCGCCCTCGCCGCGTATGACGAGGTCGCCGTCGAGCCGTCCGCTGCCGTCGATTTCACCGTTGTAATATACGCGCGTCAGGAAACGGTAGTCCATCGGTCGGCAAAACAGTGCGGCGGCGGTAGTCAAAACCTTTTGGGTGGAAGCCGGCGTAAAAAAGTCGCTGCTCCGGTATGCTGCGACCACGTCGCCGCTCTCTACTTCGACTACGCACAATCCGGCGACAGAACCTTCGCCGCCGAGGTTGGCGAGCACGGAATCTCTTTCTGTTGTTTCTCCGGCGGCGGGCTGCCACAACGACACGGCGCATATCGCCGCCAATGCATACGCCCGTACACGGCCGAAATATCTCCTCTTTTTCATGCCCGCAAAATTACAAAACATCATTGAAAATTTTGGCTTGACAATGAATTTCCTAACGACTTTTTTGTACATTTGTCCGAAACAGACCGAATCGTTATGAAACCTGCCCGCAAACCCTTTACTTTCGACCGCGTAGTGCGCATACTCTTTTCTGCCACCGCCATTGCCGTCGTGCTCTATTTCGTCAATTTGCTCAAAGGCGCGCTGCTGCCGTTTCTTATTGCATGGCTGCTGGCATACATGATTAACCCTTTCGTCGAATTCATACAGTACCGTTGTAAAGTGAAAGTGCGCATACTTGCCATATTCGTCGCCCTTTTGTCGTTGGTGGCATTTGTGTGGCTCGTCGTTTGGATTATCACGCCCGGCATTGTCGAAGAAGCGGGAAAGATGCGTACCATGATCGACGACTATCTGGCACGTGAAAACTCCACCATACCCTTTGTTCCCGAAAGCTGGCACCTCTATCTGAAAGAAAAAATCGACTTCGCCAAAATTTCCGAAGCCATGAATCCCGAAGACTGGCGGGCGCTTATCGAGCGTTTTCTGCAACAGCTTTGGGCTATCTTCACTGGCTCCGTCAATCAGATACTTAGCATCATCGGTTGGTTTATCATCTTTCTGTACCTTATATTCATACTCTTGGATTATGACAAAATACTTGCCGGATTCAAAGCCTTGATACCCGACCGTTACCGCGACAGAACCCTTAGTGTGTTTAACGACGTAAAAGACAGCATGAACCGCTATTTTCGCGGACAGGCGCTCGTGGCATTCATCGTCGGCATACTGTTCTGCATCGGCTTTTCCATTGTCGGGCTGCCCTTGGCGATACTTCTGGGCTTGTTTATCGGGTTGCTCAACATGGTGCCCTACTTGCAGATAGTCGGCTTTCTGCCCACTTTCCTCCTCTGTCTGCTCAAATCGGTGGAAACGGGCGAGAGCTTCGGCTGGCTGCTCTTGGCCTGCGCCATTGTGTTCATCGTCGTGCAGGTCATACAAGACATGATACTCGTGCCCCGCATCATGGGGCGTGCCATGGGCTTGAACCCCGCCATCATTCTGCTCTCTCTCTCGATATGGGGCACCCTGCTCGGACTGCTCGGCATGATTATCGCCCTGCCGCTCACCACCCTGCTGCAATCCTATTACGAACGCTATATATTGCAAAAAGAGAATCTTGCAGCGAAAAAAGAGCACACCGACACCGAAGCATAAACTATACGCACAAGAATGTAATATTTTTTAACATATAAAAAGGCGGTAAAACTGTTGGTCGGTATAAAAATAAAGCGTACCTTTGCCACGCATTTGGAAAAAACGCATTCCCGATGCACAACGATGATTCGCTAGCTCAGCTGGTAGAGCACAACACTTTTAATGTTGGGGTCCTGGGTTCGAGCCCCAGGCGGATCACCAGAAGAAAAGCCAAAAGGCGACAACAAAAAAAAGACAAGTCCTACAAAATCAATGTTTTGCGGGACTTTTTTTATTGTCTTTTGACTACTCCGCCACGGAAGGGATAGAGTCAATCGGCAAGTGCAACATTACAAAAAAAAGATTGAAGAAACTCTCTTTTTTTGGGGGGGGGGGAAATAATCTTTTGAAACGAAATCTACAAAATCACGCACCAAATT
>CANQAM010000002.1 GCA_947589325.1 uncultured Bacteroidales bacterium | reverse complement strand
GCCCCCATTATCGTCGGCGGCAGAGGCAGAGGCGGAGGATTCGGGGGAGGCATCAGCGGCGGCAGCTTCGGCGGCGGACTCTCCGGTGGCGGCGGCGCCACCTCCGGTTGGTAATCCCGACGACAGATTCCTGTTTTTCAACAGGGAATAAATCTTTTTTATTAGTTAATATTTCTTTTTTGCGTTTTTCTAATACGAAAAGTCGTATTTTTGCGGTTGTATTAATTCATCACGAAAATGGAAAACACTCGAAGTTCCGTAGGGAAACGGATACGTACATACCGCGAGGAGAAAAATCTCTCTTGCGAACAACTTGCCGAACAAGCCGGCATCAGCGTCGAACAACTCGACCGCATAGAGGCCGACGCCGACCTGCCCGCCCTCTCCATACTGTTGAAAATAGCCCGCGCCATGGGCGTGCGTCTGGGCACTTTTCTCGACGACAACGACGACTTGGGTCCGGCGCTCTCGAATGTGGGCACGGCGGGCATCACCTTCTCGACCAACTCGGCGCACACGCCCACCCACATGAATTACCATTCGCTGGCGCGCACCAAAGCCAACCGCCACATGGAGCCGTTCATCATCGACATCGCCCCCATCACCGCCGACGACCACGAGCTTTCGTCGCACGAAGGCGAAGAGTTCATTCTCGTAACGGAAGGCTGCGTGGAGATTACCTACGGCAACCGCAGCTACATACTGCGGCAGGGCGAGAGCATCTATTACGACTCTATCGTACCTCACCACGTACACGCCTACGGCAATCGGGCTGCCCGAGTTCTGGCTGTCGTTTATGTACCTGCATAACCCCCGAATCTTCTTTTATGCAACTGTTCGAAAAAACTTTGGGCGAATGGCTCGAATATTGGGCGGAACGCACGCCCGACAAGGAGTTTATCGTCTATTCCGACCGCAACCTGCGGTTTACCTACCGGCAGTTCGACCGGCGGGTCGATGAGCTGGCAAAAGGCTTGCTCTCCATAGGTGTAACGACCGGCTCTCATGTGGGCATCTGGGCGACCAACGTGCCCGACTGGCTTACGTTTCTTTTCGCCTCCGCCAAGATAGGTGCGGTGCTGGTAACCGTCAATACCAACTACAAACAGCACGAGTTGGAATACCTCGTCGATAATGCCGACCTGCACACGCTCTGCATCTCCAACGGCACCTCCGAAAGCGACTACGTGGATATGACCTACGCCATGGTGCCCGAACTGCGCACCTCGCAGCGCGGCAACCTGCACAGCGCACGCTTCCCCTACCTGCGCAATGTCATCTACATCGGGCAGGAGAAACATCGGGGTATGTACAACACCGCCGAACTGCTGCTGCTCGGGCAGACCGGCACCGACGAACAGCTCGACGCCTGCCGCCGGAAATTCAACTGCCATGACGTGGTGAATATGCAATACACCTCCGGCACGACGGGATTTCCCAAAGGCGTCATGCTCACCCACCACAACATCACCAACAACGGCTACTGCATCGGGCAGTGCATGAAATTCACCGAACAAGACCGCGTATGCCTGCCCGTGCCTCTGTTCCACTGCTTCGGCATCGTGCTGGGCATCATGGCAATCATCACCAACGGAGCCTGCGCCGTGATGCTCGAAAAATTCGACGCTCTCGTGGTGCTCGCCTCCATACACCGCGAGCGGTGCACCGCCCTCTACGGCGTACCCACGATGTTCATCGCCGAGCTCAACCACCCGATGTTCTCCATGTTCGACCTCTCGTCGCTGCGCACCGGCATCATGGCCGGCTCGCTCTGCCCCGAATGGCTGATGCGCGAAGTCATGGACAAAATGTATATGACCGAAATCACCAGCGTGTACGGACTTACCGAGACTTCGCCCGGCATGACACAGAGCCGCGTGGACGACCCTGTGGAAGTGCGCGCCGCCACCGTAGGAAGCCCCCTGCCCGAAATCGATGTGAAAGTCATCGACCCTGAAACTCTCGAAGAGTGTCCCGTCGGCGTACAGGGCGAAATGTGCTGCAAAGGCTACAACATCATGAAAGGGTATTACAAGATGCCCGAAGCCACTGCCGAAATCATCGACCGCAACGGCTATCTCCACTCCGGCGACTTGGGCGTGAAAACACCCGAAGGCAACTTCAAAATCACCGGTCGCATAAAAGACATGATCATACGCGGCGGCGAAAACATCTATCCCCGCGAAATAGAGGAATTCCTCTACAAAATGCCCCAAATCAAAGACGTGCAGGTGGCGGCGGTGCCGTCGCGCAAGTACGGCGAAGAGGTCGGCGCATTCATCATACTCAAAGAGGGCGAAACCCTCGACGAAGCCGATGTAAAAGATTTCTGCAAAGGAAAAATCTCCCGCTACAAAATTCCGAAATACGTATTTTTTGTGGAGGGCTTCCCCCTCACCGGCAGCGGGAAAATACAAAAATACAAACTCAAAGACCTCGGCCTCGAACTCCTCGCCGCACAAGGCATCACACCTGTATAGAAATATGCCTTAAACTATTAGCCATAAATTAAAATTCTCCAAAGAGTTTTCAACTTTCTCCCAAAGTTCTTTCAAAAAATCCCGAGAAAATTTGGACTCGTCGAGAAAAAAACTTATATTTGTATCAGAATTATCCCCCTTAGATGAAAAAGGCTAAGGCTTGCCACCCCTGAATAGGGGTGGCTTAATTTTTTCAAAGTATGAAAAAACAACGTGTTATCGTATATATTGACGGCTTCAACTTCTACTATGGACTCAAAAATGAGGCAAGGTGGAAACGATACTATTGGTTGAATATTGTTGAACTATTTGAAAAATTTATGCGTCCGGAACAAGAATTGATAGCAGTCAAATATTTTTCCGCACGTCCCGATGATCCCGAACAAAATGCCAGACAATACGCTTTTTTTCAAGCCAACAAAGAGAATCCGAAATTCTCTTTAATTTTAGGCAAATACTTAAAAAAAACTATTACTTGCTTCAATTGCGGAAATATAATACATACATACGAAGAAAAAGAAACAGACGCAAGAATCGTTACCCAGATAGTGGCAGATGCCTATGAAAAAAATTGTGATATAGCAATTATCGTTTCTGCCGATAGCGATATGATTCCTGCCGTAGAATTAGCAAAAGCCGCCGGACAAAAAATATATATCTATTTTCCACCTAATCATTATTCAAGTAACCTTGCTGCTATGGCAAGCGGTAAACCCGTATTGCTTGTAAAATATGAAAGTCGCTTCCGACAGAGCCTGTTGCCAGACATCGTACATTTATCGGCAGAAAATTATGATTTGCAAATTCCTGAAAAATGGAAAGCTTTCCAAATGGCAAAAATTTAATTTTAGTCGGTATGTCGACTAACACTATAAAATAATTTCTACAAGAAAGTCTGACCTAAACAAAAACAGCAGCCCACTTTGCAACGGCAAAGGCAAGATAAAACTCCTCGCTGCGCAAGGCATCACTCCCGTATAAATAAAAGTCTCCGACTTATCGTCGGAGACTGAAAAATAAAGGGAATTATTACTGAAATTGAGAGAGTACTCTCAAGGTGGTTTTTAATTTATTTTTTGTAATAATACTTGTGCCCGTAGTCATCATCTCCCAATAACATTATCAGGTCTGTTTTTGTTAGTGTCTCTATGATAAGTGTATCATTGTAAGAGTAGTAGCTGTTTTCATTTCTCATAATTAGTTCCTTCTTATTCGTTATCCAATAAGTACCGGTATATCTATCATCTTCTAATAACTCTATATATGTACCGTCGCTATTGAACGTGAGTCTTTCTTCTCCTCCATACTCTGTACCATGATCACCATCGGATTCCCACCAGTCTTCGTGATCGAAATTCCACGAACCGATAATCATGGAATTCATTTCTGTCACACTCATTTCGGAGACGTTTTTGTCGTCGTCTTTGGAGCAGGCGGAGAAAAGCAGCAGTGTAGCTGCACATACGCTAAAAAGCAGTTTTTTCATTGTTTTCATTGGTTAATGTTTTTAGTTAGTATTTTTGTTATCGCTGCAAAGATAAAAAATAAGAATATAATAAGAAAAATTTTTTATAAAAAATTTTACGGGCATGATTTTTGCAAAGAGCATTTCTTGTCCGGAATGACAGCGGCAGCCGCCATGCAAAATAAATTTGTTTGGGATTTGAGTATGAAAGCAAAAAAAACCTCCAACCCGACGGTCAGAGGTATTTTTCAGAAATTTTTGAATGAGAATATTTATCTTTTAAGATACCACTTATCAGAATAATAATCATCTCCCTCACGTTCTTCGAAACGCAGTATTAATTCGTCTTTCGTTAATTTTTCGATCACCCATTCTTCATCACTTTCATCATCATATAAAATCAATGCGTTATTTTCGATACGCCACTTTCCAGTATCTTCATGTGTTATATCATATTCTATCTCGTATGTCCACGATGTCCACGTTTTATCGCTGTTGAATGTCATTGTTTCTTTTATTCCTATTTCATCGTAGTTATCGACACCGGAGTCTTTTTCCCCATCTACTTGATCAGACCATTCTTCTTGAATAGATTGCCAAGTACCGACAATCATCGAACTTATTTCCGCGCTGCTCATTTCGGAAACATCTTTGTCGTCGTCTTTGGAGCAAGCGGAGAAAAGCAGCAGCGCGGCTGCACACACGCTAAAAAATAGTTTTTTCATCGTTTGATAGTTTTTAATTAGTATTTCTGTTACCGCCGCAAAGATAAAAAATAAGAATATAATAAGAAAAATTTTTTATAAAAATTTCAGACGAAAAAATTTTGAGAAAGAGGAAAAGGCGGCTCCGTGATGAGGGGCAAATCGGGCTTTTGAGAAAAATACAAGCTCAAAGACCTCGGTCTCGAACTCCTCGCCGCACAAGGCATCACTCCCGTATAAACTCTTATTTCTCGATTACTAAAACAAGACAAAAACCTGCGGTAAAATACCGCAGGTTTTTTGTGAATAAAAAAGACGACGGATAAGCATGACATTTATCCGTCGTCGTCGATTCAGTAAGAATTTGTATTATGATAGAAATTAAAAAGAGTATCCCACACTAAGGCTGAAATTGCGGTTCTTGGGGTGATATCCCGCCTCGCTTTCTCGTTCCATGTTGATAAATCCAAAGTCGTATTGCAGACCGACATAGATGCGATCGAACGTTACGCCGGCTCCCAGACTCCAACCGAAGTCGAACCGTTTCCAATTCCAACTATCGTCTTTGTCTTTTCCGAACAAGTCATATTTTTCGCTTTCTTCATAGCTTTCACCATCATAATCTTCTCCTTCTTCTTTCCATTTGAATTTTCCACCAAGACCTACGGCTATATACGGGCCGGTGAATGCCGATACGGCTACGGAGCCGAAATCGTATTTATAGCTCCAATATACGGGTATCTGGAAGTAATGGGAGGCTATTTTGTCCGTTACTTTATATTCATCTTCGGATTTTTTGTATTTTGCTCCGCGCATGGTGTAGAAAAGTCCCGATTGTACGCTGAATCCATCTACGGCCATGGGTACGGGGATATCGGCAAGCACGCCGAGATGGAAACCGGCTTTTGCTTTGTAATCATCGAAGTCGGTGATGTTCGACACGTTCAATCCTGTGCGCACGCTCCACGTGATGCCTTTGGATTCGGTGCCTTTTGTTGATACAATCGTTTGTGCCGTGCTATCGAATGCGAAACCGGCAATCGCCAATATGGCGATAAAGATTCTTGTTTTCATAAGATTAGTTATTAAATCGGTTCTTAAAATGAATTCTTTGTTTTCAAAAATCACTCTTTATTTTTTTGAAGTATTTTCTTATGTGTTTTTTTCTCCAAACACAATAGAAAATGTCTTTTCCGCCTGCACGTTTCGGTCTTTTGACAGAACGGTAATTTTCATATTGTGAGGCTTTCCGTCCATAAATTCATCGATATTGGTGAAGCGGATAATATAAGCATTCTGCATAGCTCCGGTTACGGGCAGGTCGTTCAGAGATACCCCCGTGAAACTGCTGCTGGCGTATAGCTCCGTTCCGCCGGTGTAGCGCGACATCAGCCACGGTTTCTCTCCAATGGAAAGTCTCGAATTGATACTTGAAGAATCATTACTAAAAACTGTATGAATCGTTCCCATTGATGTTTTCCAATCTGACAAAAGGTATTTTATTGATATTTCATCAAATCCGCCCGGATAATTTGCATCGTCCGTAAAATTTACATATATGCGGTTAGCCCCGTTTCGGAAAGAAAAATTTTCATTAGCAAATCTCAATGCTTGTACGCCACATTCACCGCCCGCATCTGAATAATATGAATATCCGGCTATAGATTGCAATGTTGTCTTATCATCACCTACAAAGCCTTTTGTCCTTGCAGTGCCTGACTGAGAACGATTATTTAGAAAATTGTTAAGCTGCTCAAATGTGGTTATATTAAGAGCCCCTGTAATTCCGTAGTTTTCAACCAAATATGAGTATTGGCTTCCTACATTACCCCCATAACCGACACAACCGAATCGAATATCCAAACCAGAAGATGCTAACGTTCTCGCCCACGCTACAATATCGCGGGCAATGGCATCGGCTTCTTCGCTCATACTGCCGGAGTTATCGACAAGGAACACCAAATCGGCGGTAATCGTTTTGTTGGCATCGTCGTCGGAATTGTTGTAAACTTCAATACCTTTCGGTTTGCCATCGACCGACACCCATACGTTTTGCCCCTCTTTTTCCGTACCGAAAAGTTTTATCCATTTCAGCGTTTGCGGATCTTGAATACCGGTCATATCGATTCGCATGATGACAGCGC
Organism: uncultured Bacteroidales bacterium; assembly: GCA_947589325.1. Lineage (GTDB taxonomy): Bacteria > Bacteroidota > Bacteroidia > Bacteroidales > UBA11471 > Caccoplasma. Next base: position 168,275 of record CANQAM010000002.1, on the reverse strand, counting down.
CTTCTTCTTGGTCAATCGTATATTGAACGTTAGGAATATAAGTTGTTTCTTCGTTGATAGTCGGATTCGGCGTCGCCTTGCTATCGCTCGGTATGCCCAAAATGTCTTTCGATTCCAACACAATCGTTTCGTCTCCATCGCTCAGGCAGGAAACAAAAGTTCCCACCAACAACAGAAGGGCGAAAAAAATTCCGTTTTTTACACTTAGCTTTTTCATTTTATAAAAATTTATTGGTTATTCAATATTTCAAACTCCACACGGCGATTCAGCGCACGCCCCTTTTCCGTATCGTTGGACGTCAAGGGTTTTGTCATGCCATAATAGCTGTATGAAAGTTTATTTCTGTTCACACCTTTGGAGACCAAATATTCTGTTACCGCACGCGCCCGTTCTTTGGAAAGTTCCATATTGACCTCTGCCGAACCTATATTGTCGGTATGACCTTTTACTTCTATCCGTGTATTCAGGCGAATGAGCACCAATGCCAACCGATCCAAATACTGATGAGATTCTTCTTTGATAGTACTTTTCCCGAAATCGAAGTTTATCACGTCATCGACGGCGCAAATGGTTTTTCCCTCAATCGGTTCGCCCTTAATCATCAGGTCGATGATTTCTTCCAGCGTGTAACAAGGTTTTTCCTTTTCAACGACCGGTTCGGGTTCAGGTTTAGGAGTCGGCGTAACATATACGGCCGGAGCCGCTTTTTGCTTCTTGAAGATACTGAACGGAACACCCAATGTCGCCGTTACTTCCACGCCGGAAAATTTACGTGTTCCCGATACTTTCCGCGTCGTAGATGAAGCAAAGTCGAACGCTTCGCCATCTTTTTCTTTTTTGCCATACGTATCGGTCAGTCCCTGTTCGTAGGAAACTTCCAATCCCCAAAAGAATTTGTGCCGGTCGATATGGAACTGATGTTTGAAGCCGACCCCGAACATCAGCGCAAAATAGGTTTTCGCCATATTCGCGTCGGAAAGCCCGACATGATAGCCGGCATAACTTCCGTCGGTGTATTTTTCCCGCATGTCGATATCTCCCCGTGTCGAGAATCCCACTACCGGAGCGACATACACATACGGACGCACCGGAGAATTTGCCGAACAGAAATTGTAAATGACCGGAATCCGGATATCCCAATAGCGAGATTTCAATTTATAGTAAACATTGTCTATCTCTCCCATATTCTCGTAAAGAGCTTTACCGATATTCGTCAATTCACCGCCGCGAGGGAGAAACGAAAACTGCGGACGCAATGCAAAATGATTTTCTTTCCCGAATTCATATTGAACGAAAACTGAAAACACGCCGCTATTCAATTTTTCATGCGAAGGATAAAGCTCCTCGTCGATATCGGAAAAACGCATAAAATTGGAACGGAAACCTCCATTCACGCCGAAATACCATTGATTGTCGTCTGCATTTTGAGCATAACCGATTTGCCATGCAGCACATAATAAACATAATGCAATAAATTTTTTCATAACTAATAATTTATATTTTTAATTCTGTCAGGATTGAACGCCACAACAAAGCCGCATACATATCCTCAAAAAAAGTTTTTCATCGTTCAAATATTAACATCGATTGTCGCTGCAAAGATAAAAAAATAATTATTCATTAAAAAACTTTCTTTTATAAATTTCTACAAGAATTTTCATCAAAGGGAAAAATCGGCTGTTTCGCATACGAAAGACAGAACAGAAAAACGGTCTTCCGAAATACACATTATATATATAGAAAACTGACAATAACGATATTCGGGAAATCTTATTACCTTTGCACAATCAATTCGCGGATATGAAAGAGTTTATTCTTACCGAAGAAACCAGCGAGCGGGCAGTGTTGGTGGGCTTGATTACGCCGACCCAAAGCGAAGCCAAAGCCAACGAATACCTCGACGAGCTGGCTTTTCTTGCCGAAACGGCAGGTGCCGAACCGGTGAAAAAATTTTTGCAGCGGCTCGACCAACCCAGCCCCGTTACCTTTGTGGGCAGCGGCAAAATCACGGAAATCAAAAACTACATCGACGAAAACGAAATAGGGCTTGTCATATTCGACGACGAACTATCCGCCAAACAGTTGAAAAACATCGAACAGGCGTTGCAGGTAAAGATACTCGACCGCACGAATCTGATTCTCGACATCTTCGCCAAGCGCGCCCAGACGGCTCACGCCAAGTCGCAGGTGGAACTGGCGCAATACCAGTACCTGCTGCCCCGCCTTACCCGTCTGTGGACGCACCTCGAACGGCAGCGCGGCGGTATCGGTATGCGCGGTCCGGGCGAAACGCAGATAGAGACCGACCGCCGTATCATTCTCGACAAAATAGCTCTGCTCAAACAGGAACTGAAACACATCGAGCGGCAGAAAAGCGTACAGCGCAAAAATCGGGGCAAGATGGTGCGCGTCGCCCTCGTGGGCTACACCAACGTGGGCAAATCGACGTTGATGAACCTGTTGAGCAAATCGGAAGTGTTCGCCGAAAACAAACTCTTCGCCACGCTCGACACCACCGTGCGGAAAGTCATCATCGACAACCTGCCTTTCCTGCTCACCGATACGGTGGGATTTATCCGCAAGCTGCCCACGCACTTGGTGGAGTCGTTCAAATCGACGCTCGACGAGGTGCGCGAAGCCGACCTGCTCGTACACGTCGTGGATATTTCGCACCCCGCCTTCGAGGAGCAAATCGAAATCGTCGATAAGACCCTGCACGAAGTGTGCGACGCCGCCGACAAGCCGATGATTCTCGTTTTCAACAAGACCGACGCCTACCGCCACGTCGAGAAAGAGAGCGACGACCTGACGCCCCGCACCCGCGAGAACATTCCGCTCGACGAACTGCAAAAAACGTGGTTCGCCCGCCTGCACGAAAACTGCATCTTCATCTCGGCACGGCAGCGGAGCAACATCGACGCCCTGAAACATCTGCTCTACGAGCGGGTGAAAGAAATCCACGTATCGCGTTTCCCCTACAACGATTTTCTTTTTGAAAAATACGACCATCTCGAAACCGAAAGCAACGACAACCTGTAACTTCTTACCCTTATGGCAGCTCCCGAATACATACACGAAACCGAATTGAAAGTACGCGACTACGAATGCGATATGCAAGGCATCGTAAACAACGCCAACTACCAGCACTACATGGAACACGCCCGACACGAATTTCTGCTGAGCACGGGCATCGGATTCACCGACCTGCGGGCGCGCGGCATCGAGTGCGTCGTGCGGCGCGTCGAAATAGAATACCGCGTGTCGCTGCGGAGCAAGGACGTGGCCGTCTGCCGGCTCTACCTGCGGCGCGAAGGCCCGAAATTCGTTTTCTATCAGGACATCTACCGCAAAGCCGACGGAAAACTCTGCGCACGCGGACGCATAGAGAGCGTGGCAACCGTCGATGGACGCGCCACACGGGGCGATGAACTCACCGAATTTTTCGGAAAATATCTGTCGTAAAGCCATGTTGAGCGGAACCGAAACCCTGCGCTGCGCCATCGCCCTTTCGCTGATGAAAGGCATCAACCGCCCCGCCGTCGAGCATCTGCTCCACCGGTGCGGCGACCTGACGGCCCTTTTCGGCGAAACGCCGGAAAGCTGGCGGAAGATATTGGGCATCACCGCTCCGCTCTTCGATGCAGAGGTTCGGCAAAAAGCTCTCGCGGCTGCCGACGCCGAAATGCGATTTATCGACAAAGAGGGCATCATGCCGCTTTTCTTCACCGACAGCGATTACCCTGCCCGCCTGCTCGAATGCCCCGACGCCCCGCTGATGCTTTACTTCAAAGGCTGCGGCTCGCTCAACCCGCCTCGTGCGATAAGCATCGTGGGCACCCGCCGCGCCACCCGTTACGGGCGCGACTTCTGCGCCGCCCTGCTGCGCGACCTCGCCGAGTCGGTTCCCGACCTGACCATCGTCAGCGGCATGGCTTACGGCATCGACATCTGCGCCCACCGCGAAGCGTTGAAAAACGGGCTTTCCACCATCGGCGTACTGGCGCACGGACTGCATACGCTCTATCCCGCCGTACACCGCGACACGGCACGAGAGGCGCTGGGCAACGGCGGTCTGCTCACCGAATACACCACCGGACAAAAATTTCTACAAGAATTTTCATCAAAGGGAAAAATCGGCTGTTTCGCATACGAAAGACAGAACAGAAAAACGGTCTTCCGAAATACACATTATATATATAGAAAACTGACAATAACGATATTCGGGAAATCTTATTACCTTTGCACAATCAATTCGCGGATATGAAAGAGTTTATTCTTACCGAAGAAACCAGCGAGCGGGCAGTGTTGGTGGGCTTGATTACGCCGACCCAAAGCGAAGCCAAAGCCAACGAATACCTCGACGAGCTGGCTTTTCTTGCCGAAACGGCAGGTGCCGAACCGGTGAAAAAATTTTTGCAGCGGCTCGACCAACCCAGCCCCGTTACCTTTGTGGGCAGCGGCAAAATCACGGAAATCAAAAACTACATCGACGAAAACGAAATAGGGCTTGTCATATTCGACGACGAACTATCCGCCAAACAGTTGAAAAACATCGAACAGGCGTTGCAGGTAAAGATACTCGACCGCACGAATCTGATTCTCGACATCTTCGCCAAGCGCGCCCAGACGGCTCACGCCAAGTCGCAGGTGGAACTGGCGCAATACCAGTACCTGCTGCCCCGCCTTACCCGTCTGTGGACGCACCTCGAACGGCAGCGCGGCGGTATCGGTATGCGCGGTCCGGGCGAAACGCAGATAGAGACCGACCGCCGTATCATTCTCGACAAAATAGCTCTGCTCAAACAGGAACTGAAACACATCGAGCGGCAGAAAAGCGTACAGCGCAAAAATCGGGGCAAGATGGTGCGCGTCGCCCTCGTGGGCTACACCAACGTGGGCAAATCGACGTTGATGAACCTGTTGAGCAAATCGGAAGTGTTCGCCGAAAACAAACTCTTCGCCACGCTCGACACCACCGTGCGGAAAGTCATCATCGACAACCTGCCTTTCCTGCTCACCGATACGGTGGGATTTATCCGCAAGCTGCCCACGCACTTGGTGGAGTCGTTCAAATCGACGCTCGACGAGGTGCGCGAAGCCGACCTGCTCGTACACGTCGTGGATATTTCGCACCCCGCCTTCGAGGAGCAAATCGAAATCGTCGATAAGACCCTGCACGAAGTGTGCGACGCCGCCGACAAGCCGATGATTCTCGTTTTCAACAAGACCGACGCCTACCGCCACGTCGAGAAAGAGAGCGACGACCTGACGCCCCGCACCCGCGAGAACATTCCGCTCGACGAACTGCAAAAAACGTGGTTCGCCCGCCTGCACGAAAACTGCATCTTCATCTCGGCACGGCAGCGGAGCAACATCGACGCCCTGAAACATCTGCTCTACGAGCGGGTGAAAGAAATCCACGTATCGCGTTTCCCCTACAACGATTTTCTTTTTGAAAAATACGACCATCTCGAAACCGAAAGCAACGACAACCTGTAACTTCTTACCCTTATGGCAGCTCCCGAATACATACACGAAACCGAATTGAAAGTACGCGACTACGAATGCGATATGCAAGGCATCGTAAACAACGCCAACTACCAGCACTACATGGAACACGCCCGACACGAATTTCTGCTGAGCACGGGCATCGGATTCACCGACCTGCGGGCGCGCGGCATCGAGTGCGTCGTGCGGCGCGTCGAAATAGAATACCGCGTGTCGCTGCGGAGCAAGGACGTGGCCGTCTGCCGGCTCTACCTGCGGCGCGAAGGCCCGAAATTCGTTTTCTATCAGGACATCTACCGCAAAGCCGACGGAAAACTCTGCGCACGCGGACGCATAGAGAGCGTGGCAACCGTCGATGGACGCGCCACACGGGGCGATGAACTCACCGAATTTTTCGGAAAATATCTGTCGTAAAGCCATGTTGAGCGGAACCGAAACCCTGCGCTGCGCCATCGCCCTTTCGCTGATGAAAGGCATCAACCGCCCCGCCGTCGAGCATCTGCTCCACCGGTGCGGCGACCTGACGGCCCTTTTCGGCGAAACGCCGGAAAGCTGGCGGAAGATATTGGGCATCACCGCTCCGCTCTTCGATGCAGAGGTTCGGCAAAAAGCTCTCGCGGCTGCCGACGCCGAAATGCGATTTATCGACAAAGAGGGCATCATGCCGCTTTTCTTCACCGACAGCGATTACCCTGCCCGCCTGCTCGAATGCCCCGACGCCCCGCTGATGCTTTACTTCAAAGGCTGCGGCTCGCTCAACCCGCCTCGTGCGATAAGCATCGTGGGCACCCGCCGCGCCACCCGTTACGGGCGCGACTTCTGCGCCGCCCTGCTGCGCGACCTCGCCGAGTCGGTTCCCGACCTGACCATCGTCAGCGGCATGGCTTACGGCATCGACATCTGCGCCCACCGCGAAGCGTTGAAAAACGGGCTTTCCACCATCGGCGTACTGGCGCACGGACTGCATACGCTCTATCCCGCCGTACACCGCGACACGGCACGAGAGGCGCTGGGCAACGGCGGTCTGCTCACCGAATACACCACCGGACAAAAGATACTGAAAGCCAACTTCGTAACCCGCAACCGCATCGTGGCGGGCATGACCGATGCCACGCTCGTGGTGGAATCGCCCGCCAAAGGCGGCGCACTCATCACGGCGCATCTCGCCCGCGACTACAACCGCGACGTTTTCGCCCTGCCGGGCAACGTCGGGCAGGAGTGTTCCGAAGGCTGCAACCGGTTGATACGCGACAACATCGCCGCCCTTATCACGTCGGCAGACGACCTTCTTGCCGCCCTCCGCTGGGAGCCTGCCGTCCGTAAAGAGAAAGCGGAACAGCCGTCGCTCTTTCCCGACGTTACCGAACAGGAGGCACGCCTGCTGCAACTGCTCCGCGACGAAGGCGAAATGCAAATCAACCGTCTCACCGTCGCCGCCGATATGCCGGCAAGCGAAACGCTCGCCACGCTGCTCGAACTCGAATTCAAGGGGTTGGTGCAATCCCTGCCGGGCGGTCTCTATCGGACTGTCCGATAACCGCCACGCACGACAAAAGCCCCGCCGAAAACAGCGGATAAAAAATTCATTTTTACAAATCGGAAAATTTTCGAGGTTATCTCTGCGGCACCTCTTCGAGGGTGGCGTGTATGCGGAACGTGCGGTTTGCCAGCGCGGCAAAGCAATCGGCTTCGTGCGACACGAGCAGCACGGTAGCCGTGCGGTTCGCCTCCTCCAACATATCGAGCATCTGCCGTTCGAATGTCTTATCGACATACGAAGTCGGCTCGTCGAGTACAAGCACATCTGCACGGGTAATCAAGGCGCGGGCAAAAAGTGCGCGCTGCAACTGTCCGCCCGACAAAGCGGCAATCGGCGTATCGGCATACGCCTCCATTCCCACCCGCGCCAGCATTTCGCCGAGCGATGCACGGGAGGCGTCGCGCGAAAGTTTTTTCCCCGTCAATCCCATTGCCACCACCTCCGAGACGGTAATGGGGAAACGGGAATCGATGCGGCTTTTCTGCGGCAGATACCCCATGTCGAGCGACGGCACGGCAGCGCCTCCGCGATAAAACGAAACTCCGCCTGCCGTCGGCGGCAGCAAGCCGAGAACGATGCGCAAAAGCGACGTTTTGCCGCCGCCGTTGGGTCCAACGATCAAGGCAAAATCGCGCTCGTTTATCTCGGCGCACACGTCGGTAAGCACCTGACGGCGGTCGTACCGCAAAGAAATGCGGTCTAATACAATCTGTTTATTTTCGGTCGAGGGCATCGGCAATACGCATGATTTCGCTTTCCCACTCCGGAGAAAGCGGATTGATGATTTCGGTGCGGCAGCCCGCCTCGCGGGCGAAAGTCTCCGCCTGCTTCGGGTCGAACTCCCGTTGTATGAAAACGACTTTCACGCCGGCGCGGCGGGCGGAATCGACCATTTGCCGCAGGTGCTGCGGCGACGGCGACTTGCCCTCCGGCTCGAGCGCCAACTGTCGCAAACCGTAGTCGGCAGCCCAATAGGTGAGCGTCGGGTGGTAAATGGCAAAAGCCGCTCCGGCATACGCCGCCGAGCGAGCCGCAAGCGTCGAATCGAGGCAAGCCATGCGGGCGTCCAAACGCCGGTAGTTTTCGGTATAGAGCGTGCGGCCTGCCGTGTCGAGCCGGCACAAGGCGTCGTACATATTCCGCAGCATCAGGCGCGCCCGACGGGGCGAACACCAGAGATGCGGGTCGGGCAAGGCAGCGTCGGATTCCGGCTCCGCTTCTGCATGGGTATGATGATGCGTCCCGTACATCAACTCCACGCCGTCGGAAAGATCGACGACCTCCATTTGCGGATTGTTCTGCGCCGACTTTTCGAGCCATGTCCGCTCGAAACCCAGATAGCCGCAGCTGAAATAGGCAGCGCACGATGCCAGCCGCGCCATCATCGAGGGCGGCAAGTCATACGATTCGGGATTGCCGCCGTCGGGCACGGCGCACACCACGTCGAAACGGCCGCCCGCCAACTCCTCCGCCCAAGCCTGCACGGGCGGTATCGTAACCGCCACCGCGCGACGCTCCTGCCGCGCACCCGAACAAGCCGACAGCACGCCGAGCAATAAAACCGGAAAAAAGATTTGCCGTATCATACGCCTGCAAAGGTAATCAAAAAAAATGAAAATGCGGCGAACGCTCCGGCAGCGAAAGCACAGCGGAAAAGTCGCGCCGTTCGTCCGGAGGGAAAGCCCCTATATACAGCGTTTCAGCAAAAGCAAGTGCCCTTTCGTCGGCGGAAGATAGACGTCGAAAATAAAAATCCATTTTCTTTCTGCTTAATTATCAGGGTAAAAATAACATTTTTGTCATTTTTCACCCGTAAATTCGTCCAAATATACAATTTATTCCTATCTTTGTGTAAATCTTTACCACATATAAACACAGCTATGGGACATCATCAATTGGACAACCTTGACTACAAAATCCTGAAAATGATTGCGTCAAACGCCCGTATTCCCTTTTTGGAAGTGGCGCGCGAATGCAACGTATCGGGAGCAGCCATTCATCAACGGGTACAAAAATTAGTAAATCTGGGAATCATCAAAGGGTCGGAATTTACGCTCGACTCCAACCGTATCGGGTTTGAAACCTGCGCCTATATCGGTGTTTTTCTGCAATCGCCCGGACAATTTCAAGAAGTCATCGAGAAACTGAAACAAATTCCCGAAGTGGTCGAGTGCCACTACACGACAGGAAAATACGATATGTTCCTGAAAATCTACGCCCGCAACAACCGCCACCTGTTGCAAATCATTCACTCCAAACTGCAACCGCTGGGGCTGGCGCGCACCGAGTCGATTATCTCTTTCAAAGAGGCATTCCGCCGGCAGCTGCCCATCGAAAACCTTTTCAACACCGACGACGATATACCCGACGATACCGACACCGTTCCGGAAATCTCATAAGTCCGATTCGTACACTATTCATATACTCCTTAAAAGACAGTTTCTCACAAGATACTGTCTTTTTTTATAAAATCATACCCGTAAAATTTTTTATAAAAAATTTTTCTTATTATATTCTTATTTTTTATCTTTGCGGCGGTAACAGAAATACTAATTAAAAACTATCAAACGATGAAAAAACTATTTTTTAGCGTGTGTGCAGCCTCGTTGCTGCTTTTCTCCGCCTGCTCCAAAGACGACGACAAAGATGTTTCCGAAATGAGCAGCGAGGAAATAAGTTCGATGATTATCGGTACTTGGCAAATCATTCAAGATGAATGGATTGATCAAATAGAGGGGGAAGAAGGCTCCGGTGTCGATAAGTTTGCGGAAGGAGAATTGACATGGACATTTAACAGCGACCACTCTTGTATAGAGCGAGACATAGAATCCGATGAAACAGACGAATATACGGGAAAGTGGCGTATCGAAAATAACACATTGATTATATATGATGATGAAAGTGATGAAGAATGGGTGATCGAAAAATTAACGAAAGACGAATTAATACTGTGTTACGAAATTGATGAAGAAGATGAATATTGGTTTGAGAGGTTGTATCTTAAAAGATAAATATCTTCCCACATTCAAAAAAATACTAACTAAAACTATCAACCAATGAAAAAACTATTTTTTAGCGTGTGTGCAGCTTCGTTGCTGCTTTTCTCCGCCTGCTCCAAAGACGACGACAAAGATGTTTCCGAAATGAGCAGCGCGGAAATAAGTTCAATGATTGTCGGTACTTGGCAAACTGTTCAAGATGAATGGATTGAACAAGAAGGAGATTGGAAAGACTCCGGTGTCGATAACTACGATGAAATAGGAATAAAAGAAACAATGACATTCAACAGCGATAAAACGTGGACATTGTGGACAGCATACGAGGAAGATGATATACCAGATGAAGATACAGATACGGGAAAGTGGCGTATCGAAAATAACGCATTGATTTTATATGATGATGAAAGTGATGAGGAATGGGTGATTGAAAAATTAACGAAAGACGAATTAATACTGAGTCAGGAAGAACGCGAGGAAGATTATTATTGGTTTGAGAGGTGGTATCTTAAAAGATAAATATTTACCCACATTCAAAAAAATACTAACTAAAACTATCAAACGATGAAAAAACTATTTTTTAGCGTGTGTGCAGCCTCGTTGCTGCTTTTCTCCGCCTGCTCCAAAGACGACGACGAAAAAAACGTCTCTGAAATGAGTGTGACAGAAATGAATTCCATGATTATCGGTACATGGAGATTAGATCATGAAGAGTGGTGGGAGTACGAAGGTGATCATGGTATAGAAGAAGGAGGAGAAAGACTCACGTTCAATAGCGACGGTACATATATAGAGTTAGGAGATGATTATAATAGATATACCGGTACTTATTGGATAACGAATAAGAAGGAACTAATTATGAGAGAAGAAAACAGCTACTACTCTTACAATGATACACTTATCATAGAGACACTAACAAAAACAGACCTGATAATGTTATGGGAAGATTATTATGACGAAGAGAGGGACAAGTATTATTACAAAAAAATAAATTAAAAACCACGATCCCATGAAGACAATGAAAAAACTGCTTTTTAGCGTATGTGCAGCTACACTGCTGCTTTTCTCCGCCTGCTCCAAAGACGACGACAAAGATGTTTCCGAAATGAGCAGCGCGGAAATAAGTTCGATGATTATCGGTACTTGGCAAATCATTCAAGAAGAATGGTCTTACAAAGAAGACGGGGAAAAAGACTCCGGTGTCGATAAGTATGCGGAAGGAGAATGGACATTAACATTCAACAGCGATAAAACGTATACAGAGACAGAGATAGAGATAGCATCCGGTGAAACATACGAAGATACGGGAAGTTGGCGTATTGAAGATAACACATTGATTTTAGATGATGATATGGTATATGTAATTGAAAAATTAACGAAAGACGAATTGATAATAAACGCCTATGAGGATTACGGTAACGGTGATTATGACAAAGATCGGATTATCGCAAAAAAATAAAATAAGTATTGCTTAATTCAGAATACCTCCGACCCTGCGGTCGGAGGTATTTTTTGCTCTTTGATCGCTAATACCAATATTCACAATAAAACAATATTTCAATAGATACCTTGCTTCTCACCTTATAAAAAGCTTTTAATTTTTTCTTCTCCAATCGTTCTAAACAATCGCAATCCGCTGATTTATAATTATTTTATTTTTCTATTGGTACAAAAAAGCATTTAAAAGCATTTGAATTTACTCAAGAATAAACCAATCCGAATTCGGACCCTTTGATTCATTTCTTATTTTTTCTAATTTTTTCAATTTGGTAAGAAGGTTGGTGACTTTATCTTTTTTCTGTTTTTCGTCAAGCAAATCCGGCAGAAGATTCCATAACAATTTATCAATTTCCCTACGAGATAATGATTTATGATCTCGTAATGCCGTCAGTAAAAATTCTTCACAACTCTTGTTCAATAAACCTTTATGTCCTGAATATTCAATTTTTTGACCGACTTTCTGGGCAATATATTTTGCAATATATACTTTCGGCTTTCGTCCTTCTATCAAATGTTTGCTTCTCAAATACATAATTTCTTTATCGGATAACGAATGCCCCAATTGCAGCCGATTCAACAACTCTATATCCATTAACGGAAGATTCGTATTTGTCGCCAAAATATTAGCATAATTCATATCCACTATTTTACCCGTAATAGTAACTTCCACCCTATTATTCTTCAAATCATAATCCGGCAAAGGGAACAATCTTTGACGTTGAAAATTATACATCTTACGGATTCCGCTACCTATCGTATCAACCATTTTAAGTCCGACCATTGCGGCAGATAAAAATTGATTCCGATAATTTTCTTCCGGCGCATTACTCGTGAGAACTCTTTCTATACTACCCGGAATAAACGAGCCTTTATTGGAAAAAACCAACTTATCTTCATACTCTACAATATTAATTTGTCCGCCAAGTGTATAATCCTGATGGGCAATTGCATTATTCAAAGCCTCCCGAATTACATACGGCTCGTAAGTATCTATCTCCTCAGGAAACAATGTCCTATATTCCGGATTAATATAGCGATATTTAAGATTACGAATCTTTTCATAAGCCTTATCTACACTCAAAACAAACGGGCAAGACATAATCGCATAATCTCGCTCAATATTATTTCTATCCTTTAGAATCCATTTTATTTTTGCCACAGCAGGAGAAATAAAATGTTCTGCTTCTTCCTTACCAAGTAAAACGATTGCGGCATTAGTGATTTTTCCTCGAATCGTAATTTTAGCCTTATTCAAAAAAGTAATATCATCCCATCCCTGTATCTCTGGAGCCTTATTGGGATTTGCTTTAACATACAATTCTCGTGCTTTGAGCAGAGCCGCAGAATCAAGATCTTCTAATGATGCAGATTCTATTACTTCTGCACTCCAATCTTTTAATCTGGCTTGCTCTCTTATTCTTTCAATTTTATCAAGACTTAATCCTACCGTAGATTCTCCCTCGCGACCATAATAATGAGATTTATAAGCAATTGGTATTCCTCGAGGGGCTGGTGGAATTTCAAACATTACAACCCGACCCTCTTTTTTATGTAATTCATATATTTCAATGAATGTGTGCCGACATGTAGTCTGATCTGCTATCTTTTTCTTCATTTCATCAAGCGCTGGTCGAGAATTTTTATATTGACTTCCAACAACCTGATGTGTGTTATTATCAATACCGAAAACAAGCCAAGCAGAAGTTTTATTTTTGAGATTCGCCTCATTGCTCAACGCAGAAAAATACTTACCCAATTCATCATCATCGAATTTACTCGATGCCCGTTTAAATTCTACGACCTCCGTTTCTGCCGGCAATGCCAATAATGAATCAAGTATTTGCATCAATTCTGTTGTCGTCATAGTTTACATTTTTCTGTAAAGTTAAGAATTATTCTGAAATTACCGAATTAATTTTCTATTATGCAACATTTTCCTTTAATTTTTCAAAATCGGGAACGAAGAGAAAATCTTTTTGGTACAAAACCGAATAATAAAAGACAGTTTCTCGCAAGATGCTGTCTTTTTTTGTAAAATCATGCCCGTAAAATTTTTTATAAAAAATTTTTCTTATTATATTCTTATTTTTTATCTTTGCGGCGGTAACAGAAATACTAATTAAAAACATTAACCAATGAAAACAATGAAAAAAACTGCTTTTAGCGTATGTGCAACCGCTCTGCTGCTTTTCTCCGCCTGCTCCAAAGACGAGGACAAAGATGTTTCTGAAATGAGCAGCGCGGAAATAAGTTCGATGATTGTCGGAACTTGGCAACTCACTCAAGATGAATGGTCTTACCAAATGGAGGGGGAAAAAGATTCCGGCGTCGATAAGTTTTATGAAGGAGAATATACATGGATATTCAACAACGACAACACTTGGATAAGCCGAACGTTAGACATAGATGATGAAGACAATGATGGTGAAGACAATGACATCATCGAATATACAGGACGTTGGAGTATCGAAAATAACGCATTGATTATCTCTGATAATGGAGAAGTTGGAGAAGTTGTAATTGAAAAACTGACGAAAAATGAATTAATAGTGACTGTTGGGGAATCCTATCCTGATGATGATGAATATTATTCTGATCGGCTTTATTTTAAAAGATAAATATCTATCCACATTCAAAAAACGCTGAAAAAAACCTCCGACCGTCAGGTTGGAGTTTTTTTTATTGCATTTCCGCAGCCTTGCGGATTAAAGGCTATAAGTTATCGGGGATAAAACTCAACGGGTGATGAGATAGTAGGCGGCGTAGGGTATCACCCGATAGGAAGTCAATCCGTATTTCTCGTCTTTGGCAGTTCCCGAAAGGGGCTGTCCATAACCGTTGAATACGTCGTAAGTAGAACCGCAAAGGCTGCACACGGCAATGCCCTGTGCCTCATCTACATGTATGCGCACATTGCTCTGGCACTCGACGGGGCAGGCAAGGTCGTAAGCCAGCAGCCGGTATTCGAGTCCACACACGAGCAGCACGCCGCCGAATCCCGAATATTCGTTGGAACGCCACGGAAATCCTTGCGGTTCGGCGTTCCGTATAAATGCCTGCCATTCCATATACCCGTTCACGCCGTAACGGCTCCACTCCGCCGTATTTATCTCGATATGGACGTTGCGCGAGGGTATGCGCTCCTCGTCGTAATTGTCGCAGCCGGCAAGCGCGCACGGCAACAAAGCACACAAAAAAAACAGAATTTGTTTCATTGAAGATACGGATTTACCGACGCCCCAACAGCGCATCGAACGCCGCCTGCACCTTCCCGAAATCGAAACTTTCGATGCACTCGTTTTCCATCGCCTCGATTTCGCGATTGCAGAGATTGCCGATGCTCCCTTCGTGAGTGTGGCATATTTTCTTGTCGGGCACGAAATCGCCCGCCTCGATGCGCAGCCCCACCTGTTTGTAGGCGTCTCTGAAAGGAACACCCGCAAGGGTCAGACGGTTCACCTCTTCGACGCTGAATATCGGGTCGTAGCGTTTGTCATCAAGGATATGCTCGTTTACGGCAATGCCTTTCATCATCTGTTCGACCATGTGCAGACAGTCGTCGAGTTCGTCGAACGCCGGCAGGAACACCTCTTTGATAATTTGCAGGTCGCGGAAATAGCCCGACGGCAGGTTGTTGGCAATGAGCGTGATTTGATAGGGAAGCGCCTGTATCTTGTTGCACTTGGCGCGGGTAAGCTCGAATACGTCGGGATTTTTCTTGTGCGGCATGATGCTCGACCCCGTAGTGTAAATATCGGGCAGCTTGATGAATCCGAAATTCTGCGAATTGAACAGGCAGGCATCGAAAGCCAGTTTCGACAGCGTAGCCGCCACCGAAGCCAGCGCAGCGGCAACGATGCGTTCCGTCTTGCCCCGTCCCATCTGCGCATACACCACGTTGTAATTCATCGAGTCGAATCCCAGCAGGCGCGTCGTCATGGCGCGGTCTAACGGGAACGACGAGCCGTAGCCCGCCGCCGATCCCAACGGGTTGCGGTTGCACACACGGTAAGCGGCTTGCAGCACGGTAAGGTCGTCGGCAAGGCTTTCGGCATACGCCCCGAACCAGAGTCCGAACGACGACGGCATCGCCACTTGCAAGTGGGTATATCCCGGCATCAAAACCGCTTTATATTTTTCGCTTTGGGCGATAAGGGTGCCGAAAAGCGCATGCACCGACTTCACGATACGTTGCAGCGCAGCACGGATAAAGAGTTTGAGATCGACCAGCACCTGATCGTTGCGGCTGCGTCCGCTATGTATTTTTTTCCCGACGTCGCCCAAGCGGCGCGTCAGCATCAGCTCCACTTGCGAATGGACGTCTTCCACTCCTTCCTCGATGACGAAGTCGCCCCGCTCGGCTATTTCATATATAGCGCGCAGCTCGCGCAAGAGCGATGCCAGCTCCTCTTCGGTCAGCAGCCCGATGCTTTCGAGCATCGTGATATGCGCCATCGAGCCGAGTATGTCGTAAGGCGCGAGATAGAGATCCATCTCACGGTCGCGCCCCACCGTAAAACGCTCTACGCCGGCATCGACCTGCACACTTTTTTCCCAAAGTTTCTGCGCCATGTTTTTCAATCAAAAGGAATAAACGCTATCGTATCGGCAATTTTATTGACGCCTTCCTGTATGGGCTTCGACACCATACCTTTGATAAACGGATTCAGCTCCGCCCGCAGGGTCAGTTTCAATGCCGTATTGCCCTCCGGCGTAGGAAGCAGCTGCACCCACGCCGTGAAAGGAATCGGCGATTCGACCGACTCGAATTTGACAGTTTTTTCCGGCTCGCGTTCAACCACCCGAATGGCAATCTGTCCCATCGAACCCACCGAAAACCGGCAGTTGTCGCGATCGCAATAAAATTTCTGTATCTTGTCGTCGGGCAATCTGTCTTTCAAAGAATTGAGATTGGAAAGGTCGGAGAGTTTCGCAAAAACGGAAGATACTCCCGCCGGAATGGTTTTTACCGGGCTTTCAAAAGAAGTCATTTCTGGTAGGATTTTTTAGGTCTTTATTTGGTCGGATTCCACACTGCCGGATTCTTGCGCCACTCTTTCAGCGTTTCGAGGTCGTTGTCGGTAATGTAGCCGGTTTTCAACGCGGCTTCGAGCACGGCTTCGTAGTGGCTGAGCGTTACGAGGTTCACTTTCGCCTCCTTGAAGTGTTCTTCCGCCACCGGAAAACGGTAGGAGAAAATGGCAGCCATGCCCACCACTTCGCAACCGGCGTTGCGTACGGCTTCTACGGCTTTCAGGCTGCTGCCGCCCGTCGAAATGAGGTCTTCGACCACCACGACGCGCTGTCCGGGAATGAGATTGCCCTCGATCAGATTTTCGAGTCCGTGGTCTTTGGGTGCAGAACGCACATAGACATACGGAAGCCCCAGCTGTTCGGCTATCAGGGCGCCTTGTGCAATGGCACCGGTAGCCACGCCGGCTATGACGTCGATGTTCTCGAAGTTTTCCATGATAAGGCGGCACAGCTCTATTTTGATGAAACTGCGTATGGCGGGGTACGAAAGAGTTTTGCGGTTATCGGTATAGATAGGCGATTTCCAGCCCGACGCCCAAGTGAAAGGGATTGCCGGCTGCAATTTTACGGCACTGATTTTCAATAATTTTTCGGCGACCAAGCGCTCTAAGGTTTTCATAATTTTTCGGTATTTACGATTTAATGTTTCACGGATTGGAGAACAAAGGTAGCGAAAAGAATGATATTTCGGAAGAAAAATTGCAAAAAATCGTTTATTTATCGTGCAATCGAGAGGGTAAGGAAAGCTATTTTCTCCGGTGCGGCAGCCTGCAAAGTTTCGGCACAGGCGAGCAGCGTGGCGCCGGTGGTTACGATGTCATCGACAAGCAGGAGGCGGCGTCCCCGCAAATCGCACCCCTCCCGCAAGGCAAAAATGCTTCGGGTGTTGAGCCAGCGTTCGTAGAGGGACAGGCGTGTCTGCGAGGGGTTGGCTTTCTGCCGCAGCAGCGAAGTCGTATCGACAGGAATGCCGGTTGCGTCGGCGATGCCGCGCGCTATCCATTCGCTTTGGTTGTAGCCGCGCCGGCGCAGCCGGCTGCGGTGCAGCGGCACGGGAACGAGCAGGTCGATTTCCCGCAAAAATCCGCTCGCCGACAACTCTTCGGCGTAGAGGCGGCCGAGATAGCGGGCGCATTTCTTTCCGTCGCGATACTTAATGTAATGCAGCACGTTACGATATTCCGAACGGGGCGACGTGGTGAAAAAGGCGACGGCAAAAGCCGCCTCCGTCTTGCCGCGAAAGAGCTGCTCCATCGGCTGGCTTTCTTCGCGATGATATTGCGTGCGCGGCAAGTGTTGCAGGCAATGCAGGCACAGGTGCTGTTCGCCCTCGTGCAGGCGGCTTCCGCACACGACGCACAGGCGCGGATAGAGCAGGTCGAGCAGCGCATTCATCACCATAAATCCTCCGTTGTTTCGGGTCCCATTACGGCAAAGACGGCCGCCGGCTCAAAGCCGCGCGAGGCGGCAAAGCGCAGCAGTTTGGCACGAATTTCGCGTTCGTCGCCGGCGAGCGATGCCCGTTTCTTATCCAACAGTTCGCGCAAGCCGTTCCGATACTCGTTCTCGTCGATGGTGTCGAGAGCGGATTGTATCGACACGTCCGGCAGGCCTTTCTGTTTCAGGGCGTAACGCATTTTTACCCGTCCCCAGCGGTCGAATCGCCATTTGTCATTGACGAAGCTGCGGCAATATCGTGCCTCATCGATATACCCCTCCTCGACAAGGTGTTTCACGATTTTCGCGGCAGCAGCAGGCGCAATGCCCCACTGCGCCAGCTTTTCGGAAATGTCGTGCCGGCACCTCTCGCCGGTGGAGCAGAGGGCAGCGGCACGAAACAGGGCTTCTTCGGGTGAAAGTTCTTTTTTCATCGGTTATCGGACAGCTGAAATGAAACGGTTGCGACCGGACAGGTCGGTATGCAGGGCAACACCGGAATAGCCCTCCTGCGCCAGCATATCGACACACTCCCGCGCAAAAAGGGGATTGATTTCAAAATAGAGTTTCGCGCGCGGCGCAAGAAGCGTCAGCGCGGTATGCGCTATCGCCCGATAAAACCGCAGCGGGTCGTCTTCGGGGACGAACAGGGCGAGGTGCGGTTCGTAATCGAAAACGCGGCTTTCCATCGCCCGCTTTTCCGACGGAACGATATAGGGCGGATTGCTCACAATGAGGTCGTACCGCCCCGCCTCGCCGGGTTGCGGACGATAGGTGAGTATATCTCTTTGAATGAAAGATACTTTCGTACCGATACGCCGGCTGTTCGCCTCCGCCACGCGCAGCGCCTCCGGCGAAACGTCCCACCCCTCGGCTTCACACGCAGGAAAACGATGCGCCAGCGACACGGTGATGCAGCCGCTGCCCGTGCCCACGTCCGCCAGACGATGCGGCGGACAGTCGGCAAAATCTTCTCCGATAAGGGCGACCAATTCGGCTGTTTCGGGGCGCGGAATCAGCACTGCCGGCGTAACGGCGAAACGAAGTCCGTCGAAATCGGCATACCCCAAAATATATTGTATCGGCTCGTTTTGCAGCAGCCGACTGACGATAAAATCGATTTTTTTTCGACGGTCTGCATCTAAAACCGTATCTTTGTGCAAAATTGCATCGACGGGTGAATAGCCGCACACCGCCTCCCATATCAGACGGGAAAGCGCGCTTATTTCGCCCGCAGTGTATCTGCCGCGCAAAGCGTTCCGTATATGTTCCGCTGCTGCTTGCATGGAACAAAAGTAATACAATGCGGGGAGAGTATCAAATATTGGACGACGATTCTTTTCGTCGAAAACGAAGAAAATGACAGAACAACAGACCGACGAACTCTATATGCGCCGATGCCTGCAATTGGCGGCAGCTGGCTACGGGCAGGTATCGCCCAACCCCATGGTAGGCGCCGTCGTGGTATGCGGCGGGCGCATCATCGGCGAAGGCTTCCACCGTCAATACGGCGGCGCCCATGCCGAAGTCAATGCCATTGCATCGGTAGCAGACAGGGAGCTGCTCGCCCGCTCCACGCTTTACGTGTCGCTCGAACCCTGTTCGCACTACGGCAAGACGCCCCCGTGCAGCCGGCTGATTATCGAAAGCCGCATACCGCGCGTCGTCGTGGGGTGTCGCGACCCCTTTCCGGAAGTTTCGGGACGAGGCATCGCCCTGCTGCAAGCCGCCGGCATCGAAGTAAAAACCGGCGTTCTCGAAGAGGAGTGCCGTGCCTTGAACATCGCATTCATGACGGCACACACGCAGCAGCGCCCCTACGTCGTTCTGAAATGGGCGCAAAGCCGCGACGGATTCATCGACCGGTGCCGCTGCGAAGAAGAAAAGCCGCAATGCTTTTCCGACGCACTCACCCGCCAATGGGCGCACCGGCTGCGGGCGGGAAGCGATGCGATAGTGGTCGGAGCACGGACGATACAGTGCGACAACCCCTCCCTCACGCTGCGATACTGGGCGGGACGCCGCACGCCGCTGCGGGTCGTGCTTGCGCGCCACGCCATAACGCCCGCCGACGCCCGCGTACTCACCGACGGGCTGTCCACCCTCGTATTCTCTCCCGAATCGGGACACCCGACCGGCACGGTGAAATACATCGCCACCGACAGCGCCGCGCCCCTGCTGCCGCAAGTGCTCGACCGGCTCTATAAAGAGGGGGTCGATACCCTTTTGGTCGAAGGAGGAGCGTTCACGCTGCAACACTTCATCGACGCCGGTCTGTGGGACGAAGCGCGGGTGGAAACCGCTCCGCTCGATTTACACTCCGGCATTCCCGCACCGGCACTTTCGAATGCCGAAAAGCAGTTCGTTCAAATGTTCGGGGAGCATCGGATTTCCGGTTTTGTCCGGCGTAAATAAGCGTTTAATACTCCGTTTTATTGATAAATTATTATAATTATGAAACAAAGAAACGGGAAAAGCCGAAATTCTTTGTATTTTTGCACTCTTAAATAAAGATAAAAACTTTACGACAGGCATGAAACTCTCGGGACACCTCATACTGCCGATACTTGTCGGGGCATTGACAGGCGGATTTATCTCCTGCAATACAGAAGACGTCGGAAGCATTTATACCTCCTATTCCAATACGATGGTATGCACCTTTGCGTTTTCGTCGGACATAAACGTCCTGCCGAATCTGCCTTATCGTTACTTTACGATAGATTTGGTCGAAGGGCGGATTTTCAATCCCGATTCCTTTCCCTACGGTACCGATATATCTGCGTTGGTGCCCGATATTACCTTTTCCTCACCGTCGAGCGTGGAAATAACCGTCCGTGACAAATCAGACACCTCAAACGTGTTGAAAACTATCGATTACCTCAAAAACGACAACGATTCGATAGATTTCAACAATGAGGTGCGCATGCGCGTGGTGGCGGCCGACGGCATAACAGCGCAGAACTATCGAATCGACGTGCGGGTGCATCAAGTACAGGCAGACTCGTTGGTGTGGACTACACGGGGCACGCACTCGCTGCCGACAAAACTTGCCACCCCTCTCTATCAAAAAACGGTGCTGTTCAGGAACAAAATCTACTGCTTCACTGCCGATGCGAAGAACTACAACATAGGGACGACGGAAACGCCGACAGCCGCATGGACAACCGGCACATTCTCCCCGTATAGCGACACGATGTCGATAGCCTCGATAACGGCGTCGGCAGACTCACTGTATGCACTGTGCGGGCAGCCCGACGATGCCGGCAACATGTCGCTGGCAGCTTCATCGGACGGGGTAACGTGGACGGCCCGAGCAGATATTAAATTTTCCTCCTTAATAGGAATGTGGGAAAATACCCTTGTAGGATTGACCCGCATCGACGGAGAATACTGCCATGCTGCTTATTGTAATGGGATATTCACCGCCGGCGACCCGATAGAATCGAGCTTCCCCGTATCGGGATACAGCGCTACGATAGCCCGTCGAGACACTTCGTACGGAACATCGCAAATCTACTTTTTCGGCGGGTGTGCGGCCGACCGTTCGCTCAGCTCCGGCATCTGGGCTTACGACGGAGAACATTGGGCGGTCATCGCAGACGTAGGTCTGAGCGGCGGCGCAGGCGCAGCGATAACGCCGCGCGAAGGCGCCTTGTTCTTTTCCTATTATCAAGATGAATACGATCCGGAAGAAGACCTGTTCCACCGCAAAGTCTACTATTACATCATAGGCGGACGCGATGCGACGGGGCCTCGCAACGACCTCTATTACACCAACACGATAGGGGGATATTGGGAGCGGGCCGCGCAAGGCACGCCGCTGTCGCTGACAAGCGCCGGATTCACGCCGCGCGCTTTTGCATCGGTTCTCGTCGAGATGGAAAACAACGTGACGACAGTTTCTTCGGAATGGAGAATGCTCGATGTACCGGATTATTTTCGTGCCGTTCGCAGCGAAAATGAAACGGTACCCTACATATATGTATTCGGCGGATACGACCAGCAAGACGTTCTGCTCGACGAAATATCGCGCGGAGTAATACGCAGGTTCACTTTCTGACCGCAAAAATAGTGAAGTCCGCAAATAATTTTTCGCGACCTTTCATCGTTTTCTTATAAATGGCTGTAACGAAAAATAAAGAGAATGAGAAAGTTTTTCGCGATAATTATACCGATGATGCTTCTTGCCGGCAATGCGTACGCGCAAGCCTACAAGTACGAAATCGGCGCTGCGGCAGGAATAGGCGCCTACGTCGGCGATGCCAATACGAACCCGTTTCATAAGCCGGGAGCGGCTTACGGTGTGATATTCCGACAGAATATCAATTACCGCTGGGCGATAAAATACGACTTCGCAACCACACGGATGCGCGGAACGACCGAAGGGTTGAGCTATGCGTTTCCCGACGGATTGAAATACAGTTTCAGCCGGCAAGTGCTGGACTTCGGCGCACAAGCCGAGTTCAACTTCTTTTCGTACGGCGTAGGCGAGTCTTACAAAGAGACACGCCGCTTTTCGCCCTACATAACCGCCGGCATCGGATTCACCGCCGTGCCCCGTAAAGGCGACGGGTATTTCAATCTGAACATTCCGTTAGGGGTCGGACTGAAATACAAAATCGGGACGCGCTGGAATATCGGTTTGGAGTTTACCATGCGCAAAACGTTGGGCGACAAGCTCGACGGAAAAGCGCTGAAAGACCCCTACCACATTCCCAGCAAAATTTTCAAAAACACCGACTGGTATTCGCTCACGATATTCACCATATCGTACGACATCGGTCGCAAAGGAATGATTTGTAACAACTTGTAATAAAAATATATGTCGCTTGCAGACAAAATAGATAAAAACCGGCTGCCGCAGCACATCGCCATTATCATGGACGGGAACGGTCGCTGGGCAAAAGAGCAGGGAAAAGAGCGTTCGTTCGGGCACCGGCAAGGCGTGGAAGCCGTGCGCACCGTTACACGGGCAGCCGGCGAAATCGGCATTCGCTATCTCACGCTCTATACTTTTTCTACGGAAAACTGGTCGCGTCCGCAAGCCGAAGTCGATGCACTCATGGCTCTGATGGTAATGGCTATCGAAAGAGAAACGCCCGACCTGATGAAAAACAACGTGCGTCTTACTGCTATCGGCGACCTCGACCGCATGCCGAAAGAGGTGCGCGAACGGCTCGACAACTGCATGAATCAGACCGCCGCCAATACCGGACTGACACTGGTTTTAGCGTTGAGTTACTCCTCCCGCTGGGAACTGGTGCGGGCAGCACGGCAATTGGCAAAAGAGGCAGCAAACGGGCAGCGCTCTGCCGACGATATCGACGAAGCCGACATCTCTGCCCACCTCACAACGGCGGCAATACCCGACCCCGACCTGCTGATTCGCACCGGCGGCGAGTGCCGCATCAGCAATTTTCTGATGTGGCAGGCTGCTTATGCCGAACTCTATTTCACGCCTCAATACTGGCCCGACTTCGACGAAGAGAGTCTCTATCGGGCTATTTACGATTACCAGTCGCGTGAACGGCGATTCGGGAAAACCAGTGAACAATTGTTATGATGAAAGGGAGATATTTTCGTTCGACATTATTGAAAAAAATTCTCCGCGCAGGAGCATGGATACTCGCTTTGTCGCCGTTCTGCGCATCGGCGCAAAACGACGCTTTCACCGCTCCGGTCGATACGTCATACACCCCCGCCATCGATTATTCGGCAACTCCCCGCCGTTATGAAATTGCGGGAATCTCGGTATCGGGCGCAACCGAAAATTACGAAGACTTCGTAATCATCGGCTACTCCGGTCTCTCTGTCGGCGAAACGATAGAAATTCCCGGCGAAGCCATTACCTCCGCCATCAAACGTTTTTGGCGGCAGGGGCTTTTTTCCGATGTCTCCATATCCATCACCAAAAAGACAGCCGACAAGGTTTGGCTAAACATCGCCTTACAGCAGCGCCCGCGCATATCCCAAATAAACTATTCGGGAATCAAAAAATCAGACCGCGAAGAATTGGAGCAGCGCATCGGCTTGATAAAGGGCAATCAGGTAACTCCCAACCTGCTCGACCGTGCCAAACAGCTCGTCGAACGCTACTATGAAGACAAAGGTTTCAAAAATGTCGAAGTCGAAATTTATCAAAAAGACGACCTCGCCCACGAAAACCAAGTCATCGTCGATGTCGTCATCGACAAGAAGTCCAAAATCAAAATACATAAAATCATCTTCTCCGGAAACGAAACCTTATCGACGCGCAAACTGCGGCGCTCCATGAAAAAAACAGCGCAGCGCTTTTACCTCCCTACCTTGTTCCGCCCCAAAAAATTCGTTCCCGAACGGTACACCGCCGACCTCGAACGGGTCATCGACAAATACAACGAACACGGTTATCGCGATGCCGTGATTCTCTCCGACAGCGTCGTTCCGCACGACGAAAAGACGGTGGACATCTACATCAACCTCGAAGAGGGCGACCAATACTTCATTCGCAACATCGACTGGGTGGGCAACTCCGTCTATTCGACCGATGTGCTCAACCGCGTATTGCGCATGAAATCCGGCGACATCTATAATCAAAAACTGTTGAGAGAACGGACGAAAGACGACGAGGACGCCGTAGCCAACATTTACATGGACGACGGGTATCTGTTTTTCCAAATCACTCCGATAGAAACCAATATCGAAAACGACTCCATAGACCTCGAACTCTCTATTTTCGAGGGTCCGCAAGCCCGCATCAACAAAGTAACCATTACCGGCAACGACCGGCTATACGAACACGTGGTGCGCCGTGAGCTGCGCACCCTGCCCGGCGAACTTTTCAACCGCTCGGAACTGATGCGTTCAGCACGCGAAATCGCCAACATGGGACATTTCAATCCCGAAACGATGGATATACGTCCTGAACCGAACATCGAAAACGGTACGGTCGATCTGACCTACGCTCTCGAATCGAAAGCCAATGACCAGATAGAATTGTCGGCAGGTTGGGGGCAGACCGGCATCATCGGACGCATCAGTCTGAAATTCACGAACTTCTCCATACGCAATCTGTTCAATCCGAAAACCTATAAAGGCATCATACCGCAAGGCGACGGGCAAACTTTGACGCTCAGTGCGCAAACCAACGCCCGCTATTACCAGTCATACAGCCTCTCGTTCATGGAGCCGTGGTTCGGCGGCAAACGCCCCAACTCGTTCAGCTTCTCGCTGTATTACAGCAAAAATACAGCCTTAAGCACCAACTTCTACAACGACAATTACTTCAACTATTACGACCCCTACTACGGTTACGGCAATTCTTCCTCATCGTCCTATTACGATTATGCCATAGACCCCGACAAGAGTCTCAAAATGTTCGGCGTAGTCGTTGGACTCGGGAAGCGATTGACGTGGCCCGACGACTACTTCACCCTGTCGGTCGATTTGGGATACCAGCTCTACAAACTGAAAGATTGGCAATACCTCTTCCGTATGCAAAACGGAACGTCGCACAGCATCACGCTCGGAATCACGCTGGCGCGCAGCTCTATCGACAATCCTATTTACACGCGGCGCGGCTCGCAATTTGCTCTGTCGTTGCAGATTACTCCGCCCTACTCGCTCTTCGACCACATAGACTATTCCAAACTCGACATCTCGAAAGCCGAAGACCAACAAAAAATGTACCGGTGGATAGAATACCACAAATGGAAATTCAACAGCAAATTCTATCTGCCCATCACCTCGTTCAGCCCGAACGAAAAGACCGATTACACGCTCGTGATGATGGGGCGTTTCGACTTGGGAATACTCGGTTCGTTCAACCGATACAAAAAATCGCCGTTTGAAACTTTCTATATGGGCGGCGACGGTATGTCGGGTTCGTCGTACAACTATGCGACCGAAACGATTGCCCTGCGCGGATACGAAAACGGCTCCCTCACCCCCTACGGCTCCGAAGGCTACGCCTATGCCCGTCTGGGTATAGAATTTCACTTCCCCATACTGATGCAGGAATCGACCACCATCTATGCACTGGCATTCGCCGAAGCGGGCAACGCATGGACCGAAGTCAAAAAAATCAACCCCTTCAAACTTAAACGGTCGGCCGGCGTGGGCATACGCATTTTCCTCCCGATGATAGGATTGATGGGTATCGACTGGGGATACGGATTCGACCACCCGATGCCCGGTCGCGAAATCGGTGGCAGCCAGCTCCACTTCATCTTGGGACAGGAATTTTAACCTCTGGCAACCCGAATGCAAAAGAATTTGTTTGACAAGATATAAACCTCTAAAAAAAGAACGTATGAAACGGATCATTTTTTTGTCGCTCGTATTGACGGCTTTAGCCGGCGGCGTTCAGGCGCAGAAATTCGCCCTTATCGACATGGAGTATATCCTCAAAAACATTCCGGCGTATGAAATGGCAAACGAACAACTGAAACAAATTTCCCTCCGCTGGGAAAAAGAAATCACCACACAAGCTCAGAAAGTGGAGGATATGTACAAAGAGTATCAATCGAATGCCGTCTTTCTGACCGATGCGCAGAAAAAAGAGAAAGAGGAGGAGATTTTGAAAGAAGACAAAGCCACGCAAGACCTGCGCCGCAAGTATTTCGGTCCCGAAGGCGAACTCTACAAAAAACGCGAAAGCCTGATGAAGCCTATACAGGACGATGTATATGAAGCCGTGAAATCCATTTCCGAAGGAAAAGGCTACCAAATGGTCATCGACCGCGCATCGGCTGCCGACATCATTTTTGCCTCGCCCCGCATCGACATCAGCAACGAAGTGCTGGCGAAATTGGGATTTTCAAAATAAATTTATACTTTTGCCTTAACAATTGAAGCCGTTTATCCGGCATATAAACGGCTTTCGATTATAACCATTTGATTATAAACTAAAAAAAACAAATCATATCATGATTAAAAAACTTTTTCTTGTCGCTTTGATGGCTCTGCCGATGACACTGGCTGCCCAGAATTTCAAATTCGGAACAGTAAATTCCGTCGAAATATTCAATCTGATGCCTGAAAAAGCCACTGCCGAGCAACAGTTGGAAGCTCTGCAAAAACAGTATGAAGCCGAGTTCGTAAAAATGCAGGAAGAATTTTCGGCAAAATACAAAGAGTTCGTAGATGCTCAGGAAACCATGCCCGAAAACATCAAGCAACGCCGTATGCAGGAAATACAGGAAATACAGCAGCGTATCCAGAATTTCCGCGAAGTGGCAGCCTCCGACCTCGAAGAGCAACAGAACAAACTGATGGCTCCCATACAGGAAAAAATGAGTACGGCGATAAAGGCCGTGGGCGAAGAAAATGGCTTCACTTTCATTTTCGACGTAAACATTCTGATGTACTCCGGTGCACAGGCTATCGACGCCACACCGTTAGTAAAAGCCAAACTGGGATTGAAATAACCCGTTGAAAAAAATTCGGGAGTAATGCCGAAACCTGTTACAGACCACCTTGCCGGACCTATCGGAATTTTCGATTCGGGGTATGGTGGTCTTACCATATTGGAAAAGATACGCCGCCTGATGCCCGAGTACGACTACATATACTTGGGCGACAATGCCCGCACGCCCTACGGCACGCGGTCGTTCGAAGTGGTGTATGAGTTTACGCGACAGGCGGTGCTCAAACTGTTTGCGATGGGCTGCCGGCTGGTGATACTCGCTTGCAACACGGCATCGGCAAAAGCCCTGCGTACCATACAGATGCGCGACCTGCCCGCCGTAGCGCCCGACCGGCGCGTACTGGGCGTGATACGCCCCACCGCCGAAATCGTGGGCAACATGACCCATAGCGGAAACGTCGGCGTGCTGGCAACGGTCGGGACGGTGCAATCGCACTCCTACGACCTCGAAATACGCAAGCTCTTTCCCTATGTGCGCGTATACAGCGAGGCTTGCCCCCTATGGGTGCCGTTAGTCGAAAACAACGAATACGACAGCCCGGGCACCGATTACTTCGTCGAGAAAAATATCCGCGCACTCATGGCGCAGGAACCCGCTATCGACACCGTCATACTCGGCTGCACGCACTATCCGCTGCTGGCGGAGAAAATCCGCCGCTACCTGCCCGCCGGCGTAACGGCGCTGGAACAGGGCGACATCGTGGCCGAAAGCCTCAAAGACTACCTGCAACGACACCCCGAAATGGAATGCCGCTGCCGGAAAAAGGGCGAATGCACATTCTACACCACCGAGCTGCCGGAGAAATTCACGGCGTCGGCGTCGGTGTTTCTGAAAGAAAAAATCACGGCGACACGCATCTCTTTGGAATAAACGAAACGTTATGGCGCAAGTACGCATAAACAAATACATCAGCGATGCCGGCTTCTGCTCCCGTCGGGAAGCGGACAAACTCATCGACGACGCCCGCGTAACGGTAAACGGCACAGTAGCCGTACCGGGCACGAAAGTGTCGGAGGGCGACACCGTGCGCATCGACGGCGAGTCGCTGCGCGCCAATCCGCAATCGTTTGTCGAGCGACCGAAGAAAGCGAAAGTGCGCAAGCCTTTCCGCCGTCCCGCTTCCGCCGAAAACGAAGGAAAAGAGAACGCCCGTCCGTCGCATCACGGCACACGCGGCGGCGCACGAAACAAAGCCTCCGACTCCAAACGTCCGACACCGGCACGCGCCGACCGCCCGAAACGAAGCGGCGGACGCAACGACCGGCACTGACCCTCAAAACGCAACGGCATGGCAAACACGCTCGAAATAGAAGAAAAAATCGTAAAGATGCTGCGCACCGTTTACGACCCGGAAATTCCGGTCAATGTATATGATCTCGGACTTATCTATAAAGTCGAGGTCGACGACGACGCCAACATCGTCATCGACATGACGCTCACCGCCCCCAACTGCCCTGCCGCCGACTTCATCGCCGAAGACGTGCGCCAGAAAGTGGCAAGCATCGAGGGCGCGAAGTCCGCCACCGTCAATCTCGTTTTCGAGCCGGAATGGAATAAAGACATGATGAGCGAGGAGGCGAAACTCGAACTCGGCTTTCTCTAAAAACTCTCCGGCATGGGCACCTCCGTCTATTTTATCTCCGACCTCCATTTGGGCATGGCATCGCTGTCGCCTGCCGAACAGCGCGAGCGCGAACGCAAAGCGGTGCGCTGGCTCGACAGCATCAAAGACGATGTGGCCGTACTGTACTTGCTTGGCGATGTGCTCGACTACTGGTACGAATACAAATATACGGTGCCGCGCGGCTTCACCCGCTTTTTCGGGAAAATCGCCGAACTCTCCGACAGCGGCGTCGAAATACACTGGTTCATCGGCAATCACGACATTTGGATTTTCGACTACCTGCCCGCCGAATTGGGCGTCATCATACACCAATCGCCCGCCATCGTTTCGTTAGGCAGCAACACCGCCTACTTGGCGCACGGCGACAACGTGGGGCGCCGCTCTTTCTCCTTCCGGCTGATACAGGCGATTTTTCACAGCCGCTTCTGCCAATGGCTCTATTCGGGTATACACCCGCGCTGGACAATGGCTTTCGCCCACCGCTGGTCGGCACACAGCCGCATGAACGGCAACGACATTCCCTACATGGGTGAAAACGAGGAGCCGCTCGTACAATACGCCAAAGCCTATGCCGCCGCTCACCCGCAGCCGCATATCGACTTTTTCATTTTCGGGCACCGCCACATCATGCTCGACCTCATGCTCGCCCGCGACTGCCGCGTGATGATACTCGGCGACTGGATAAATCATTTTTCCTACGCCCGCTTCGACGGAAAAAACCTCACCCTCGAACAGTATACGGAATAGCCTGCCGACGCGGCAGATTCCGCATCTGCCCGACAATCAAACGGCGAACGGCATACGCCGCCCGCAGACAAAAAATTTTTCAGGAAAGGGAGTCTTGTTGCAGGGGGCGATCCGATTCGAGCGTTATCTCGCCGGCGAGCGACATATTCATCTGCCGTCGTACCTCCTCCGGCGAATAGCCGTGTCCCAGCAAAAACATCAATTTCGTAACGGCAGCCTCCACTGTCGTGTCGTAGCCGCTCGTAACGCCGGCTTCGAGCAGCTGCCGTCCCGTTTCGTAGCGCTCCATTTCGACCGACCCCGACGGACACTGCGTAACATTGATAATCACTAATCCGCGACGGGTCGCCTCCCGCACGGCGCGGGTGAACCACTCTTTTTGCGGAGCATTTCCCGTACCGAACGTTTTTAGAATAATCGCCTTCAAACCTTTCATTTTCAGTACTTCCGAAACAATGCGTTCCTGTATGCCCGGAAAAAGCGTCAGCACCACGACGTTGGTATCGAAAAGAAAATGGGGTTTCATGGGAAGGCTCGCATCGGGACGGCGTATGCGGCGGGTGTAGTAATTGATGTGCACGCCCACGTCGGCAAGGTTGGCATAATTGGGCGAACGGAATGCATTGAAATTCTCGGCATTCACTTTCGTCGTACGGTTGCCCCGCAGCAATTGGTCTTGGAAAAGTATGCACACTTCGGGCACCGTAGGCGTACCGTCGGGACGCTTGGCGTGCGCTATTTCGATGGCGGTAATCAGATTTTCCTTTCCGTCGGTGCGCAAGACGCCGATAGGCAACTGGCTGCCGGTAAAGACGACCGGCTTCGCGAGATTTTCGAGCGCGAAACTCATGGCAGATGCCGTGTAAGCCATCGTGTCCGACCCGTGCAGCACCACGAAGCCGTCGAAACGGTCATAATTTTCATGAATGATTTTCACCAACTCCACCCACAGCGCCGGCTCCATGTTCGAAGAGTCGATAGGCGGCTCGAACTGCACCGAAGAAATCAGGCAGTCCATTTGTTTCAATTCGGGGATATGTTTCGACAAATGCTCGAACGTGAAACTCTCCAACGCTCCCGTTTCGGGATTGCGTATCATGCCTATCGTGCCGCCGGTATAAATAAGGAGTACAGAGGGTTTAGGGGGTGTCGTCATACCGCATCTTGATTTTTGCCACAAAAATAGGCAAAATTTGAGAGAAAATCACACTCGCCGCTTGATTTTTGTCGGCAAACTCCGTTTTTTCGGAAAACCGCGCGCGGTTTCCGGAGCCGGTGCAACGACAATGGCAGGGCTGTTTTCACCGCTCAACTGATAAGGCTGAAATCGACTTTCTTGCGGAACAGCTCTTGCAGGCGTCGGGCAAGGACGTAATTTTCGTTCTTGGCAAGGTCGGGGTCGTCGTCGAGCACTTCGCCGGCGATGTCGCGGGCAAGCTGCAATATCTGCCCGTCTTTGGCGAGGTTGGCGATGTGCAGGTCGAATGCGATGCCGCTCTGCTGCGTACCCTCCATGTCGCCCGGACCGCGCAGCTGCAAGTCGGCTTCCGAGATTTCAAATCCGTCGTTGGTGCGCGTCATGATTTCGATGCGCTTGCGGGTATCGTCCGAAAGTTTGTGCGACGTTACGAGTATGCAATACGACTGCTCGGCGCCGCGCCCCACCCGACCCCGCAGCTGGTGCAGTTGGGAAAGCCCGAAGCGTTCGGCGTTTTCGATAACCATCACGGTGGCATTGGGCACGTTCACTCCCACCTCGATGACGGTCGTCGCCACCATGATGTGGGCTTCGCCGGAGACGAACCGCTGCATCTCGGCTTCTTTCTCGGCAGGTTTCATCTTGCCGTGCACCATGCACACGGTGTATTCGGGGAACACCTCTTTAATCTGTTCAAAACCCTCTTCGAGATTTTTCAAATCCATTTTCTCGCTCTCCTGTATGAGCGGATAGACGATGTAAATCTGCCGTCCCTGCTCTATCTGCCGGCGAATGGCGGCATAGAGGTCGGCGCGGCGGTTGTCGAATCGGTGCAGGGTGGTAACCGGCTTGCGTCCGGGCGGCAGCTCGTCGATGACCGAAACATCGAGGTCGCCATAGACGGTCATCGCCAGCGTGCGGGGAATAGGGGTCGCCGTCATTACCAACACATGGGGCGGACGGTCGTTCTTGCGCCACAGGCGCGAACGCTGCTCCACGCCGAAACGGTGCTGCTCGTCGATGACGACGAATCCCAAATTGTTGAACATCACCGTATCTTCGATAAGCGCGTGCGTACCGATGATGATATGCACCGCGCCCGAAACCAACCCTTCGTGTATGGCGTCGCGCTCCTTCTTGCGGGTGGAGCCGGTGAGCAGCTCGATGCGCAGCCCCAACGGCTCGACCAACGGGCGCAGCGTTTCGTAGTGTTGCTGCGCCAATATTTCGGTAGGCGCCATCATGCACGCCTGATAACCGTTGTCCACCGCCATGAGCATCGCCATGAGCGAAACGAGGGTTTTGCCGCTGCCCACGTCGCCTTGCAAAAGGCGGTTCATCTGGCGGCCGCTGCCCACGTCGGCGCGAATCTCTTTGAGCACGCGCTTCTGCGCGCCGGTCAGTTCAAACGGCAGCAGCTCGTTGTAGAAGCGGTTGAAATACTTTCCGATGGTATGAAACGGAAATCCGCCCAGCCGGCGCATACGCTGCCGCGTATAGCGCAGGATATTGAGCTGCAAATAAAACAGTTCCTCGAATTTGAGGCGGAATTGCGCTTTACGCAGCAAGTCGGGCGAGGCGGGGAAATGTATGTGGTAGAGAGCATCGCTCAGATAGATGACGTGCGCCCGCGCAATGACGGCGGCAGGCAGCGTCTCGGGCAGTTGGCGCGGAATGTTTTTCCACAGCGCGGAAATGATTTTCTGCACCGCTTTGGAATTGAGAAAGTGTGAGCGCATTTTCTCCGTCGTCGTATAGTAAGGCTGCAAACCGGCATTTCCGTCGATGTCCGTATCGACAGGGTCTATCTCGGGGTGGGCGATGTTCAGCCGGCTGCCGAACAGCGTCGGGCGCCCGAAAAGCGTGTATTCCACCCCTGTTTTATAGCGGTCTTGTATATACTTCACCCCCTTGAACCATACCAACTCTATGCTTCCCGTTCCGTCGGAGAAAGTCGCCGTCAGGCGGCGTTTGTGCCCGTCGCCCTGCATCTCGTAGCACACGATTTTCCCCCGCAGCTGTATGTAAGGCATCGTGCCGTTGATTTCGCAAATGGTGTAGGTGTGTGTGCGGTCGATGTATTTGTAGGGGTAATAGTACAGCAAGTCCTCGTAGGAACAGATGTTCAGCTCCTTCTTAAAAAGCTCCGCCCGCTTCGGACCGACACCGGGCAGAAACTTGATGTCCTTCATCGACAGTTCACTCATCGGCACAGCGTATTTCGGCAAACCGCAAATCGCGGGGTGTCGTGATTTTCACGTTATCGCCGTCGCCCTCGACCAATGCAACGGCATATCCGGCGCGCTCCACTACCGAAGCGTCGTCGGTGAAGTCGTCGTTATATGGCTGTTCGTAGGCTTTTCGGAGAATCTCCGCACGGAATATCTGGGGCGTCTGCACGCTGTAATATTCGCTTCGGGGCACGGCGATGCTGCTGCCGTCGGCGGCAACGCGCCGCAGCGACTCGACGACGGGCAGAGCCGGCAGCGCCGCTCCGTACCGCTCGGCAGTGGCAAAAGTGTCGGCAAGCAGCCGGTGCGACACAAAGGGACGCACTCCGTCGTGTACGGCTATGAGGCGCACCTCGTCGGGCACCGCCTGCAACCCGTTCCGCACGGAATGGAAGCGCGCAGCACCGCCCGAAACGACCCGATGCGGCAGCGCAAAAGCATACTGTCCGCACAACGCCTGCCAATACGCCTTATGGCTGTCGGGCAGCGCCAGCACGAGAAGCATCTGCGGGTCGTAGCGGTAAAACGCCTCCAACGTGCGCATAAGCACGGGACGCCCGCCTATCGGGAGAAACTGTTTCGGCACGTCGCTCCCCATACGCAGACCCTTGCCGCCGGCCACCACGATGACGCACTTTTCCATAGCGAGATTTTTTTCTTCGTAAACAAAAGTACAACAAAAACCGTACACCTCAAAACATTTCGTCCAAAGAGCGCGATTCTTTCCTCCCTGCGGGAAAATATCAATCTACCCTACCCAACAGCCATTCATAAGCAGGAATAATGCGAATCGCAACACCGTCATATTCAACTGTCCCGCGTTCATAGTCCGTTATCAGATACAATTCGGTGCAGCGGGTCGCCTTCGAGGCTTGAACAAGCGAATCGAACTCGCGTTTCCGCGTTTTCTCGGCAGATATGTCATACGCCACCTGATACATCTGCAACACCTTGTTCCCTTTGCAAAGGAGGAAATCCACCTCTTTGGCTCTCGTGTTTTTTTTATAATAATACACATCGTAACCCGTCGCTTTTGCACGTCGGCGCAATTCCACATAGACGATTGTTTCCAATCGCCAACCGAGACTGATTCCGCAAAAAGCATCGGGACGATTATCCATAATCGCCACATCGACGGCATATATTTTTTCGCCCGTTACGCGCTGCCGGCTTTTGGGGGAATACTTGTTGAGTCCGATAAACAAATAGGCTTGTTTCAGATATTTGATATAATTATGAGTCGTTTGGAGCGACTTGAAGCCAAAAATTTTCGTCAAATCTTCCGAATCCGGAACCGTCGGGGCGATATTCATCAAATGATACGCCAACCGTTCGAATGCAGCAAAATAGCGGACATTATGACGTTGCCGAATATCCCGCGCAAGTATTCCGTCGATCAATTGACTGACATATTGCCGCTTATCTACTCCTTGCAACAATTCCGGAAAACCGCCCTGTCTCAAATAATCATCGAACGCTGCCCGGCGGACAGCCTCTGCCTGCGTAGTAAGAATCGTCGTATCGACATTTTTATACC
Source organism: uncultured Bacteroidales bacterium (assembly GCA_947589325.1). GTDB lineage: Bacteria > Bacteroidota > Bacteroidia > Bacteroidales > UBA11471 > Caccoplasma. The sequence continues at coordinate 133,515 of CANQAM010000002.1, read as the reverse complement.
GGCAATACTCCTCGAAAGAGAACGGAAACAACTCGATAGCCGTATGACGACCGGTAAGATAAGTCGCCAATTCGCTGCTGAGCAACTTGGCATTGGAGCCGGTAACTATCACCCGCAAACCTTGCCGAAGCAATCTATTGACAAACAGATGCCAACCATCGACGTTCTGCACTTCGTCCAAAAACAAGTGCGTAAACGACCCGTCATTGATTTTATACAACGTTTCGAGTACGGAATCGAGATCGTCCGTTTTCAGATTCAGGAACCGTTCGTCATCGAAATTCACATACGCATATTTCACTCCGGCATTATGCAATACGTTGAAACAAAGCGTGGATTTTCCGCTGCGACGCATTCCTATGACTACTTGCGCCATATTGCTGTCGAGATTCACCAGCGATTCCTCTTTTCTCGCGCATCGGCGGGTTCGGGCTTTGCGTATCAATTCCTCTTTTTGCTCGGAAAGGACGATTTCAAGAGTGCGTTTATCTATCATAAGTATTCTTTTTACCGCACAAAAATATAAAAAACAATCCGAATAATCATCTTATTTTGCAAAAATCATGTTCGCGAATCATCTTATTTTGCAAAAATCGCACTCGCAAATCATCTTATTTTGCAGAAATCGGATTCTTGAAATGGATTATTTTGACGAAAATAAAAAGCGGCGGAACAAGAAATTTCCCTTTCTTGGCGTGTCTCCGTCCGACCTGCGAAGTCGGACATTTCAAACGTGTATAAAAAACCGCCCTGCGTGAGGCAGGGCGGCGCGTCCAAGATTATTTATTCAGGAAATTCTCTTTTCATTCCATGCTCTTTCGCTGTAATATTCGTGCTATCGGGCAATTATCATCGTCTTGCCGTTCACGATATAGGCGCCGGCAGACAACTTGTGGAGGTCGGCGGCATCGTTCGTTTCGAGTACCGGCACGCCTTGCAGGTTATATACCGTCATGTGTCCGTCGGCTTTGTCTTGTCGTGTTTCTGTAATGGCGGAGGATTCGTCTATCGACAATATCTCTCCGAACTTGCTCCACCCTTCGGCGGCTTCATATAATTCTATCGACCCTCTGGGTACGTAAAGTTTGCAGTTGGCACAATCTACACCACGGAAAACAGACGTGCCAATATCCACCAGTATCGGATTATAAGCGGTTACCGACGTCAAGCTCTCGCAAAAGGAAAAAGCATCGTCGCCGATAGTGGTAACGCCCTCGCCTATCGTTACCGACGTCAAAGCATGACACCAGCTAAAAGCATCTTCACCGATAAATGTAACGCTATTGGGTATCGTTAGCGATGTAAGTTCCTCGCAAAAGTTAAAAGCACCATTACCGATAGTGGCAACACCCTCGCCTATCGTTATCGATGTCAAGAAAATACATTCGCAAAAAGCATAATCGCCAATAGCGGTAACACTTTCAGGTATCGTTACCGATGTCAAATTCGTACCGTCAAAAGCACTCCCTCCAATAGCGATAATGCCATTGGGTATGACATATTCGGTCAATCCTTTCGGCGCAAAAGCCACCAATGTATCTTTTACAACAAGACACCGATGATCTTCTGTCGCAAATTTCCCTATAAAACTTTTCAAATTTTCACAAGCAGCAAAAGCCCCCTCGCCGATAAACGTAACACTTTGAGGTATAGTTATTTCCGTAAAATTATCATTATCGCAAGCAGAAAAAGCTCCCTCGCCGATAGTCGTAACATTTTGGGGTATCGTTACCGACTTCAAGTCGCAACAGTCGCCAAAAGCATGATTGCCGATAGAGGTAACGCTGTTGGGTATCGTTACCGACGTCAGATTCTCGCAAATGGAAAAAGCCCTCTCACCGATAGCGGTAACACTGTATCGGGTTCCATTATACCTTACTGTTGCGGGAATGGTTACTTTGCCCGAATAGGAGCCTCCGAAATCAGATTTAGACGTAACCTCGACCGTCTTTTCGTCCGACGAAGTAATGTTGTAATAGATACCGTCTACATCAAAGTCATACGCCCACGCGGCGGGGGCAGACAGCCATGCGGACAGCAACATAAAAAACAGTGTGCGTTTCATTTTGTCTGATTTTAATTGGTTAATAAATACGCTACAAATGTAATCTTAGAAAACAAATTTACAAAACTTTCCGCTAAAAATTTTTTGGTTTATTCGCAAAATGCTCTCCGAATCGGAAAGCGGGAAAACCTTTTTATCAGACAAAAACATCGTGGCTGCGCCCGCATCGACGGCACAAAAAAGGGCTGTACGGCGATTGCCGTACAGCCCGAGGTGTTACAGAAAGGCGGGTGAAGAAGGGGCTTCACCTCACTCCCCTCTTATCATTCCGTAGCAGCGGGCACAACCTTGAACGTTACGCTCTCGACCGTAATGGTAGGACCGCCGTCGCCCTTACCGAGTACGATATTAAACGGTTTATCGGTCTTATAAGTGGTTTCCTGCGTAATCTCGCTGATTTTAGAACCCTCCTCATTTTTCACGTTAATGGAACGAAGAATGGGCATGGGGCGCGAACCCGTCTTCGTATAGTATTCCAATTTCAACGTTTGAGGAGAATCTTCTCCGCCACCTTCCTGTTTCTGACACTCGATATTTGACAAATCGATTTTCGTATAATCCGTGTAGAATATTATATCCGAAGAAAAGAATTTTTTATTCAATGGCAAAACCTTTTCTGCCGGGATAAAAGAGTAAGTCGTTTCCGCCGCCAGATAGAGCAATGCGAAAGAAGTACCATTACCCTTACTTTTATATATGCTGCTGTCGGCCTTGGTGGGCATGAGTATCGGGTTGTTGTCTCCTATCGAAACTTTCAAATCATTGGCAGAAGGTCCAACGAAATCGAGCGTTCCGGTTACCGTGATGCTTTTTGCGCCGGAAGTGGGGATCGTATTGTTACCGGTACGCGACATCGTGATATGGTGCGTGTCTTCACACCAGACGAAACCTTTGACGCTAAATGCCAAATCCTTACCCACTACTTTGGAAGTAACCGTCAGGCTGCCATTTGTTTTGAGACTGTCGCAGGGGTCGGTCAATGTCCATGTATGCCCGTCGGCAAAAAGGCTCTTATAGACATTGCTCGGAAGATTGCCGGCAGGAGTATCTTCGCCATTCTTATTAGAATAGGTAAATTGTGCCTCAGATGTCGTATAGACCGAAGTTTCCGATTGCCAGTCGTTGTCCAGCCCGTGATAAAAATTACCGAGATTCCATGTTACGGCAGCGCTGACCTTATATGTTTCCGGAACTACTGTAACATAAACCTGAACCTCGGAAACAATCGTAACCGGTTTTTCATCTTTCTTGGAAATCTGTGCGCCATAAGATTTTGAATTCCACGACGCACCAAGATTATCTATCGTACAGTTATCCGTCAAAGCAAATTTCAAGGGTTTACTCAATTCATTGCTATTGGTAAGAGTATAACAACTCTGCGAGAGTGTCCCCTCCGTCCCCGTAATGGGATTCGTACGAACTACCGAGCCGGTCAATTCGGCATCCCATTCGTATTTCGCTTTGGCATCTTCTAACGACATCACCGTTTCGCCGTTGTCGTAAACGACCTCGTAACCCTCCATAAGTTCTATCTGCATACGGTCAGACCAAACCAGCGTATAATCGATGCGGTCGGTGCGGCTCACTTTCGTATAGTTGCCGTTTTCATCTTTTTTCGCTAAATAGAAGCGGTCGATAAGGTTGCTGCCCTCGCTCACCACCGGCGTATAAGCCGACGAGTATTCGGTCAGCACACCGGACGCTTCATAGCGGATACAGAGCGACACGGCAAGGTCTTCGTGGGTGAAATCGTGTTCGTTATCGACGGTTATCAACAGCGTACCATCACTATTGCCCCGTTCGATTTTCACGATATTGAACTCGTGCAGACCGTCATGCCCTTCTCTCGGTTCGCCTGCCCGCGTAACGGCATTGGCGTCAAGGGTGCGCAGGCCGATACTCTTTGTTTCTACACGCGACACGTGTTCCTGCCAAAATGAGAATGCGTCCGGTTTTGCTTCATACAATAACAGCATGGCATCGCGCAAATTGGCGGGAGATATGCGGTATTCGAGTTTCTTCGTAGAGGTGACTTCTATTTTGGCATCGGGGTCTTGGGCTCCGATTTCGGCGATATACGACGTCCCGATATGTATCTTGCCGTCGGCGGTCTTGGGCACATATACCAGCGACTGAATGCTTTTCAACAGCGCATCGACTTGGTCTTCGAGCGTATCGACACGTCCGGAAAGCTCATCGATTTTTTTCTGATAATCCGCCTGCAATTCTGCGGCTTTTTTGTTTATGGCATCGGTAATGAAACCGCCTTCGTCGAGTGCGTCTTCGATAATACCGTTCACGCCGTTCAAGAAATCTTCATTACTTTTGTCAAACTGCTCTTGTACTTTTTCCAAAGTAAGGCTGTTCTCTACCAAGGAATCGATACGACGATTCAATTCGACAATACGTTCTTCCACCCCTACTAAATCGCCAACATCGCCGGAAGTCGAAGTCAAATCTTCGATTGTATGTCTCAACGCTTCTATTTCCGCCTTATTGCCAGCCACATCAGCTTCGATTTGGGTTTTGAACGGTCCGTATTCCTCTAAGAAAGCTGTGTATGTTTCTTTAAGCACATAACTGCCGAGTTGTGAGGTTACGGCTCCGACAGCTTTGTCGATATACGTCTTTACCTTTTCCTCGAATCCGGCGCAGAGAGCCTGCAATACCGAAAGTGCTTGGGCATTGTCCTGTATACCTTGGTTAGTCTGTGCCACAAAATCTTTATAATCGGAGGTATCCACTTTTCCCTCTACGAGAGCCTGTATATTTTCTACCGATTCGTTGAGGGTGGCGACAGCCGTTTCGCAAAGCTCTATTTTGGCATTGGCAGCGGCAATGTCGCCCTCAATCTCGGCTTTCTCTTTTTCAAGAGCTTCCAAACGGTCCAGCATACCGCTAAAATCGGGAACGTTCGTAATGGCATCGATTTCTTTTTGAAGTTCCGCTTTCGCAGTTTCGAGAGCGGTTTTCTGCGCTTCCAATTCTTCGCGAAGCGTCGATTCGGAGGCTTCGGAAGCCGCTTTCAGGGAGGAGATGCTCTGCTGCAACGAAGCAACCTGCGATTCCAACGAAGCGATGCGGTCGGCTACTTCGGTAGACGAACTTCCGCCGAATCCTTCTTCTTCACTCTGACAAGCGGTGATGACCGCACCTGTCAACAAAATCATAGCGGCACAGAATCCGATAGTCAATTTTTTCATTTTCATAATCAAAGTTTTATAAAGAGAATTTCCAGTATTTTTAAGGCTTAGCACACGGTAATGTAATATATTATTGAAAAGCATATTTGCGGACAAATGTAATAATTAAACAATTTTCCAACAAATTTTTCCCCTTAAAAAATGTCATTGCGCTATTTTTCTCCGTCAAAAAGGTATCGCAAACAGAAGAAACTTGGTAAAAAAAACGGCACATTCGGAAATTGCGCCGCCCTCTTTTTGTGTTTTTTACGCCAAATATGCAAGGCGGCGATACATCGTGCCGAAAAAAGCGTTACCTTTGCGGCTTCAAATTTTTCAAGGTATTATATTTTTTAGGTATTTTAGGTTATGAAAATCGATTTTCGCCCGAAGCTCGCGGAGAGTTTGAGGCACTATTCCAAAGAAAAATTCGTAAACGACCTGATGGCGGGCATCATCGTGGGTATCGTGGCGCTGCCGCTGGCCATCGCATTCGGTATCGCATCGGGGGTGTCACCCGAGAAGGGTCTGATTACCGCTATCGTGGGCGGCTTCATCGTATCGGCGTTGGGCGGCAGCGCCACGCAGATAGGCGGACCGACGGGGGCGTTCATCGTCATCGTCTTCGGCATCATTCAAAGCTACGGCATCGAGGGGCTGGCGATAGCCACCGCCATGGCGGGTGCGATACTCGTGATGATGGGGCTGTTCCGGTTAGGCGCTATCATCAAGTTTATCCCCTACCCGATAGTCATCGGGTTTACCAGCGGTATCGCCCTCACCATTTTCACGACGCAAATCAAGGATTTGTTCGGGCTCTCTATCGAGAAGCTGCCGGCAGACTGCCTGTCGCAATGGGCTACCTACTTCCGCCACTTCGACACGATGAATCCGATGTCGCTGCTCGTAGGGGTATGCAGCATTCTGCTTATCGTCTTCGTACCGAAAATATCGCGCAAGATTCCCGGCTCGCTCGTCGCCATCATCGTGATGACCGCCGTCGTGTATCTGTTGAAAGAGTGCTGCGGGATAACGGGCATCGAAACCATCGGCGACCGTTTCGACATCAGCAGCGAAATACCCGACCCGCAGCCGCTGCACATCGACATGACGACTATCAACCAACTGCTGCCGCCGGCATTCACCATCGCCATACTGGGCGCCATCGAATCGCTGCTGTCGGCCACGGTGGCCGACGGTGCGTCGGGCGACCACCACGACTCCAACACCGAACTGATAGGGCAGGGCGTGGCAAACATCGTCGTGCCGTTCTTCGGCGGCATTCCCGTTACCGGCGCGATAGCCCGCACCATGACCAACATCAACAACGGCGGGCGCACACCGGTGGCAGGCATCGTACACGCCGTCGTGCTGCTGGCAATCTTCCTGCTGCTCATGCCGCTGATAAAGCTCGTGCCTATGGCCTGCCTCGCCGGCGTGCTCGTGGTCGTAGCCTACACCATGAGTGGGTGGCGCACGGTGCGCTCGCTGCTGCGCAACCCGAAATCCGACATCGCCGTACTCATCACCACCTTCCTGCTCACCGTCGTGTTCAACCTCACCATCGCCATAGAAATAGGCTTGCTGCTCGCCGTGCTGCTGTTCATACGCCGCATATCGGAGAACGTGCAGATATCGGTGCTGCGCGACAAGCTCGATGTGGCACAGGGCACGGAGGTGTCGCAGCATGAAACGCTGAACATCGCCAAAGGCGTGGAAGTGTACGAAATCAACGGCCCGTTCTTCTTCGGTGTCGCCACGAAATTCGACGACCTCATGCGCCGCATGCGGGAAAAACCGTTGGTGCGCATCTTGCGCATGCGCCGCGTACCGTTCATCGACTCCACCGGCATGCACAACTTGCAGATACTCGTGGAATCGTCGCACCGCGAGGGCATTCGCGTCATTCTCTCCGGCGTAAACCCGACCGTGCACGAAACGCTGCGGAAAGCGAAACTCGACCGCGTCATCGGCGAAGAATACATCTGCGACCACATATCCAAAGCGGTAGCAAAAGCCAACGCATTAGTGGAACTGGAAGAGAAAATAAGGTAATCCCTCGGCGGAAATACACCATATTATAAAAAAAGGAGGGCATGACGCACGTCATGCCCTCCTGCATATCGCATAAATATTCATAAGCATTCGCGCACCGCCTGCAAAAACGATTTCTGCAACGAAGCATTGACAGCTACGACATCGAAAGGCGACGATGCCCATGACTGCGGGTCGGGAGCTGCGTCCAACCAGTCGGCCCCCGAAAAATCGACGGTGCAGCCGCCCGCCTCACGCAAAACGAGCATTCCGGCGGCGATATCCCAGATGTGCAGAGCCGGCTCCACATAGGCATCGACCCGTCCCGCCGCCACATCGCAAATATCCATTGCCGCCGAACCGCAAATGCGCACGCCGCCCACTTTGCCGTAAAAGCGGTGCAGCAGCGCCGACACCGCAGCGCCATGCCGCACGGCATCGTAGGGCAGCCCGACGTGTATGTAGGCCGCCCCCAGCGCAGCGACCGGCGAAACGACGATACGGCGGTCGCCGAGATAGGCCCCGCCGCCTTTCAACGCCCAAAAGCACTCGTCGCGGCACGGTTCGTAAACGACACCCGCAACAATGCCGTCGGTAAGATTTGCCAACGCCACGCTCACGGCATAAGGCGAAGCGCCGTGCACGTAGTTGGTGGTGCCGTCGAGCGGGTCGATAATCCAAAACCAAGCCTCGCCGGAATAGGCGGCTGTAGCCTCTTCGGCAATAAATCCCGACGAGGGAAGCAGGCGCGACAAAGCGGCGACCAAACGCCGCTCCGACTCCCTATCGACATACGAAACGTAGTCGTGCAGGTTCTTCTCTTCGACCCGCGCAGGGTCGAAGACCAGACGTTCGTGCCGCTGAAACCGGCCCGTTTCACGTGCGGCCGTACAAATTTTCCGGACAAACTCCGGTGTTAAAATCTTTGTTTCCATACACTATAATCCGCCCTCAAAGATACAAAATGAATAAATATGATATTGCCTCAGACGAAAAAAGTAACGGATTTCGAGATGCCTCTTAATATTTTTTCGTCTATTTCTTTTTGTTTTGAAAAAGAAATTCTATATTTGAGGCACATTTTGCGATAAAAGAATATCGCAAAATAGGCAAACGACCTTGGCTGATACCATGTAACGCTGTCAAACAGAAACGATTTCCGTCGTCGCCAACATGGGTAATGGTGTGTCAATTTTTGTCGCGACCGGCTTTCACGTCTTGATTTTTTGCCTGCCGATAATAAAAATTTGAAACATAAACATAAACATTCACAATTGTAAACCAACAAAAAAGAATCTTTTATTATGGAGACAAAACAACCCAAAGCTCAAAAAGCAAAGAAGGAATCCAAAGGATTCCGCGGTATTGAATCGGCATTCGCCGTAATCGTCGTATGCTTCATCATCGCACTCTGTATCTACAATTTCGTATTGGGCGACGTATCGCACTTCACCGATCCATCTCGCAGCGAGCCTGTTCCGGGCGATTTGCTGGGTACTATCTACAAAGGCGGTGTCATCGTGCCCGTGCTGCAAACGTTGCTGCTCACCGTATTGGTACTGAGTATCGAACGTGCATTCGCCATCATGACCGCCAAAGGTAAAGGCAGCCTCACCAAATTCGTTGCCAACGTGAAAGCCGCTCTCGCAGCCAACGACCTCGACAAAGCACAACAGCTCTGCAACAAACAAAAAGGTTCGGTAGGCAGCGTAGTAACCTCTGTATTGAAAAAATACGCCGAAATGGAAGGCAACAACGAACTGACCAAAGAGCAGAAACTCGCCAGCATACAGAAAGAAGTAGAAGAAGCTACCGCTCTCGAATTGCCGACACTGGAAATGAACCTCGCCGTCATCGCGACCATGACCACACTCGGTACTCTCGTCGGACTTCTCGGTACTGTGTTGGGTATGATCAAATCGTTCGCCGCCTTGGCAACCGCAACCGGCGCTCCCGACTCCGTAGCCCTCTCGACCGGTATTTCGGAAGCCCTTGTAAATACCGCCTTCGGTATCGCAACCGGTGCCTGCGCTGTTATTTCGTATAACTTCTTCACCAGCAAAATCGACAAAATCACTTACGCTATCGACGAAGTAGGTTTCTCCATCGTACAATCTTACGCAGCAAACCACAGCAAGTAATCGAAAACAACTTCTGAAACAGTAAGATTATGCCAAAAGTAAAAGTAAAAAGGAAGAGTACCGCCATCGATATGACCGCGATGAGCGACGTAACCGTGCTTCTGCTTACTTTCTTCATGCTGACCTCTACCTTCGTAGAACCGGAACCGGTACAGATTGCCGTACCTTCGTCCGTTTCGGAAATTAAAATTCCCGAGACCAACGTTCTCCAAATTCTGGTAGAATCGGACGGACGAATCTTCATGGGAGTAGATGGTCCGGCTATCCGGGTAGCCATGCTGAGAGATATTGCAGAACAATACGGATACGAATTTACCGACCAAGAGTTGGTCAACTTCCAAGAATCCGCTTTCTTCGGCGTACCCCTTTCGCAACTGAAAGCGTTGCTCGACCTGCCTCTTGAAGACCAAGAGAAAGTAATGGTCGCACAAGGCACCGGCGTTCCTATCGACTCGACCGCCAACCCGAGCAACGAATTCAAAGCATGGGTAAAAGCCGCCCGCAAAGCCAATCGCGACGTAAGAATCTCTATCAAGGCTGCCTCGGACACGCCCTATTCGAAGATTCATTTGGTGATGTCGTCGTTGCAGGATATTCGCGAAAACCGCTATAACCTGATAACCACGCTCAAAAGCGTTGCCGGCGATTTTTAATAACTGTTAGAATGTAAGAATTATGGCAGAAGTACAACAAAAAGACGGCGGCAAGAAGAAAGGCAAACAGAAAAAAATGAATATTCGTGTCGATTTCACCCCTATGGTCGATATGAATATGTTGCTCCTCACTTTCTTTATGCTCTGTACCACCATGAGCAAACCTCAGACGATGGAAATCAGTATGCCGTCGAACGACAAAACACTGACAGAGCAGGAACGGGATAAAGTGGCAGCCTCCCGCGCTATCACTATTATTCTCGGTGGCGAAGACCGCGTGTACTACTATACGGGAGAACCCAACTACGAAGATTGGACTTCTCTGCAAGAAACCTCTTACGCCGACGATGGCCTGCGTGCCATGCTGTTGGGTCGTAACCAAGAAGTGGTAGCCAAAATACGCGAGTTGAAAAAAGAAAAGATCGATACCGGTATGTCCGATGAAGAATACGACAAGCGCGCAGGCGAAATAAAAGACGCCAAAACCGCACCTATCGTCATCATCAAGGCAACCGACGACTCCACCTACAAAAACCTTGTCGATGCCCTCGACGAAATGCACATTTGCAGTATCAACAAATATGCAATCGTCGATATCACCGAAGGCGATGAATGGTTGGTAGAAAACTACGAAAAGAAGGGTGAACTCACCGAGCAAATCGATAGAGATCAGATGTAATGTTGATTCACATAAAATCGAAAGAAAATGGCAAAAATAGATTTAACTTCCAAAGATTGGTGTGAATTGATTTTCGAGGGCAGAAACAAAGCCTACGGCGCGTACAGTATGCGGCAAGGCTCTGCCAAACGACACAATATGGCGACATTGATTGTCGTTGTAGCGGTCATTCTGATCATCGTACTCCCGATGTTGATCAAGTTTATCACACCCGAAAAAGAAAATAAAATCGTTGTAACGGAGGTCACCACGTTGGCGAAACTGCCCGATGCCGAAATCAAACGGAATCAGGAATTGCAGCCCGCCATGCGTCCGACCACCCCTCCGCCCCCTTTGAAGAGTTCTATCAAATTTACCGCTCCCGTCATCAAGAAAGACGAAGAAGTGGGTGAAGAAGATGAAATCAAATCACAGGACGAACTGGCAGCGCGCGGCAATGTAGCCATCTCCGTAGCCGACGTAAAAGGTAACGACGAAATCGACGGTCAGGATATTGCCGACTTCAAAGATTTCATCGCCCCCGAAGTCGAAGAAGAAGAGGTATATATCGCCGTAGAGGAAATGCCTATGTTCCCGGGTGGAGAAGAAGCGCTGATGAAATATATCCGCGACAATCTCCAATATCCGCAAATCGCGGTGGAAAGAGGACTCGAAGGTCGCGTAACGGTACGTTTCGTCGTAAACAAAGACGGGTATGTACAAGACGTCACCGTATTGCGCGGTGTTCACGAACTGCTCGACCGCGAAGCCGTGCGCGTGATACAAAGCCTTCCGCGTTTCGCTCCGGGTCGTCAAAACGGTAATGCCGTAAACGTTTATTACAACGTACCGGTGGCATTCCGCCTCGAGTAATACGAAATTCCATTTTTGAAAACTCCGCGCAAACAGCCGTTTGCGCGGAGTTTTCATTTTTCTCCGATTCCTCGTGAAAACACGGCTTCACATATCCGAATACCAAAATGCCGCTTATTAAACATAAGTAACACCTTTTTGTTTCTTTATCGAAAATATTTATTTATCTTTGAAGCCACAATGTAAAAACGGAAAGACGAAAAAATTTCCATTTCGAAAATGGACGAAGACAAAAACATACAAGCATCTGAAAATGAAGTTGAAAAGCCGAGCAAAAAAATAAGCCGCATCGGCTTCGTTTTCGGTATCGTCATGCTGGCAATATATTTCGGCATGGTTTATTTATTATTGTTTTCGCCCATATTCGAGGCAACATTCAAGCCCGTGCTGCGTTATATATTTGCAGGAATATTCGCCGCATACGCCGTATTCCGCAGCTATCGTTTCATCAAACAGCTATAATTCGTGAAAACAGCGCCATTTTTTATCGGGACTTTATGTTTGGGATTATCCGTCCTGACGGGCTGTCGGGGAGAGAAGCGTCCGGAAAGCACTCTGCCGAAAGAAACGACCACTTCGGGCATCATCACCATCTGTGTCGATGAAACCCTCAAACCCATCATACAGGAAGAAATAGAAGTATTCGAAGGCCTTTACGCCAACGCCGACATCATACCGAAATACACCACCGAAGTCGAAGCGTTCAACGAGCTATTTGCCGACAGCGTAAAACTCATCATAGCGACACGCACTCTTACCGACGACGAAATCGCCGCCCTGAAAAGCCGCAAACTTTTTCCCAAAATATCGAAAATCGCCATCGACGGCATCGCCCTCATCACCAACCGGAACAATCCCGATTCGCTGATTACGATGGAGCAGCTGCACGATATATTTACCGGAAAAACGACCCGTTGGAACCAGATATATCCAAATTCCCGCATGGGTGAACTCGAAGTGGTATTCGACAACACCAATTCGAGCACCGTACGCCATATCATCGAACAGGTATGCAAAGGCGATTCGCTCGCCGGAAACATCAAAGCCCGGAAAAACAACGAAGACGTCATCGAATACATTACCCAAGTACCCAACGCCATCGGCGTGATAGGCTCGAACTGGATAGGCAATGCCGACGACTCGACCCATCTCTCTTTCTCCGACCGGATACAAGTAATGCTCGTCAGCTCCGACCCCATCGCTTTCAACGGAAACAGCTATCAGCCGTTCCAAGCCTATCTGGCAATGCAGACCTACCCGTTGCGGCGGGAGATTTACATGATATGCACCTCGAACCGCACAAGCCTTCCTTACGGATTTACTTCGTTCGTCAGCTCGGAAAAAGGACAGCGCATCATTCTCAAATCGGGAATCCTGCCCGCCACGCAACCGCTGCGCGTAGTCAATATCAGAGAAAATTTATAACACAAATACCTAATCTATTATGCAAACCAAAACGCTGTTAGTATCGAGCCTCCTCCTTATCGGAGGCGTATCGGCTCCGCTCTTCGCACAAAACTATGCCGACGGAATCGAATACTTCAAATCGGGACAACCCGACCGCGCCAAAATCATTTTGGAACGCACGTTGAACGATGCCGAAACCAACAAAACGGAATCGTACTACTATCTCGGAGAAATCGCTTTTCCCACAAACAAAGACTCCGCATTGATGTACTATGAACTGGGTATCGCAGCAGATCCCATGTTCCCGCTCAACTACATCGGTCGGGGCAAGGTCGCCATGGGAAAACCCGCAGCCAACGATGAAAAATCGGTAAAAGCCGCCATAAAAGCCGGTGATAAAATGATGAAAGAAGCGTTCAAAATCAAAGGCGCAAAGAAAGACCCCGCAGTCGCTCTTGCTTATATGAAAGCTTACCACGACAATGTATTGCCTTTCGAGGAAATCAAAGACAAATACTATGAAACCCATCTTGCCGATTACGCTCCCTACTACGTATTTCTCGGCGATATAGAGGCTGCCAAAGAAAATTGGGGCGATGCCTGCAAAAATTACGAATTGGCATTCGACTGGTACGACACCGCCTGCGTGGAAGCCTATATCAAATATGCCGGAATCTATTTCCACATCAGACCCGACATGGCTATCGACAAAGTATTGAAACTCCTCGCCATGCGTCCTACTTCGGCTATCGCCCAACGTGAGCTTGCAGAATCGTATTACCGCGCCGACCAATTCAATAACGCCGTAACTGCTTATGAGGTTTATATGGCTAATCCGAACGCCTTTGTAACCGACCGTCCCCGCTATGCCGCTCTGCTCTACTACGACAAACGATATGACGAGTCGTTGGACCTGACGGAAGAATTGTTAAAGAGTTTTCCCGACAACCTGATGTTGAAACGTCTGGCGATGTACAACAATTATGAAATAAAAGACTATACCGCAGCTTTGAAAGCCGCCGAAGCTCTCTTCTCTACGCCTGATGCCGATTTCAACAGCCGCGATTATGTGCAATACGGCAAACTGTGCCTCGAAACCGGACGTATCGATAAGGGTATCGAAGCGCTCGAAAAAGCCGTTGAAATCGACCCGACCCGTCTTGAAAATTACAAAGAACTGACAAGCGCTCTTTCCAAAAACGGCAGATACTTGCGCCGCGCCGAAATAAACGAAAAATATATCAACCAGTTGGAGGCTTTGAATCAGGCAAAAACGCAAGACTACTTCGTCGGCGGTCGCTACTACTACATGGCTGCATCGCGGGCTTTCCAAAATAACGAACAAACCGAAACGGCATTTGCAGCAGCAAAAGCCGACAGTCTCTTTGCCATTGTAGTGGAAAAAGCTCCGGAAGACTATCGCGGACACATGTGGCGGGCTACCTCTTCCGCCCTGCTCGACCCCGAGCGTAAAACCGGCGTAGCCATTCCGTTCTACGAAAAGACCATCGAAATCATACTCAACGACCTCAACAACACCGAGACGCCGCCTTCGGCTGCTGTTGCCTCCCGTCTGCAAAAAGACCTTATCGATGCTTATACCTACATGGCAAACTTCGATTACATGGCAGAATACAACAAATATCTGACTCTGCCGGAAGAACAGAAAGCGACATTCAAATTTGCGAAAACCATCGAATGGTGTAACAAGATTCTCGCTATCGATCCCAATCACGAAGCGACCAAAGAATTCCTTGCTATCATCAGTCAATAAACTTCACCACAAAAAAAGCCCGACCGACGGTCGGGCTTTTTTCATCTTACCACAAAGTACCTATTTCCTCCCTCCATAAAATTTTAACGGCGAGGAGGCTTCTCTCCTTCCTTACGCATTATAATCGCAAAAACGAAATGTACATTTTTTCAAAACGAAACGTACATTTTTTGTGATTTTCCCCGTTACTAAAAAAGGTATTTAATCGCTTTCAAATAGCGATTAAATACCTTTATTTTAAGTCATTTTTATCTTTTTATCATCATTATATCCGTGAATGTTGCCAAGTAATTTAGCCTATTCTGCTGCGTTCGCATTTCGGTACCAGTGAAAGGATTTCCTATTGTCGGATTGTTTTCCAGCCACTCACAAAGTTCTATTATTTGGGATTTATTGCTCATAAAATAAATATATTTTGTCCCTTTTAACAGTTTCAAGACATCGAGATAATCGGCTAACTTCCAACAGTTACTGTATGAAACGTTATCCGTCGATAAATATGGCGGGTCGATTAGGAACAGTACATTATCGTCATTTTTGTGCCTATTGAATAAGTCTTTATAGTCTTCATGGGTGATTTCCAATCCTTCCAAATACCCATCGACGTTATAGTCTGTTTGTTTTATAACGTTGTACATCGTTTCTTTTGAAAGTTCTTTATAATTTGTTGCCCATTTTCCACTAAATAAGAGGGACGAACCTAATGTTATGTAATCGACATAACCTTTCTCGGCATACCCTTTTATTATTAGAAGAATTTGTGTGCGCAATTTATCCGGTAGTTTCTTATTGGGAGGAACTGAGGCTAAAAGAGGTCTTATGTGACGCAAAATTTCGTTTGTTGTCCGTATATGGGTCAATCTGTTGCAATAATAATCATAGTCGTTATAGATGACCCGAACATCCGGTCGTTCTCGTTTTGTTACGTGGGAAAGCAAACCGCTACCTCCAAATAAGTCAATGACAGTGGTAATATTGTCGAAATCCCTTATTATTTGTTTGAAATCTTTGATAAATTGTCTCTTTTGCCCTTGAAATGGCAATGGAGCGGATAGAAATATTTTATTACACATTTAGCATGATAATATGTTTTTAACTGTTTATAAATAGGGTTTGTGTTATTTTGCGTATCTTTGTAGCACTCTTACCTACATAATGAAGAACGCCAATCTGCAAGTGGAGGCATTTGCCCCCGACTGTGCGGATTGGCGCATCTTGTGTTAGTATGTAGGTAAGAGGACTACTAACAGGTCGGGGGCTTTTTTATGCTCGCCCCGACTTTGTTTATTTACGATATTTTTATCTGTTTTTTTTCATTGTCAGTTCCATGGTTTATACCTCCGTTTCGGATTGAGGAAGTTTTGCGACAAGGGATTCGAGTTTCAGTATTCTCGCTTCCAAATCGGTGTTCTTCTTTTCCAGATAAGCTATTTTTAGAACTAATAGCTCATTATAGTTCAGCGATTTAATCGCTTTCGATTCATTGTTAGGGTCTTGTATTTCTGAAACCAATTCCGGAAAATATTGTTCAACATCTTGCGCTATAAAGCCATAATGTATTTTCTTATCAGAATCGGCTTTTAATGTATAGGATTTTGCGAAAATTTTATCTACATTCGATATGTCGTCTATTATTTGAATATTGTCTTTTATATTTACATCAGAACTTTGAGTTACAGTGCCTTGTACTTGTAAATTACCTTGTTTAGTAAGATACATGGAATAGGCATAACTTCCATTGTGCGTAATAAACTGAAACTCCCCTGATTTATTAACACTTGTGGTGTTATATCCGGCGGAAAATTGAAAACGATAATCAGCATCAAGTTGTGGGTCTGTTGTTGCTTGTAAATAGCAGTTTGCTGTTTGATTGTTATAAGCAGGATTAAAAGTGATACCTCCAAGCATCCCAATTGCATCAAAATACTTACCTTTTCCTATATGTTGAGTAGTATTGGTCGTAACATAGTTGGTAGCCGTGCCAAAAGAGTCGAGCTTCTTCTTGTCGGCAGCGGACATCAGTCCGTTTGCCGACTGGGTAACAGTAGCCGTGATGCTGCGCCCCGATGAGGGGTCGATTACCGCTTTCGGGTGCGTTACGGGATAAATCGTTTTCCCGTTGAGTTTTAATTTTTTTATTTGTGCCATAACGATTCGGTTAAATGGTTATTTCGGGATAATCGGTAACGTCGTTGCAAGCCGCAGCTGTCAGATAGGTCGTCGCAGCGCCGAAAGCGTCGAGTTTCTTTTTGTCGGCAGCGGACATCAGTCCGTTTACCGACTGAGTAGCTGTGCCGGGTATGTCTTCAACAAGGGCAACGGTACCGCTCTTTTCCGGTAAGTCTATCTGTTCTTTATCAATTCCGTCATAATAGAAATGGCCTCCTAACCACGACCATTGACCAATGTTGAACTCGTTAGCGCTAAGTGAACCCCCAATTCCCAAATCTTTCGGTCTATCTTCGTAGCCTCCTTTGGAAATTTGGGTTCCACATATTTCCAGTCCGTCTTTGAAATTTTTATTGCCATCGATTGTCTGTTCGGTATCGGTCGTTACATAATTTGCTTTAATTTCTTCGAGAGCTTCAATTTCTACCGAATGGCCGGTTATATCGTCCGCTAAACTTTTAAGTTTTCCCCAGACGGAACCGTCTTCGCTTTCGGAAGTTTTATCGTTTCCGATGCTTTTTTCAATCTTATCAATTTCTGTATCAGTATAAGATTTCGCACTGTTCAGATTTTGTTGCAGCAGCCCTGTAAGGTTTTGCGTTTCGGTGATGCCGGAGAGGAACGCCTCCACCTCTTTCCATTTGTTGATGACGGTATCGGAGTCGGTTGCATTAGTCAGAAAGTCTTTCAGCGTTGTCGCCAAAGCCACGACGTTGTTGTAACCCTCGCCCATCGATGTCAGAGCTATAGCCGCATTAGCGATAGTTTCACTATCACCTTTTCTAACACCTATTAATGCTGCCAACGCCGACAATTCCCATGCCAGTGTAGTATTTGATGCGCGGTCTTTTATAGCTTCCGCAATGGTGACAGGGTATATCGTTGCCCCGTCCAGTGTCAGTTTTTTAATCTTTGCCATATCGTTTTGATTTTTATAAGTTGATAATTTATATTTCCGGATAATCCGCCGTGTCGGAAAAGGCTTTCGCCTTTATAAATTCGGAGTGCGCAAAAGCCTCTTGTTTCGCGATTTTGAATCCGTCCGGTTCGACCGAGAAGGTGATTTCGTGCTGACGTTTGTCCGCGCCGAAAAACGAGAGAACAAAACTCGTGAAGTAGTCATCATACGATAACGAGGCAGGTGTCATCTCGCTGCCGCTTGCCACCACGACCTCCTTTTGCGCGATTTTCGCATCGACGAGCAGCCGTTCCAATGCCTGCAAATTCTCGAATATCACCTCCCCGTCGTCGCCATACGACTTGACCGGTATTTTTATCGGTGTCAGTTTGTCGGTGGTTTCTTCCAGTTCGGAGATGTGTTCGGCCGAATACTGTTTATACGTATCATAATCTTTTTTCAATTCATTGTGCTGGTGTTCCAAATCCACGCCAGAATCGTGATCGTATTTCCCGTTCAACAGTTTGGGCAGGTCTTCGACGTTGGCAAGCGGAATTTTATCCTCCGTCTTGTGTAGGAAACTGTCGATCCAGTCCGCAAACTGTTCTTCAAGTGGGTATTTCCCGCGCTTGAACCATCCTTTCAGTGTCGATCGTAATCTGATAGCCATTGTCGTAACCGTTATTTATTTAACCCGCATAATGTACGCAAGCACGTAATACGGCGGACGGTTTTCATGGGTGGCACCACTACCGGCATATTCTGTGTTGTGCGTTTTATAAAGCAAGTATTTATTGTCATAATCTGTATTCCCAGAACCCATTAAACCTGTTCCGGCATATTCATTGCCGTTTATACCTCCTGTATCGTGTTTTTCAATATGGTAGTAGTCTTTGAAGGGATGCGAATGTGCAGGCATTTCGTCGATAGTAAGGGCGTGTTTTTTCTTACCACCTGCCGTGCCTTTCGTATTATAGTCGTTATCGCTGTCATGGTAGCCCACAATGAAACGACCGCGCAGGTCGGGAAGCCGGAAACAGCCGCTGGTAGTCGCGTACCGCGTGCCGTTCGCACTGTAAGCGTTGTTGAACGTCGTGCCCAGCGCCTTATAAAGAGCTGGATAGTCCTTCGTGTTCAACTGGCTGCCGTCGCAAAGGGCGTAACCGTCGGGAACGGTACTGCCTGCCCACAGCTGCACGATGCCCAACGGAGCGGGGGCGAACTTCGCCGAAAGACCATCGATTTCATCCTGCAACTCGCCGATAGCTTGAAGCAGTGCCGCATTGGTCGGTACATCCTTGAAATCCGTCCACTTGAAATTCTCGCTGCCGACACCCGCGGCAAGCGTCCGCCGCGTATAGGCTTTCGGATATTCGTAGCCCTGTGCCGTGACGGACACGTCCTCCAACTTCACGTACATCCCGCTGCCGACGGCTCCACCTTCGAAGCGCAGGATTTCGCCATCGGGAAAAGCCGCCGTGCGCAGGAACACGTAACCCTCCGAGCGGGTCGCGCCGTTCTGCGACAGCTCGCAACCGCGCAGGATCACTTTGTCGCCTGCAATATTGCCCAGCACGGACAACAGCGCGAGATTGGTCTGCAAAGCATCGAGCGTCTCGCAGTCCAGAGGGAAGTCCTTATTACTTTGTGTTAGGTAATTGCCTGTTACTTTGTCCATTTTATTATCTATTTATAGTTTATCGTCCATCGCTTCGATGCGAGTTTGTAGGTGTCCACCACGGCATTAAGGCGGTTTTCGTTGATATGGCTGCGAAGTTCCATAGGCACGGTGATCCAGAAGTCAAAGCCGTTTACACCACCGAAGCCGCGGTGATTAAGTATGAAAGCCGTCCCGGTGACGCTGGTCGGTATCAGTATGAACCGTTCCTGCTCACGCTGGAAAATACGCTGTTCCTGCAACGACGCACTCCATTCGTCCTCCACAAGAATACGGCGTTCCACAGGGTCAAAAGTGTCATTCAGGACGGCACGCAGATGGCATACCTGTCCGTTATGCGACAACCTGTATTCCTTGTCCTGACGCAAACGCATGAAATTCCCGTAAACGATGTTCACACCCTGCACCATGCTTTGAGCAAAGGCGGCAATTAGAGGTCTGCGGTAATGCGTAGGCAGCAACAGCAACGCCAGTCGTTTTATTTTAAGGTCATAGAGGCTCATTTGTAAGGGGTCATGTTCAGTTTGATATTCCCTGCTTTGAAATAGCCGGACGCAGGTGTGTAACGGGCGTTTATCTTCGTAGGTGTACTTTCGCCGCGTACCATCGTTTCAGCTCCGTTCAACTCGACGATGCGTACACCATCGACGGCTTGCAGACAGTCCACAAGTGCCATGTTGGTATATTCCCCGTTAAAAGGCAGGTTTTCAATATAACCGGTAATGGCTTCACGGCAGGCCGTTTCGACGTTTTCAGGCAACAGCATCGCATCAAAATAGATGTCCGCCTCGCAATTGAACGTGTCAGCCGTCTGGTTTACAAGGTTCACGCGAACTCCAGCATCCTTGACCTCGCAGATGTAAGCCCACAGTTGACCCTCTGTATCGGGATCGAGCGGCTGACGCTTGCCGCCTGCATCCCCCGCCACTTTGATGGTGAGGATGGAAGCGTCGGTGTTCTCCGTAGCGGCAACATACCTCACCACGCGCGCCGCATCAATATCTCCGTCATTCATGCCCTCTGTATCATAATAGTCCGTATCAGTTACGAGGGTTTTGTCTTTCATAAAAGCCAGCACCTTGTCCCGATACCATTTCGGACGGTGCGGCATGATTTCTTCGATGCGGTTTTCCACATCGCTCTTATGGCGGTCAAACAGGTTTTCAAGCACCCATGTCGCACAAGCTACGATATAGAATAGTAAACTCTCGACACTCACCCTACTGAAATGTGCCGAAAAAGTCGCACCGACTTCAAAACCATAGATACGTGCCACATCGGCATTGCGCATAAAATCGGCTGTCAAATTATCTTTTATTTCTGCAATCGTTCTTGCCATTGCCGTACTGTTTAACTCACAATAAAATCTATTTCAATACCCATAAAATTGATACCCTCCGGCGCCAGTGCGGCCATCTCCTCCGCACTCAATGCCGTGGCAGGTTCGATCTTCTGCGCACTATAACGGCGCACCGTTTCGATGTTCTCGGCAGGAACGGTGTTGAGCACCTGCCCGTCCTGCAACGTGTCCGTGATACCCAAACCATTAGCTTCACAAAGCCGCCAAGCGGCTTCCGTGCTGCCTGCCGTCTGCACGGCCATATCGAGCAGGCTTTGCCTGTCTTTTACCTTGACTTCCATCACTCGACCGTTATAATGTTATCCTCCGAGATGCTGACTTTCTGAACGTCGAGGCCGCACGCTTCCAGCATCTTTTTGACCTCGCCGCGCCACATGACATCTACCTGTCCGCCCAGTATCTTTTTAACCTCACCACCGATAAGCGGACATTCTTTCCATTCTCCCCGCATGGCGACAAGGACGCTTTCGGCAATCTGACTGTCTGTATTGCCGATGACTATACTGCCCCGTTCAACGAGCAGGTCGCCTGTTTCTGTATCTATCAATAAGCCAATCATCCGTGTTTCACCTTTTCGTTTTCCAACTCGTTGGTTTGGGTCAGAGACAACAGTGAGGTTGCCCATGATGCACAGACTGCTGTCTTCAAGGCTGCACCCCCGTCTTGCACGACAGGCGTCCAGCTGGCAAAGAGCGATTTCAGGTTATTGATGTCTTGCTCTATACCGTTTATCTTTTTGGTCAGCTCGGCAACCTTTACCATGCCACCGAAGCTGTCGCCGTTCAAAAATATACCTTCTTTCGTCAGTTCCGCGCCGATATCGTCGCCCATCAGAGCGCGCACGCCGTCTTTGTCAGCCGAAATGCGGGCGGTGTCGCCGCTGATTACTACCTCGATGCTTTCCACTTCATCGGTCAGCAGCACCACACCCGCAGCACCGTCGGCCACAAAGCCCACCACCACGTAACTGCCCACTTTCGGAAATGCCACCACACCGAACGTGCTTCCCTGATTGGCTTGCAGATTCACGCCCAGCAAGGGCGCACTTTCGTCCAACGGCGTACAGTCCACCGTGCGCGCCGTCTTGTCCACAGCGTCCACCTTGCAAACAAGGCTTACAATTTGGCGTTCGCCCTGTGCCAATAATCGGATTGCCTCTTTCAAATTATTCATTCCGCAATTCTTTGCCCCAACGTAATTTCCTGTCTGAATCCTCCCGTGCCATATTTGATGATATTCTTATCAACCAGATAAACGCCCTTTTTCTCGCCATCTATCTTTATGCCGATGGCGTCGAGTTTATCCACCAATTTGTAACCGAAAGTGGTAAAACTGCCGGTCAGCCCATCTCGTTTCAAGCGTTTAATTTCTTGTTCAGCCCATGCTCGTAATTCACTCTCAGTTTTGTTGTAGGTGTGCAGCGTTCGATGTTCTCCGTCTGCATCGCCAACTTCGACTTTTATTTTTTTATTGTCCGGCATAAGGCTGATTGCTTTTACCCTCAACCGTATATTTTCCGCCCGCTTTTGTTCGAGGTTCCGGTCGTCGATAATGTTCACACCGGTGGCAAACACTTGCGACGGACGGCTTTCACGCTCGAATAAAACGCCGCAATACAATACCGGCTCGTTATTCTCGTAACGGAAAAAACTGCGTATGCCGTTTTCTTGCAAATGCCCGAGCAACGACGCAACAGTATCTGCTGTTACCCGATATTGTCCTAATGCCTGTTCACCCATTACTTTTATAGGATAAGCCAATCCCTGCTCTTTCAACAAAGTTTCAAGCGTTACACTCTTGTATGTCTTTTTTTGTGTGGGCATCTGTTTGAGCTTGAACATTTCGTCCTCGCAGGTAATCACGACAGGAGTCTTGTAGCCGACATCGCGCACATAGCCCACAAAGGCAAGCTGTAAATTGCCGTCGTAACCCAGCCACACTTTCACTATGTCGCCACGCTGTACGGGTATCTCGACAGCACCGTTCCATTTGATTTTTTTTGGCAGGGTCAGGCGACATTCGTCCGTCAGCCTATTTGTTTCACGGGAGATTTCAACTTCCGAGACCTTGTCGAGCCACCATATTTTCGCCCCTGCTATTTCTATTTTTGCCGTCAGTCTGTACATAATAATATCGTTTGAAGGGTATTTAATACTCGGTGCTGTACACGTTATATACATTGTCGCTTACGGCAGATATGGCAACACTTTGGTAATTGCTTGCCGTATCCTGCGTGATCGAATAGCTCTTTATAACGATAGAGTTTATATCGAAAATATCCAAAAAATCGCTGTATACATCGATGGATTCTTTTTCGTCCAAGAAGGCCCGCAATTCGCTGATGCCCTCTTTGGGATATTCGTCTACAATGACGCCGTTGCGCACCGCAACGACTCCGACGGCGATATTCAGCTGATAGTCCCCGTCGTTTATATACTCTTTTATCGTGCCGTCCATGCCGACCAGCTGGGTGGAAACGATGTTCTTCGCGCGGCTGATGGCGCACACGGCGTCATTGATTACAAGCGTCTGGCCGTCGCGCATGCGCAAGGTAAGCACGCAAAGCACATAGCGTTCCAACCAAAAACTCTTGTCCGTTATGGGCGAGGGGACATCTCGGGCGGTCAATGGACTGCCATGGCCGTCCCAGTTGGGAGCCTCGCCTATTCGCGCCGGCTTAAACCGGTACAACACGCCTTTGAGCTGCTGACCGAAACTCGCGGCGACAAATTTGAAACTGATAGGTGAGTGCATGGCTATACGGCTAAATTTACATCGTTCAACGCAGCCAAAAGCGCCTCACCCACCATATCCTTGACGCGGCTTAAATCTTCCGACAGGTTGGTGGTGTGTATCTCGAAGCGCTCCACCAACTTATCCACATTGACCGTTATATTGCCCACTCGGCCGCCGCTGTCGGACCTGCTGCCGGCGACCGTGGTTAGGCTGCCGCCTGTCGGATCGGGCGACGCGGCGGTCGGTACGTTCACTGTGGGGACTTCGCCGAACGCGGCGTTCTGTTCGGAGCGACCTTTTTTCTTGTCGGTCTCGGCTTTTTCGCCGGCTTCCATTTCGGCATTGTAGGCGGCGTTGAATGCCTTGCCCACGTTCGCGCCGAACTCCGAAAAACCTCCTTGCAGCCGATTGATGGCGTCTTTGATACCTCTACCGTCGAGGGAGAAAGCGGCCTTGATCAGGTCGCCAATACTGCCGAAGACATTTTTTGCCAAGATCCAAATGCCCTTGAACGTGGCGACGAACGCCGCCCCCAAACCTTTGAGCACGGCGCGGAACGTTGTCGAGGTATTCCAGAAATACACACCCAGAGCGACCAGCGCTGCAATGGCAGCGGCTATCCACCCGATGAGCGGTATATTCATGATGGCGACGGTGACGGACCGGCAAGCGGTGACGACCGACATGCGGAACGCCCCGAAAGAAACGGCAGCGACACCCTTCATCCACGTCATCAGTTGGCCCACTCCGGTAAGCAGCGGCATAAGCTGCGAAAGCGGAACAAGCGCACCCATAATGGTGGAAAGCCAGATACCGAGGTCGCCCGTAGCTTGAAAGACCGTTATCTTGAAATCTTCGAACTGTTTGTTTATCCTCGCCTGACGTTCGGCGTAGCTCTCCATGATGATAGCCGCCTGCGCCTCGGCCGAGTTCGTGCCCGTTACGGCATCGGTGAAGTTCTGCAAACTCTCCGTACCCTGCACCAAAGCACGGGCCGCATTGGCATTCTCGCGTCCGAACAGGGCCGACAGCAACGCATCGTCGTTAAGCAGCGGTTTAAGGGCTTCCAAACGGTTCTTTAACGGCTGCGTCTTGTCCGAAAGCGCGGCTACATCGATACCTACCTGCTGCAATTCCTCCTGTGTTTTTTCGGGCAGGAAACGACCGGCGGCCAGCGTGGACAGCACATTGCGCAGGGCAACACCGCCCTCCGAGCCTTTTTTACCCGCCTTGTCGAGCACTTGAATGGCAGCGTTCGTTTCTTCAAAGCTGACGTTGGCGGCTTTCGCTGCCATACCGCACTGCTGCAGCGCCACCTTGATGGCGGGAAGTTCAGCCGAGCCGGCCTGTCCGGCTGCTGCCATGACGTTCATCATACGCGCCATCTCCGCGCTGGCTTTCATCGGGTCGTCGAGGCTCACGCCGTACTGGTTCATGGCAGTGGTCAGAACCTCGGCGGCGGCCACGCCGTCGCCGCCCATCAGTTTGCTGGTGGTGGCGATGCTGTTGCCCATAGCCTGCAACGCCTCGGGATATTTGCCCAGTTCGGGCGACAGCTGCGAAAGCAGCAGCTTATACCCCTCGACTGCCTGCGAGGCGTCTATTCCGAACGTCTTTGCGCTTTCACGGGCGAATCGTTCGATCTGTTTTAATCCCTCGCCTGTAACACCGGCAATGGCGCTTAAATCGTGCATCTGGCTGTCGAGCGATATGCCCGAAGCCGAAAGGCCGGCCATGGCATTGCTCACCCCTTCCACCGCATTGCGCAACAGATCCAGCGTCGCCAACGACCGGGCAAGTCCGCCCAGGGAATCGCGCGCCGTCTCGACACTTGCGTTGAAACGGCCCGTAGACTCGGACATCCCCGATACGGTAGCGGTGTAATTGCCGCCGACATTGAATATATAATCGAAAATCTGCATCTGCGATTTATATTTTTCTTATCTTTGGAACGATGAAACAATTTACCATGGATATTCTTGTCAAAATATTCACTTACGCTTTCGGCGCCTTTATCGTGCTCGGAGTACTCGGCCTGTTCCTTATATTGGTCAGAGTGGGAATTGCACTACTCAAGGGCAAAGCGCCGGAGTTCGTGTTGCCATGGTGGATATTCTGGTCGTCCCTGCACCACCACGACGACTGACTACCTTTTTCCCCTGAACAGGGTCGCTATCATCTCGGCCCTATTCCTAAGCCGCCATTTCTCTATCCACAGCGCTTCGACGTAATGCACCGCCCAATCGTCATAGCTGCCCGCTGTCGGGTCTATGCCGAGGTTGGCGCGTATCAAGGCGCACCCCTTTTCGAATCCGTCCTCTCCGTCGTCATCGGAAAGTTGGTACGCCTCTACAAGTTTTTTAGGCTGCCCAGACACGAGTTGAACAGTTGTCCGAGTTGCGCCGCGGCAGCCATAAACAGCAATGCGTCTTCGCGCATCTCGGCATCGCCGCCCAGAAAGCAGTTATCGTAGAGCACCGTCGCACTCTTCACCTCGTCGTTCTTGCCGACCTTGGTAACGGCCGACATGGTCTCCAGCGACGGACGCTTGAAATAGGCAATATGCAAATCGTCCCCGTCGGCCACATCGATTCTTATGACGTGCTTGTGCAGCGCTTTCCATTTGTTTATCTGCTCGGCGGTTACACCGCCGTCGCAGGTTCTTCCCTGCGGCTGTTCTTTTCTTTCGTCTTCCATACGTCTTGTATTATTTAGACCATTCGATATGCGACGGCACGAGGTCGAGTTTCACCTCTTTGCCGGTGTCGCCCTCTTTCCATTCGCGGCTGTTGTTCTTGAACTGGCAGTTGCGTATCTTGTCCACCTTGACAATGCCGCTGTCAGGGATATAGGTTACGATAATGTCGAACGGGGCGATATCCTGCAACCGGCTGTTCACGCTTTGGGCTTGTATCGCTTCGACCTCTTCCTGATAGAGCGTTATGTCCGCACTCGGAGTAATGCGCCCTTTTGCCCGCCCGACAGGGTGGCGTCCTGCACCATATTTGTTTACAACTTCTTGCTCGTCGCCATAATTTATGGCGGTGATGCCGGTAACGGGTACACCACCGATAACTACAACTACGTCAGCCCACGAATAAAGCATACCATTTACGCAAGGTATGCCGTTGTTGATTACACTTGCCATTGTTATACTGATTTTGCGAATCCGATTTTTACTTTGATTTTACGCATCACACCGACAGCGGCCTGTTTGATGACGATTTCGACCGTACTGGTGCTCAGCACGTCTTGTTCAGGGTCGATTTCCACCTTGTAGCCCGACAGTTCGCCGGCCTTTTCCATGTCTTCGAGCGCCTTGTTGGCCGTTGTTTCCAAATGGCTGACACTGTAAGACTGCATTTTGCCGGTTTCGGCGTCGATGTAGATATTGCCGCCGAGTTCGGGTATCAGATAGGTGCGGATGCCGCGCACGGCTTTGTCCATCGTGCGCACGCTCTCTATCATGGCGTAATCGCTCGTGGCGCTGTCCATCGTGTGGCTGTCGTTCACATAACTTCCGGCCTGACCTATCTGCGTTACGAAGAAAATATATCGGTCATTGTCGAGTTGTTCGACAAGTGCCTTGTCGATGTCGCGATACAACGTACCGTCGCCGAAAGCGGGGACATTTACGCCCGTCGGGAAGTTCTTTATCCACCCGATGGATTGATGCACGGCTGCTGCCGACAGAAGTCCCAGCACAACGCCGATAGCTGATACGGAGCTTTTTGCCTCTACGTTGGCTTCGGCGGCATAAAGGTCGGCACCCGTACCGCTGCCGGCCTGTGCGATGATGACGCTGACTCGGCATTGATTCGCGCCCGCCACATCGGAGGGCAGGGCGGAAACAGACTCGACTTTCGGCGCATACAATACGGAAAGAGGAGCATTTTCGGCATCCAGCGCATCGGCTACGCCTTGAATGGTAGTAACATCGTCGGCGGTAAATTTTTTATCGCCGCACCAGACAGCCATCTGTCTGATACGTCCGCCGGCGTAATTCTGCACGGTTTTTATTTCGGTAAACTTGTATGTCTCCGGCTTCGTAAAGAGACCCACATACAGCGAAATGCCCGGGTTGATACGGAATATCTCCGAAAGCTGGTAATGCAGCACTTTCACGCCCCAACTCTCGGCCTCGTTGGTGATGCCCAATTTTTCGGCCGTATCGATGGTGGACACAGCCTGTACGTGGTCGGTTTTGAAACCTTCCGGTATCTCTCCTTCGGGCAGATAGGCAATCAGTCCCGATACGTGGTCTTCTCCGGCTAAGTTTTTTGGCACGTTACCGTTTTGTCTTTCAATGGTCAAAGTATTCATTTTCCTGCTACTTTAAGTATTTCCTTATTCGTCAGGTCGGCAGCATGGCTGGCAGCATCGGTGTGCAGCGAAAAAACCTGACCGTCCGAGGTTACATACACCTCTTTGAATCCATACCGTTTGATGGCGGCTTTTCCGACCTTTTCCAGTACACTATCGGTCGGCTTTTTGGTTTGGTTGGTCTCCGTTTTGGCGGGAGATCCTGTGGTTTGACTTGTTGTTCCCATGTTTCAGAATTTTATTCGTTTGTAAATGATCCGTATGGCAAAGGCGGCTATTGTCAAGAGAAGCGCCCCGATACCCGTCCGCAAGACACCCGCGCCCGGACTCGGCTTTTTCTCTTCCGTGCTGGCGGCAGCGGTTTGCGATTCGATTTTCAGGCAGGCATTGCCTGCAACCTGTTTTTCGCTCCGTCTGTCGGCCTGCACCGTTTCGCCGCTGCGCCGCGTCTGGCGATGCACCCGATGCAGCTCGGCCCTCACCGGTGGGCGTCCCGTGCTGTCGATGACGGGCTTGCCGGTGTCGTACACCACTATGTCCGTAACCGTTTCGCCTTCGCTTTCGCTCTGTCGGGTCAGGGCTGCGACGACTTGCTGCTGCACGAGGCTGTCCACGCGGGACTGCTCGGTTTTATGAGTCCGGTTTGTCTCGTGCGTCGTCTGTTTCTGTACGGTGCAATTCGCGAGAAACAGGGCAGTCGCCAGCCATAGGACACATCGGTATCTGCTCGACCGCTTTGCGAAATTTGGACACATCTCTGCGTAATGATTGTATTTCCGTTTTGAGCGGTTTCACGATATTCTCCATCAGGATGTCGCTCGCCTTGCGCACGTTGTCCAGCTCGTGGCTTTTCACCTCCGCGAGCTTGTCTTCCATCTCCGCACGCAGCTGGGCGATTTCTATCCGGTATTTCTGTCGCAAAACCCTGCTGTTCACCCACGCGCCCAACGGAGCGGATACCGCAGCCACAAGGGCCGACACGATAATGGTAGTGATTTCTCCGCTCATTCGTTTTTACTGTTTTATACTTATGGAGGCAAGCCAAGCCGGAACGTCGAACGACGGACAGGCTTTCGCTGCCAGTTGATTGTGCCCGACTATTTTCACGGTCGGGTGCTTGGCGTGAAAGTCGCGGACATACTTCGCCATGGCGGCCCGTTGCGCCGCTGTGCGGGTGTCCTTCGGCTGCATGCCTGCGTCGCATCCGCCCACGTAGACGACATGCCGGCTCACGGCGTTATAACCGGTTGCCCCGTTGGTGATTTCCCACGGATCGACATTCTCATCTTCGTTGTTCGCCGTCAGGCGCTCCACACGACCGTCGAGATGGAACATGTCGGTATATCCGACCTGTTGCCAGCCGCGTCCGGCAGGAACGGGCGAGGTGTGCCAGCGACGAATGTCGCCGGCACTGACCTCACGCCCCTCGGGGGTGGCGGTGCAATGGATAACCAGATAGTGCAGCCTTGCCATTGTGTTATACGTTTAGTCTCCGATTTTCGCGCTGACGATGGCTGCCGTACAGTTCTTGTCGGAAAGCGGCAGACAGATGCCCCACTTGCGGAAGTTCACGAGGTTGCGGTGATACAGCGGGTCTTTCGATGCTTCGCTGTGGTAGAACTGCACCGAACCGTTGGCTTTCATCATGCGGCCG
The DNA here is from genome assembly GCA_947589325.1 of uncultured Bacteroidales bacterium. Lineage (GTDB taxonomy): Bacteria > Bacteroidota > Bacteroidia > Bacteroidales > UBA11471 > Caccoplasma. The sequence goes on along the minus strand of CANQAM010000002.1, from coordinate 103,910 downwards.
GCATAGAATGCCACCGATGCCTGCATATCCGTATCGCCTGCCACGGCGCCCCACGCAAGTTTCGTTTTCGTGGCGGCGTTGTACGCCGGCGTGCCGTTGTATTCGTAAATGTCGAAGCCGTACAGGCGGGCTATTTTGCCCTCTGTCTGGTTGATGTTGTAGTGGTCTTTGAACTTGGTTTCCGTCTCCAGCAAATCGTTTACGTGGTCGTTGCACAGCACGAGTATGCGGTCTTTTGTCGGAATTTTCATGCCGTCGAAAACACGCTTCAACGCCAGCAGGTCCGACGGGGTGAATATCTTTCGCTTTCCGTCGGCCGATGCAGCACCCGTGGTGAGCAGCACAGGGGAGCTCTCTTTGTTTTCGGCCGGTGCAATGGCGTGAATGGCTTTTTGGGTGTATTTTTCACGCAGGGCCTCACGATGGCGCTCCAGCACGCTGGCCATCTTGTCATAGCTGCAAGCGTGCAGCTCGTCATCGGTTACGGGAGTCGCTTCTGTGTCGTAATAATCGAGTGTTATAGGTTTGTCGGCATCGTTGAGAGTTTTGATGTTCAAGGGATAAGTCTTATTATTTACTAAAACCTCTGGGTCGCCGCCTAATTCCGTAAAATGGATAACGTCGTTTTCGACGTACTGGTCATAACTTTTGATACGGTCGAACCATCCGAGGCTTTCGGCTGCCGTGCGGAATGCCTTGATCATTTCACCCGTCCAAATCTCCTTAAAGACGGTTTCACACGCTACACCGTGCGGCAGTACCGCACCGGTGAACAATCCGATGACGTTGCCAGCCACAACGCCAGCCACAGGAGAAAATCCTGATACATACGCGATGGTTGCACCCATTGCACTGTTGAGTGCTACGGACGCTACCAATGCCAAAACGGCAATAAAAAGATACTTGATAAGTTTCATTGTTTTGTTGTTTTTTTTGTTATTTCTTCGGGATTTCAATGCCGTATTCGGCTTTGTAAAGCCGCTCGTACTCTTGCGGTTTTTCCATACGCAGCGCTTCTACCTGTTTGGCCGGCACCTCAGATAATTTGGCGTAGGTCTTCGGTTCATCGGCACGCGGCGCGTCTTTCTGGCGGATTACCTCTGTGGGCTTGCTGACGGGGTGCATCAGTGAAAGGGTCTCGCGCAGCGCGTCGAGGCCGGCCGTCTTACCGAGGTTCACGAAATGCTCCTTTTTGTCCGCCGTGATACGTTTTTCGGCAATGGCAGCGTCCACAACAGCCGTAATGCCGGCAAGGCGAAGTGTTTCCCCTTTCTCGGCGTTTTCTTTCAGCAGGCGAAGTGCGCCTACCGCTTCCTGTTCGGTAGCCGAGTCCGGCAGTCCGAGCAGCTTCAAAATTTCTTCATTCATCTTTTTTGGATTTTGATTGGTTTGATTTTCCACGTTGCGAGGGTCTGTCCCCTCGGAATCCTTTTCGAGCGAAAGCAGCGGCAATACAGGGTTGTCCACGCCAGCGGCGAGCTTCAACATCTTGCCGCTGCGGTCATACAATTGTAAGGCGTCGTCATTGCCGCCCATATCGACGATACTGACCTCTTCCAATCGGCTGCGTACGATTGTCGCACGGGTTTGCCCTTGTAAAAGGTATTCGGGTGCATTGCTTATTTCTACGATAGAGAGTCCCGCTGAAGCCATACGCAGGAAACCGTTTTCCCACTTGCTTTCTATTTTTTTGGCAAACTCGTCGTTCTGGTCGAAAACAGGCGTGCCGATAAGGCGGTCGCCGTCGATACGCAGGTTGTCGATGCGCCCGATAGGCATTGCATCACGCTCGAAGCTACGGCGGTGCATCCACAACAGCAGCGGGTTTTTCTGGAACTGTGTCAGGTCGATGCCCGAGGTCAGCACGCGGCCACCATAACAGTTCAGGCCGCTGGTGCTAATGATTACATCTTTTGCCATTCGTCAATTTGTTTGTAGCAGGGGACGGATTCGAACCGCCGACCTCAAGGGAATGAACCTTGCGAGCTGCCAGCTGCTCCACCCTGCGATTGCGATGCAAATATCTCTATTGCCGACCACGACGGCAAAAAGAGTGTAAAACTTTGCATATCTTTTTTTTATAATAAGATATCGGACGCAATTTTGCACATCGGAAAACGCGCGTAGCGGTACCGAAAACATAAACGATATGAATGGCAACAAAAAAAGAACTCGAAGAAAAGCGTGAATATGCCCGCCTGCTGTTTATGCAGGGCGAAGCCCAGAAGGTAATCGCCGAAAAAGTAGGAGTGTCGGCGGTAACGATCACCAAGTGGGCCGCCGATAACGGCTGGCAGGAACAGCGCGCCGCGGCAAACATCACCCGCCCCGAACTGGTAAACAAACTGCTGCACACCATCGACCGGCTGATAGAACAGGTGAACGACAGCGATGATCCGGAGGCAATGGCCGGATTAGGCGACAAACTGGCAAAACTGTCATCGACCATCGAGCGGCTCGACAAAAAGGCGTCCATCGTAGACGTGATAGAGGTATTTATGGCATTCAGCAAATGGATGCAATACCGCATGTCTTTCGACGACAAAATCACGCCGGAGCTGCTGAAAACCATTAACCGGTATCACGACCTCTATATCAACGAACTGCTGCAAAACAAATTTCAATAAACGAGGGCAAACAATAAACAATCGCCATGATACAGAAAGCGATATTGAGAGACGCCATCGAAAGGTGGCAGAAACATTGCGAAACCGTACAGGCCGCTACGGCCGTAAATACGGCGGAGACTTTGCAGGACAAAGCCTTGCGCATTAAACACGTGCGGGCCGATTATGCCGCTTTTGTCGATTATTATTTTCCGCACTACACCGTAAATCCGGAAACGGGCATGCGGACGCCCTGCGCGCCGTTTCACATCAAAGCGGCGAGCAAGATTCTCCAAAATCGTAACCTGAGAGCCGTATTCAAATGGCACCGAGGAGCTGCAAAGTCCACGCACATGGACATATTCATTCCGCTATGGCTCAAATGCCAGCAGAACAAACAGCTCAACGTCATGGTGCTGGTGGGGAAAAGCGAGGACAACGCCAACACGCTGCTCTCCGACATTCAGGCGGAGTTGCAGTTCAACCAGCGGTATATCCACGACTTCGGGCAGCAGTACAACGGCGGTTCGTGGGAGGAGGGCGAGTTCGTAACAAAAGACGGCACGGCATTCTTCGCACGAGGCCGCGGGCAGTCGCCGCGCGGTCTGCGCTACCGCTCGCACCGCCCCGACTACATCGTCATCGACGACCTCGACGACGATGAGCTGTGCGAAAGCCCCGCCCGCGTTACCCGCTTGACAAACTGGGTTAAAGAGGCGCTTTTCGGGGCGCTCGACGGCGGACGCGGACGTTTCATCATGGTCGGCAACCTGATATCCAAAAACAGCGTGCTGGCCAATATAGCCGCCACAAACGGCGTGCACGTTTCGCAGGTGAATGTCTGGGACAAGAACGGCAATGTGTCGTGGGCGGCCAAATGGACACCCAAAGAGGTGAGAGCCATCGAGCAGTTTCAGGGCTATCGTTCTTTCCAAAAGGAGTATATGAACAACCCGATAACCGAGGGAGCCGTGTTCCGCAACGACTGGATAAAGTGGGGCAAAATGCCCGATTTGAAAAAGTTTGACGAACTGGTATTGTATATCGACCCGTCTTTCAAGGGCACGACGAAAAACGACTACAAGGCCGCCAAGTTGTGGGGCAAAGCCGGTTCGCAACTGTGGCATATCAAAGCCTTTGTGCGCCAGTGCAGCGTCGCCGAAATGGTGCGCTGGCTTTACGACCTCTACGAATGGAGCCAGTCGCAGGGTATCGCCATCAAATGGTATATGGAGGCCAATTTCATGCAAGACACCATCCTCGACGAGTTCCGACGCGAAGGCGATTTGCGCGGCTACCAGCTGCCAATCAGTGCGGACAAACGCAAGAAGCCCGACAAGTTTCAGCGTATCGAGGCGATAAGCCCCCTGTGGGAGCGCGGTTTCGTAACCTACAACGAGACGGAAAAAGACGACCCCGACATGCAGGCGGGGATAGAACAGACACTCGCATTTGAACGGGGTATGCGCGGCCACGATGATGCGCCCGATGCCGACGAGGGCGCGATATGGTACCTGCAGCGCGATACCCGTATCAGCAGTTTCACTCCGTCTTTTGGCAGGCGGAACAATGCAAAAAACATATTATGGTAAAAAAGTTATTTAAGACACTGGTGTTTGAGTGGCGGCTGCGACGCGCCACGAAAAAAGCGACGCGCCACGCCGCACGGTACGGAAAAAAGTACTTGGTGATCGTATTCGACGGCAAACCTGTCGCGGTCTCCATGCAGGGAATAAAAAATCTGATACGGCAGCGCCGTTTTGTAAAAAGTTTCACCTCCGCAGAGGCCATGAAACGCGCGATATATGTAGCATACCCTAAAAACCGACGACCATGTTTTTGACAGAAGAAGACTATAAAAGCGTATGCGATGAGTTCGAGCTGGAGCAGCTGTGTGCAAACACCTCCGAGCGGCTCGCCGCAGAACAGGCGGCAATAGAACAGATATGCAGCTATACCCGCCACCGGTACGATATGCAGGCGGCTTTTGCTGCACAGGGTCACGAGCGGAATCCGTTTCTCGTGCAATGTGCGGTAAACATCACCCTTTGGCTGATGATCCACCGGCTGCCGCAGAATATGGGACACGAGCGGCGTGAATGCCTCTACAAGGACGCCATTCAGTGGCTGCGCGACGTGCAAAGCTCCAAGGCATCGCCCGACCTGCCTACCTATACGGGCGAGGGCGGCGAAACGGACGCGCACAACCCCGTGCGCTACGGCTCGATGCCGCCCAACAAATACGATTATTAATGCCAGACTACCGGCTGCAGCCGGCATTTCATACGAAGTTAAACGTTCTTTAACCAACAATTAAATGGACTTCATAAGCAGTATAAAACAGCTTTTCGACCGCCACACTCCGGCGGCAGATATGGACAGGCTGATGCGTTTCGCCAAAAGCCGGCAGGGGGTAAAACTGACCGCGCAGCTCTTGCAGCAAACCGACAGCCTTACCAAAAAGGATATTGCAACGTGGCGGCAGGCTCATCAGGCCGCCATCAGTGCGGACACTCCCAACAGGGGACGCCTCTACGATATTTATGCAGACTGTTTGCTCGATCTGCATCTCACAGGCTGCATCGGCCAGCGCAAAGGGAAAGTGTTGCAGAAAGATTTTCGGCTGGTAGGCAAGGACGGAAAAGAAAACGCCGAGGCCACGAAATTGTTGCAAAAAGAGTGGTTTGGCGATTTCTGCGACCTTGCCTTGGACAGCCGCTATTGGGGGCACAGCCTGATCCAGTTGGGCGATGTCGTAACCGACGAAAACGGCATGTGCTTCGACGGTGTCGAGCTCGTCCCGCGCAAACACGTATGCCCCGAATACGGCGTCATCACCCCTGACCCGTCTGCCGACTGGCGCACAGGCATACCGTACCGCGAGGGCGATTTCGCCCTGTGGTGCGTCGAAGTGGGCAAGCCCAAAGATTTGGGCCTGCTCCTCAAATGCGCGCCTGCCTGCATCAGCAAAAAAAACATGCTTGCTTTCTGGGACATGTTCGGCGAAATATTCGGGGCGCCCATGCGGGTGGCCCGTACCAATACGACCGACGAGGCCGAGCGTCGGCGCATCGAAACCGCGCTCGACAAAATGGGTGCTGCTTTCTGGGCTTTGTTCCCAGAAGGAACGGACATCGAAATAAAGGAAAGCAGCAGGGGCGATGCCTACAACGTGTACGACAAACGTGTGGACCGGTGCAACAGCGAGCTCTCCAAAGGCATTCTGATGCAAACAATGACGATAGACAGCGGTTCGTCGCTCTCGCAGTCGGAGACGCACCTCGAAATTTTCGACGATGTCGTCAAGGCCGACGCCAAAATGCTGGCAAACGTCATCAACGGCCGGCTCCTGCCGCTCATGGTGCAGCACGGCTTCCCCGTGCGGGGCCTCGCGTTCCGGTGGGACGATGCCGCCTCTTTCACCCCGGCCGAACTACGGGAAGAGGAGCGCCTTTTGCTCGAATATTTCGAGATCGACGCGCAGTATTTCGTCGATCGGTACAACATTCCCATCACCGGTACGCGACAGGCGAAAACACAACCCGACTCTTTTTTCGATTAAGCCCCTCCGACTGCGAGGGGCTGCGCGACAAATACGCTGCGTTCCATACCGCCGTCGAGTCGTTATACGGCAAAAATCTGCTTTTGCTGGCGGATAAGGACCGCCCGTTCGACTTCGACGACTCCCTCTTCGAGGAGGCGGCACAGACCGTTTACGACAGTCAGGGCTTCACCCCCGACCAACTGGCAGCTTCCGAGTCGAGAGCGCTCATCGAAGAGACCTTACGGATATTGCAGACTGCCATAAACAGCAAACTGCCGACAGAAGTTCCCGAGACGATTCGCTACGCGCTCGAAAATAACGCTTTCGTCTTTTCCGGCTTCAAAACATACCACGCCCTGCGTGAAGTGGGCCTGTCGCTGCTGACCGACAAAGGCGACATCAAACCGTTCGACGACTTCCTGACCGACGTGCGGAAGATAAATGCCAAGTACAACCATAACTACCTGTACGCGGAATACAACCATGCTGTCGGTGCGTCGCAAATGGCAGCCAAATGGCACGACTTCGAGCAGGACGGCGACCGTTACGACTTGCAATACCGGACGGCCGGCGACGACCGCGTGCGCGAGGAACACGCCGCATTGAACGGCATAACCCTGCCGCCTGACGACCCGTTCTGGTCGATGTTTCTCCCACCCAACGGATGGAACTGCCGCTGTACGACCGTGCAGGTGCGCAAAAACAAATACCCCCTTTCCAATCCCGAAACCGCCATGCGGCTCGGCGAAGACTGTACAGGCGGGAAAAAAGGGTCTATATTTCGCTATAATGCCGGAAAGTCGCTACAACTTTTTCCGCCAAAGCACCCGTACTACAAATGCCCGGACCCCGAACAGGTGAAACAAGCTATTAATGGCTATACCCCTGCGGAATGGACGCCAAAAACAATCGAGGAAGCCGAACAATTCTTTTGCGATAAATTGGGTGTCAAATGCTCTTTGACCGGATTTAATAAAAGTAACATGAACCAAATAGAAAGCATTTTCAGGAGTGTGGAAAGGCATTTCCAATGTTTCCCCGAATTAAAAAAAGAGACACTATTCGTCGGCACTATACTTGGGCGCATTAAACTACTTTCCGAGCGCAAACTTGCAGAACTGAAGGCAGACCCATATTATGCAAAATTTGGGGACGAAGTGTTGAAAAAAGAAGTAAGCCGGTGGATTACCCGCATGAAAGTAAGGGCAGGCAAAAACACTTATGCCTATTCTCATGGCGCATTTAAGGATTGGGGGTTATCTGGCATTTGCTTCAATACATCATGGAAAGGTGAAAAAATAGACAAGTCGCTTGAAGAGGATGTGCAGGCAAAAGGGCATCCACTTGGAACCGGTACATTGAAAGCTGTTTTTGACCACGAACTCGGGCACGAAATTGACCGACTTATCGGACTTCGTACTCACAAGGATTTCCTCAAAATATATAATGAGGAAATGTCAAAAGGCAAAGCGCATATTACGGAGAACTTGTCCTCCTACGGACATAAAAACGCAGCTGAATTTATTGCTGAGGCTTGGTCTGAGTATCTAAATAATGAAAAACCGCGACCTATTGCGGTTGCGGTTGGAACTATAATTAAAAAACTATATGCAGAAAAGTATCAATATTCCGGTTCTTCGGCACCGTCCACATAAACACGCATGGTATCACGGGGCTTTGCCGGCTCAAAGACATAAGCGCCTTTTTGTTCAGGCAATACCGTTGTATGGCTTTCTGCATCAAGCAAAATGCTTAATGGTATGTTGTCAAAAGCCAAACAAGTATGTCCTTGCTTAAAGTGCTTGCAGTGCTCACACATATAAGGGCATTCTTCTATTTTATCTATAATTTTTACCATATCGCAAATTTACAACTATTTTTTTGAATTACCAACAATTAAACGATAATTAAAATGATAGACGGGGAACAACTGAAAAGAAACATATTGAACGACATGCGCGTGGAACTCTCCGAGGAGTTCGACCGCAACTTCGAGCGCAAGGCCTTTTTTACCGACAAGTGGAAGCCCCGGGCCTATAAATATCCCAAAGGCTCGCTGCTGATGGTAACGGGCACGATGCGGCGCAGCATAAAGACCGAAGTAAGAGGCGACGGCGTGCGCTTCTCCTCGGCCGTGCCATACGCTGCTATTCATAATGAAGGTGGCAGCGGGACAAAGTCTGTGCGCCAACATACCCGCACCAGTAAAAAGGGGAAGCCGTACACGGTAAAGGCGCACACGCGCAAATTCAACATGCCGAAGCGCCAGTTCGTGGGCGACGGCAAACGTACGCAGGAGATTATCAAAGGGATCATCGAGGACAATCTCGCCGACTTCAATGGGCAACTTACAAAATTCATACGAAAATGAGAAAACAAATCTTTCAAGCCATTTGCGCACGTCTCGCCGCGTGCGTGCCGGATATTCAATTCATCGACCTGTGGAACAACAATGTCGCCGCACTGAACGGCGGCGCGGTATGGCCGATGCCGGCCGTATTTGTCGAGTTCGAGGAGATAGAGTGGCGGCAACAGAACAACGGAGCGCGCCGCGGCGACGTGGCCGTGCGGCTGCACATCGTAACGCGGGCCGTGGCGACGCACGGACACACCGACCGGAAAATGCCGGAAGCATTGGTATTTTTCGACCTGATCGAACGCATCGACACCGCCATGCAGGGGTTGCGGGGCGACAACTTTGCCGGCTTCCAACTGACCACATCGGCCACCAATCACGACCACGCCGAACTGATGGAGAGCGTCGAGCGATTCGTCACTAATGCACAGGACACGACTGCCATGCCTCCAAGCATGAAGTCCGGCAGTATTAAATTGTCATTAAACCATTAGCAACCGAGTACCTCAAAAACGGCGGAATCTCCAACCGGCCGATGATTTCCGAATACTGTAACGGACTTTATAAGGAGAATCGGGCACATCTGTATTGGCTCCGTATCGAACAGCGCTTTCTGCGGTTGTTTCCGGAGATACAATCTGGTATATAGGTAACACGTCCAGATATTCGCCGACGATAGAATTTATTTTATATACCGGTGTTCCTGTTATATTCATATCAGGATTTGCGTCTTTCATAAAGAAATTGACTTCGACGAACAGTTTTACGCTATCGGGAAAATCGGCATTGGCTCCGAGATAAATATAATCTATGATATGATCGCTGTCTGCATTACGCTTGCGAATTTCTTTGAGATTATACTGGCGTGTGCCTCTGGATAATAAACTATCAATCATTCCCTGAACGTCGTTCTTGTCCGCGCATTCAAAATACCGTGCATAATCGTCGGCATAAGAAAACGACGCAGCAAATAGCATTAATGACAAAACAATAATGGATTTCATAATCGTACAATTTTCCCCAAATATATAGAAAAAAGAAAAACCTGCAACTATTCAGCAGGTTTTTCTTGCATGATGTCCCATAGACTTGCTTGTGGGGAATGTTTCGGCACGGGTGGAGGCGTCGGTATGCCCAAATAACTCAGATAGGTGCGATAGCAGATTTTGAACTTCGGGAAAATATGCTGCCGCCATACAGCTTTGTAGCACCGCGCCTGATTGCCGCTTTCGTAATGTTCTGCCGTTACGGCTCTTACCATCCTGACCCTCTCGATGGTGCTTTCGTGGTGTTTTCGCTTGTCCATCTGCATTTATTTTTTTATTTTTGCAAAACCCTGTGGCAACAAGGCTTGCGCCCGTTTCTTTCTTGCAGATGGAGCGGGCGCTGCTGTCAATCCACGTCGGTCATTCCGAGCGGTACATTGACCCACGCGCCTTTGTCGTTCTTGTACTCGGCACGAATATACTTTTTAGACTCGGTAGGCTGGTAACTCTCCTCGATGATCTGCACGCCCTCAATGAACTGTTCGTCGCCTGTTTCTTGTGCCATTTTACGAAGTTGCAGCACACGGCTGGCTTTGATGTTGCCGCTTTGATCGCGACTCAACAGCCGCAAAACAGCGTTTACGAGCGCCTTGCTCGTATCGTCTTTGGCCAAGCTCTGTATGTAGGCCTTGACCATGGCAATGCCATCTTCCACCGTATCGCGGTAGCTGTCGATGGTGTTCACGCCGAGGGTCAGGCGGAAGCGGCTGTCGCTCGACGTAAAGGTGTGGCTGTGCTGCATCTCTTTGGTCAGGCCCAGCACGTCGGACTTCATCTTCAAAATCGCTTCGAAATTCCCGAAAACAGTGTCTTTCACGACCTTTATCCGCTCGCTCAACTCTTTGAGAATCGGCAGTGTCGTGCACAGCTCGTCATCTACCATTCCGGCATAATCGGCACGCTGCTGTTTCCGGCGTGCTGCCGCCTCTTTTTTTGCTTTTTCTGCGCGGTACGCTTCAAACTCTCGGCGTTCTTCCGCTGTCATCGTTACGTTTTCCATATACAAGTTATTTATTGGGTTTGATTTGGTTTATTTCATATTTCGCAGCCTCGGTGTCGAACAGGAACATATATCCGGCTGCTCTCAGTACGATAGCCGCAAACAAGAGTACGACTCCTACTGCTACGAACGGTATGGCACCGACCGTCTTTAACGCTTTTACGATTTTGTCTTTTCTCATTTTCTTATTGTTTTACAGGTTTCCACTTGATGGTGATCGTGGCATGGAGTTTACCACTGCCATTGCACACCGGACAGGTCTTTTTCTCTGCCATATTCATTTCATTTTGCCAAAAGAACCCGTTACCATGACAGTGGCTGCATAAATGAGTATTGCTTGTTATACATTCGGTCAGGTTCTTTTTTTCGACAAAAGGCGGCGGCACGATTTCTATAATGTCTCTCTTGCTGCTCATGGTTCACGCTTTTGCTTGTGGTCTTCCATATTCGAAATAAGACTGCAACAGCAGGCCGTCGGCTATTTCATTCACCGCCTGCGCGTCTTTTACCTTGTTGTTGAACGCCGCCACCAGATTACGCAGCCGCTCGCGCGGTATCTTGTTGAAGTCGGCATGCCCCGTGGCCCGGCAAGCGATGCCTTTTATCACGGTGGCGTTACTCTCTCTGCCTACGGCTTTCAGATAGGCTCCGATAGCAGCCATAACCCGTTTTCGCAACTTGTCCATCTCACCTGCGCCCACCTTTTCGTTTGCCTGTTCCGAAAGTTTTCCGCACACGTTTATCAAATCGTGCGTATCCATGTCGCGGCTGCTCTCAACACCATAGCTTTCAACTATGGCACGCTTTTCTGCTTCGGTAAGCCCCAATGCACTGCAAAGGGTGTGGAATTTCTTTAAGATGTTTCGATGGATCGCGTCCATCGTCCTGTTCTCTGTCATATCGTTTTACATTTTATCAATCCAATATTCCTGTGCGCCTTGCTCCCATATCACGAAGTCCGCGCCACCTTCGCCGAGTTCGGCTATTTCGTACCGAGAGGTTATAAATGCTTTGTAACCCTCTACTCGAGCCTTTATATCGCTGTCGTATCGTATCTTTTCAGCTATTTTTCCATCAGGAAGCCCGTGTTTTTCATGGCATACGAAAATGAACAACTTATCGGGAAAGTCTTTACGTAGGTTTATATAATCCGACATTTTAAGTCCTAACCAGTAATGCACGCTGTCGATGACAATGACATCAGGGCTACGCTTTTTTTCCAACCGGAGGCGGACATCTTTCAAACCCTCTTTATTTAGCAGAATGATGCGATTACCGACTTCTGCCATGCCGACCCGCTCCCATGCTCGTTTTAGCGAGAGGCTTAAACCTTGTTCCAAACTGTCGTATGCCACGCGGCGAAAGCGGGTAAGGTACTTGCAGATCTGTAACACAAAGGTGGTTTTACCGCAACCGCTGCCGCCGTAGATCATCCATGCGCCTCGCAGTTCCGGCCGCCCGAAGCTGGCAAGGAAAGTCCCCTCGAAGTCGGCTACTTCAAATTTGGCTGTCAGTACATTCTTATTGCTTATCGCTCGACCCATGTTTATTTTCCCATCAGATAAGGTACATCGTTAATCGTCTTAATCGTTATGCTGTTCTCCGTTCTTTTGTATCGCCCAAATAGCGCGTTTTACGCGGCGCAGGTCGCATTCGCAATCGTCTGCTATCCGATTTATTTCTTTGGTGTCGGTTATGCCGTTTGCCACGCAAACGGCGGCTATATCCGCCGTATTCACGACCTGCAACTCCACGAACTTGCGCCCCATACGGCTGTATATTTCCTCATAGCCTTTACGTTTTATCCGCAACCCCTTTTTTATGCGTTTTTCCAGAAAATCTGTGGCGCAAAGAATGATGCCGCAATGTCCCTCTAACTGATTGTAAAGGCTGATGAAGAAATAGAGTACTTGATCACTCAACTTGTCTGCTTCGTCAAGGACGACCAGCGGGAGTTCCTTGCGTTTCAGAGCGTCGATGATATCGTCCATCATGTCTGATACGGTAGCGCCGGAAAAATCCATGCCCATACATTTGAGCAGTTTGCCCATGAACGTGCGACGATTCCAGTATTCAGAACAGCACAAATGATATACATTGCGATGAGTTGCAGCATAGTTTTTTATCGCCTCCGTTTTTCCACAGCCGGCATCGCCGGTAACAGCCAATACAAGGCTGTCCTCACGAGCATTGTCGAGCAGGAAGCCCATGCGGCTATATGCACGTGTTTCAGCGATGTGCCACGTCTTTGCCTCGTGTCCCGTCTGGGCGGCTATCGTGCGCCACATTTCGTCACTAATTGTTTCCCAGTCGCCTGCCAGTACCTTGCTTATGGTGGCAGAGCTGACTCCGTTCATACTGTTGGCAGCCTTATTTTGACTTCCTTTCCTGTCGCAGTAGCCTTTGAGGCTTGTAGCAATTTGTTGTTTTTCTTCCTGTAACATATTATATAGTTTAGAAAATGGAATAATCGTCTTTATCCGAAGCTGGCGCGCCTTGTGGCATCAACGGAATTTCGACGGTATTCACATCAACACTGTTAATATCCGCTGCGCTGAGGCGTCGTTTTGCTTTGGGCAGTTTGTGCTGCCCGTCGCTGTTGCATATCAGCAAGCGACTGAGTATGTTGTCAGATCCGCTGCCGATTAAATGTTCTACTTTGGCATTTGCCAATGCGCGCTGTTCAATAATGTGCTGTTCCAGTTGTCGATTGAATGTTACCACACGGGCAAGTTCTGCTGCATCACCATCTTTCCGTTCAGCCAAAGCCATTGGCTGAACATATTTTTCCGTGAGCATGAATCTGAGTGTACCGTCCTCACTGACGGCAAGAATTTCGTGTAAATCGTCAGGGTCGTATTTTATCGTCCATCGCTTGCCTGCATATTCACGAAAACGTATGTCAAAACAATCGTAATCACGTTTCACCCCGAGTAATGTTGGTCGCAAACCTCCGCCCTCAATGGCATTCTTGTGTCCCGTTTCTGCACCAAAATGTAGCAGGTACGATTCTCGACTCAATGGCAGACGACGCTCTGCCGGCAGGTTGTCCATCATTTCCCGGAACTCAGAGACTTTTTGCTGACGTTCTAATTGCATCATGTTCTCTATCTGTCGGCGCAGACCGTCTTCGTCGGGAAAATGGCGCCGCAAATTATTCAATGCCTCGCTGTTAGGTTGTTTTTCAGGATTGGTTGTAATACCATAGCCCGACCAGTTATTGAATAGGCGGCAATAGGTCTTGTTTAAGTAACCGAAGTACGGTTCGACGACTTTTGCTTTGGCATTTTTGACCTGAGCCGGCGTCAGTATTGCCGCCATCGCATTATAAAGGGGCATCATGGTCTTGAATGCGTAATGGTCGCATTGCAATTGATTCGCCCGCAACATCGAGCCGAAGAGTTCTTTGCTGTGTTTAGCGGCGTCGCGCAAGGCTGCGGCAATCAAATCGGGTGTCTCGTGGGTGCCTATTGCGTAGCCTATCGGATAATTGCAACAGGGGTCTAATACTACCTCCAATGTCAGACGGTTGCAATAGCTCGTAATTGAATGTCCGTTTTTGTCAGTCATAGTTTTCTGATACAATAGCTCCACGTCCCAGCCGTCGAGTGTCCACATCAAGAAAGGTGCTGTCGGGCGACTGCGTTTTATCTGCATACTCTTTTTGTTACGGAATTGTGCGGTTCCCAGTCGTCCGGCAGATGTTGTCAAGTCCAATTTCTCACGCCATACGCCAACGGCGCCGGGAGTAATAGATTTCCAGCCACACTCTTTGGCTTTGGTATTGTATAGATTAGCTATCAGTACATTATCGAGGTTATTATGGTGCCCGATAAGTAATGCCAGCAAACTTTCCTTCTCGTCATTATCCACCTTTGCTGCATTGTTGTTTTGGTACTTTTTGCTGATAAAGCAACTGTACCCGTCGCGTAGGTATTCATTGAACTTGCGTTGGAGACGGCGGGCGCTTTCGGGTAGCGAATGAGGAAACCTATCCGCAAGCCGTGGCAATGCGCCGGCAGCTTTGTCCCAAAACGCCATTTTATTCAGCCGAGACTTGCTTTGCCGCATACGTTGGCTGTTACTCTTGTCAATACACGTGCGAAACGCATTCATAATAGCGCAGTTGTTCGCATATTCCACCTGTTTTCCCGTCGGCAGATGGCGACCGTCCGCCAAAACATAATCGGCATAGAACTGCATTGCTCTACCGTCAGGCATTATCGTATCAATAAATGGCTTGCTATTGGCACTTTCTTGTAAATCCGGATAACGGCGGTACACCTTCGTCCGATATTTCAATGGTAAACTATTAACGGCAAACAGCGCGGGGGTACCGTAACAGGCACGTCGCACCTGTTCTAACTTCCCGCGTCGCACCATTGCCGAAATGTTAGGTTTAGACAGAATACCGTCTGTCAGTTCCGCGTGGCTTATACAAAGTGTGTTGTTATAATACTCCATCGCGTTGTCGTTTTCTTGCTCCCGTGTCCGTATTGATTTGATTCAATGTTTGTGTATTCACGGTTTTACTCATGCTATAACTTTTGTGCTTCCGCTTGTATAGCAGAAAAACAGTCTAATCTTACATCGGCATAACTTTTTACGGACTTGCCGTCTTTGATGATGTCTATACGCCCCGTTTTTTTGTCGCATTCCAGCATCACGCCGTTGGGGAAATACTGACGCATAAAGTCGTCGGCATCATGTATGGTTTCCATGGCATGGGCAACCACCATTAACATACCGCCCCGCAATTGTGCCAACCGCCGAATCTTACACGCCAATTCGCTGTCGCCGCCTCGGTCGGCAAATGTCAAAGCCCGCCATACAGTTGGCTTGGACGTATTGAATGCCTTTTGTAAGAACTCTCTACATTCTTTCGTTACTGCTATATACTTTTCCATATTGTATTATTTTGTTTTCGTCTTTTTTTCTTATCTTTGACGGCTGTGTTATTTATTTCACGAGACAAAAATATAGATAATTATCGAAATACGCAAACTTTATAGATATTTTTTTATGTCATGTCGCAAATAGTCGAAAGGATAGGACAATATATTAATTGCAAAGGGATAAGTGTCCGTGCTTTTGAACAAAGTATTGGTGCTTCAAATGGCGCTATTGGACGAGCTATTAATAAAGGAAGCGATATATCTGCCTCATGGGTATCGAAAATTATCGAAACCTATTCTGAAATTAATGCCAACTGGTTAATGACTGGTAAAGGTAATATGCTCCATGATTTGGATATTCAATTAGCGACCCCAACTGTTCAAAGCAAGTTTCCCCTCAGTACCGATTGCTCAGTCGCCCAACAAAGCATCCCGCTTTACGAATTGGACGCCACTGCTGGTCTGGTTTCCCTATTCGATACAGCAACTCATCATACCCCGATTAGCTATTTGCAAATTCCCGACCTGCCACCATGCGATGGTGCTTTATATGTGCGAGGTGATTCGATGTATCCGCTATTGAAAAGTGGGGATATTGTGTTATATAAGGAGGTTCCAAACCTTGCAGCTGGAATTATTTGGGGTGAAATGTATCTTTTGTCGTTTGTCCTTGACGGGGAAAGTTATATTGCAATCAAATATATTCAGAAAGCGGACAGCAACAAGTTCGTGCGACTGATAAGTTATAACCCGCATTTTTCACCGCAGGATATTCCGGCAGATTCCATCAGAGCATTGGCATTGATTAAAGCCAGCATTCGATTCAATACAATGGGGTAAAAGCTCGACATACGATCTGTTCCCAATGTAGGCAGATCCGCTTCGTTATTTCCCAACATTGATGTACCCTCCCATATACCCTTTTCAGACACCTAACAGGGGCGATTATGCTGTTTTCACGTGTTTTTATCGCAAAAACACGTTTTAATTGCTAATTATCAGCAGCTTAAACACTTATTTAAGGGTCTTGTTTCTATATCTGTTTGGATATTAAAGGGGGTAGATTCTCACGAAAAAGCCGCTTTTTATGTCGATTTTTTCCATTATAGGGTATTATTCGTGCTTAAAAAGTATACCCAACTGTATGCCCAACTGTATGCCCAACACTATTTTGTGGTTTGAATTGCCCATTGCAATACACTCCCGCATTTTTTCTGTCCGTTCAACTCGAGTTATTCGTTTTTTGTTCGTTTAATAACCAATTGTAATGAATAAAAGACGCTGCTTTGAATTGCCTCGAATCTGGCTGTAAATTGCCTTAAATTGGGCGTTTAAGCCATTTGAGGCATCAGATAAGAGGTAGTGAAAAAAGGCGGACAAACAGCCCAAAGCCATCTGTCCGCCCATAATTAAACAGAATTAAAGTTGTGGTAAAACAGTATTAAACGATTTCGAGAAAACTTTACTCGAAACTTAAAGTGAAATTAAAGCAGATTAAAGTTTTTGTACGTTTCGTTTTTCTTTTCACATTCAAACGACATCGTATATCTATCAATTTATCAGTTATTTACGCATTATATCTTTCTGATAAATATTGTACAATTCGTTTTTATGCCCATAGCATCATCTCAAAAGAGAAACGCGACTCGGCATCATATATCCGCAGCAACTTTTCTGCCGGCAATATTCGTTTGAATTTTTCAAAATATTCACTTTGCAGCCGCGCCTCCTCTGCCGTTGCATCGAGGCGTTTCCGCACGGCAGCCAGATACTCGGCATCTGGAATCTTTCTATTGTCCTTGTTCCGCAACAAACGTTTGACCGTGCGTTGGGCATCGTCGTGCAGTTTGAATATCGCGGTCTGCAACTCTTCATAAAGAGGGAAAAAGCGTGCGGCTTCTTGTTCCGACAAACCGGCTTGTTCCCGCAAAAAATCACGCTTGCCGGCTTTGAACACTTCGACTTTGCAATAGCCGACTTTCCGACCGGCTTCCCGCAATGTTTTACGCGCCTCCTCCTGTTTGTTTTTAGGCAGTGCCTGCACGGCGGCTTTTTCTTTTTTATATTCTTCTTGCGCCGCTTTCAGTTGGGTTTCGGCTTCGGCTACGGTAAGGAGATGCTCCTGCGCAACGCCGCTCAACGGCATAGAAACCCACAGACAAAAAACGAGTGCCGAAAGAAGGGATTTTTTCATCATATCGTTGATTTTAATAGTCATACGCATCGGCTAAATAGATATATACATCGCCATTATCGACACATGACGTCCAGATAAGTTCGTCATAG
Source organism: uncultured Bacteroidales bacterium (assembly GCA_947589325.1). Taxonomy (GTDB): domain Bacteria; phylum Bacteroidota; class Bacteroidia; order Bacteroidales; family UBA11471; genus Caccoplasma. The sequence continues at coordinate 86,177 of CANQAM010000002.1, read as the reverse complement.
AATGCCTCTTGCGACTGCTCGGCAAGCAAGTCGTCTTGATTGCGGGCAGGCGAAAATATCCGTATCATCAAAGCGATGCCCACGAACATGGCTGCCATATAGACCCACGTCTGTATGTGCGACCAAAGGGTTACTTTCGGTTTTTGCGGAAATTCGAGTTCCGGCAGCTGCTCTTCCATGTGTGCGGCGAATCGCTCGAAGTAGTCTTTGCCGGGTTCTGTGAATCCGTGTTTGCGATCGATTTTTTGCCAGATTTCGTTTTTCATTTTCTTCGTATTTGATATATAGACTGAATCGTAAGCAAAAGGTTTAATTTGCGGACGTTAAATACTCTTCGATTTTTTTGACAGCATGATGATACGAGGCTTTCAAAGCTCCGACGGAGGTGCCGAGAATACGGGAAATTTCTTCATACTTCATTTCGTCGAAATAGTGCATATTGAAGATAAGCCGCTGCTTCTCGGGCAGCCGGAAGACAGCCTCCTGCAAAAGGCGTTGGGCTTCGTCGCCGTCGAACCATTCGTCGCTTTCGAGCTGCTCTATCAGGAAAGTGTCTTCGCCGTCGAGCGGGACATTGTTTTGCTGACGCTGCCGGGCAAGGAAAGTAAGCGTTTCGTTTATCGCTATGCAATAGAGCCACGTCGATAGTCGGGCATCGCCCCGAAAATAGATGATGTTCTGCCACGCTTTGAGAAAGGTGTTTTGCAGCAGGTCGTCGGCATCGTCGTGCGAAACGACCATCTTGCGTATCTGCCAATAAAGCGATTCGCTGTACTGCTTCACCACCTGCGTAAAGGCTTCGCGGCAATGGCGCGGGTCTTGCAGTCGGGCAACGATGACTTCTTCGTTATAGGCAGATGACATACTTTCTCGTTTTCGGCGGTATTTCTTCCTTCTTTCCGATAACCGCGATTTAGACTGAATCAGGTCGGAAAGGTTTAACGGACAAAAATATTTCAGGCATAAAGGTAAAAATAAAAACCGAATCCGATAAAAAAACGCACCGGACTATTGCGTATTTCTCAAAAATGAATTTACTTTGCCGGTACGATTTGTGGATGGATTTGGCTGCTTGCAACCACATAAAAAAACTGCTAAAACGATCGCACCTCCGGCTTTTCTGCCGGCAAAAATGTTCCTCTTTTTACAGCGTTTTTTCCATCTCTTGTCGTAAATTGTTCTATTAAAAAACGATAAGATGAATTACCTGTTTACCTCTGAATCGGTATCGGAAGGTCACCCCGACAAGGTTGCCGACCAAATTTCCGACGCTGTACTCGACGAATTTCTTGCTTATGACCCGCAGTCGAAAGTGGCTTGCGAAACGCTGGTAACGACCGGTCAGGTAGTGTTGGCGGGCGAAGTGAAATCGAATGCCTACATCGACTTGCACGAAGTGGCGCGCCGTGTCATCAACCGCATCGGCTATACGCGAAGCGAATACAAATTCGACGGCGACTCCTGCGGCGTATTTTCCGCCATACACGAGCAGTCTGCCGACATAAACCGCGGCGTGGAACGGGCCGACGCCATGAATCAGGGTGCCGGCGACCAAGGCATGATGTTCGGTTACGCCTGCAACGAAACCGACAACTACATGCCGCTGCCGCTGGAACTTTCACATTTGATACTTATGGAATTGGCAGATATCCGCCGCGAAAGCCGCGAGATGCCTTACCTGCGCCCCGATGCCAAGTCGCAGGTAACCATCGAGTACGACGAGGAGCGCCACCCCGTAAGGATACACACCATCGTACTCTCCACGCAGCACGACGAATTCGTAGACCCCGACAGCGACACCCCCGAAGCCCAAGCGGCTGCCGACGAAAAAATGCTGCACCGCATTGCCGACGATGTGCGCCGCATCGTACTGCCCCGAGTCATCGCCCGCCTGCCCGAACGGGTGCGCAGGCTTTTCGACGACAAGATGATTCTGCACGTCAATCCTACGGGAAAATTCGTCATCGGCGGACCGCACGGCGACACAGGGCTCACCGGCCGCAAAATCATCGTCGATACCTACGGAGGCAAAGGGGCGCACGGCGGCGGCGCTTTTTCGGGAAAAGACCCCTCGAAAGTCGATCGCTCGGCGGCTTATGCAGCCCGCCACATCGCCAAGAACATGGTGGCTGCCGGCATTGCCGACGAAGTGCTGGTACAGATTTCGTATGCCATAGGCATCGCACGTCCGGTAAGCCTATTCGTCGATACCTACGGCACCTCGCACGTTCGGCAGAGCGATGCCGAAATCGCCGCCCGCATCGGTGAAATTTTCGACCTGCGTCCGAAAGCCATCGAAGAACGGCTGAAACTCCGCAACCCCATATACGAAGAGACCGCATCTTACGGGCACATGGGACGCCGGCCCCGCATCGTACACAAAACCTTTCGGTCGCGCTACGAACAGCCGGTGGAAGCGGACGTGGAACTTTTCACGTGGGAAAAACTCGATTATGTCGATGTCCTGAAAAAGGCATTCAGTCTGTAATCCGCTTGTTCCGCAACGACTTTTTACAAATTCCGTACCGATAAATCGGAAATTTTGCCTATGTTTGTATAGCCATTAAAAAACATGATTCGATATATCTCGTACATAGCGGCATTGCTCTGTTTCCTTTCCTGCTCCGGTGTGGACAAGGCGGGCTACACGCTCGTCGTAGAACTCGATGTGCCCGAACAATCGTATCTCTACTTTTGGCAGGAACAATACAAAAAGGGCATCGCCGTCGATTCGGTTCTGGTGAAAAAAGGGAAAGCCGTATTCAAAAGTACGAGCGACGACCTGACACGGGTAGAGATTTTCACCGAAGCCGGCGAGCGGGTAACATGGCTGTATGTAAAAAACGGCGATAAAGTGAAATTGAAAGGCTCGACGGCAGCGCCTTACGAAATAACGATAAGCGGCTCGCCCGAACAGGAAACCGTCAGCCGGTTCCGAAACGAAAATCACGAACTCCTGCAAGAAATAGAAGCCGACGATTCTGCCTTTTATGTCCGTTCCGAAGATACGCTTTTTCTGGCAGCACGCCGCAGCCGGCTCGACACGCTCCACCGTCGGGTAAGAGATTTCGTAACCGCCGCCCCACCCTCATACGCATCGACGGTACTTATATACGATTACCTGCTCGACGAATATTCCACCCGCACGGCAGACACCCTGCTGCGGCAGCTGCCGCCGGAAGCCAAACCGGTATCGCTGCTCGCCAAGTCGGAACTTTTCATATCGGGCAACAAAAAGGAACTCACGGGCAAACCCGTTCCATACACGACTTTCCGCACGGGAAGCGACAGCCTCATCAATACGAGCAGTTTCCGAAACCGCACGACCCTCCTTTCGGTATGGGCATCTTACGATACGCTATCCCGACAGAAATTGCAGACCGTCCGCCGACTGAGAAAAAAATATCCGGTTTCTTACCTCCGCCTTGTAAGCATATCGCTCGATACCGACAAAGACGCATGGAACAATGCCATTCGGCAAGACTCGCTCGAGCAGGAACTGCACTGCCGCCTGCCCGAAGGGTGGAATGCCAATCAGATAACATCGCTCGACATCAGACAATTGCCAGCCACATACCTTATCGACGGGAAAGGATACATCATAGCACGAGATTTACCCGACAGCCTGCTGGTGGCTGCCGTCGATTCGTCGGTTGCAAAAACAGGTGAAGACAAAACGCTTAACGCCAAAGATAAAAAGAAGGAGAGCGCAAAAAAATCCAAAAAGAAATAACCGTATGCTGGTAAAAGTTTTCGGAGCAGCCATGCAGGGCATCGACGCCCTCACCGTAACCATCGAAGTGAACTGTTCGCAAGGCATTCATTTCTATATGGTAGGTCTGCCCGACACTGCCGTAAAAGAGAGCCACGAGCGCATTCGCTCGGCACTGCTGCACAACGGTTACAAATTTCCGCACCGCCAGCTGATTATCAACCTTGCTCCCGCCGACATACGAAAAGAAGGCTCGGCTTACGACCTGCCGCTTGCTATCGGCATTCTGGCGGCTGCCGAAGACATCGCGCCCGACCGGCTCGACCGCTACATGGTCATGGGCGAACTCTCGCTCGATGGGTCGATACTCCCTATCAAAGGCGCGCTGCCCATTGCCATACAGGCACGCAAAGAGGGGTTCAAAGGGCTTATCGTACCCAAAGCCAATGTGCGCGAAGCTGCCGTAGTCGATAAACTCGACGTCTTCGGGGTGGAAAACATCAAAGAGGTGGTCGATTTTTTCAACGGGACGCACGAACTGACCCCGACAGTCATCGACACCCGTGCCGAGTTTTTTGCAGCGCAGGGCAATTTCGACCTCGATTTTGCCGACGTAAAAGGGCAGGAAAGTGTAAAACGGGCTTTCGAGGTAGCTGCCGCCGGCGGACACAACCTCATCATGATAGGTCCGCCCGGCTCGGGCAAGTCGATGATGGCGAAACGCATCTCGTCGATACTTCCGCCGCTCTCGCTGCAAGAGGCTCTCGAAACCACCAAAATACATTCGGTCGCCGGAAAAATGGATCGCGACAGCTCGCTGCTGACGCAGCGACCTTTCCGCGCCCCGCACCACACCATATCGAGCGTGGCGCTGGTGGGCGGCGGCACCTTTCCGCAGCCCGGTGAAATATCGCTGGCACACAACGGGGTACTGTTTCTCGACGAGCTTCCCGAATTTTCCAGACAGGTGCTCGAAGTGATGCGCCAGCCGCTCGAAGACCGGAAAATCACCGTTTCTCGCGCAAAATACTCTATCGAATATCCGGCGAGCGTGATGCTTATCGCCTCGATGAATCCCTGTCCATGCGGCTATTACAATCACCCCGAAAAGAAATGTATCTGCCCGCCGGGTGCCGTGCGCCGCTACCTCAACCGCATATCGGGCCCGCTGCTCGACCGCATCGACATACAGATAGAAATCGTCCCCGTGCCATTCGAGAAAATCTCCGACAGCCGCGCCGGCGAAACGAGTGCCGTCATTCGCGAACGGGTAATTCGGGCGCGGGAAATACAGGCTGCCCGTTTCAAAAATGTGCCGGGTGTTTATTGCAACGCACAGATGAACAGTCGGTTACTCAATACCTATGCCCGTCCCGACGAAGCTGGTTTTGAAAGACTGCGCACGGCGATGAAACGCTTTAACCTCTCGGCACGCGCCTACGACCGCATACTGAAAGTAGCCCGCACCATAGCCGACCTCGCCGGCAGCGAAACCGTAGAGCCGGCACATCTGGCAGAGGCTATCAATTACCGCAACCTCGACCGCGAAAATTGGGCAGGATAAATCGACGGCTTACGCTTTTCCTTCTTTCAACAAAGAAATGATTTCATCGGGCAGAAGCTGCTGCTGCTCGCCGGTCGTCATGTTTTTGACCGTGATTTTTCCGGAAGCTATTTCGTCCTCGCCCACCAACGCCACGAAAGGAATTTTCTTATCGTCGGCATACCCCATCTGTTTTTTCATTTTGGCAGCTTCGGGATAGATTTCCGTGCGAATGCCTTTGGAACGCAGACAGGCGGCATATTCCATACATACCTCGACTTCACGTTCGCCGAAATTGACGAAAAGCAACTGCGTGGTCTGTAAAGAATCCGAGGGATAGAGGTCGAGCTGATTGAGTACGTCGTAGATGCGGTCGGCTCCGAACGAGATGCCCACGCCCGACACGTCGGGCATACCGAACACGCCCGTCAGATTGTCGTAGCGTCCGCCGCCGGTGATGCTGCCTATCGCCACATCGAGCGCCTTTACTTCGACAATGGCTCCGGTGTAGTAATTGAGTCCGCGCGCCAGCGTGAGGTCTATTTCGAGAGCGGCGCGCAGGGGTGAACGGTCGAGTTTGTCGAGTATGTATTCCAACTCCTCGATGCCTTTCCGTCCGATTTCCGAAGCGGCAAGCTCGGTACGCAGCGTCGCCAGCTTGCTGCGATTGCCGCCTTCGAGCAGAATAACGGGCTGCAACCGCGCTATGGCATCTTCGGAAAGGCCCTTTTCCCGCAACTCGGCATTCACCTTGTCGAGACCTATTTTGTCGAGCTTGTCGATAGCGACGGTTATATCGACAATTTTTTCGGGAGCGCCTATCATTTCGGCAATACCGCTCAATATTTTCCGGTTGTTGAGTTTCACTGCCACCCGTATGCCGAAGCGCGCGAAAACTTCGTCGATAAGCCGCAGCAACTCCACTTCGTTGAGAAGCGAATCGGAGCCCACCACGTCGGCATCGCATTGATAAAATTCGCGGTAACGCCCTTTCTGCGGGCGGTCGGCGCGCCACACGGGTTGTATCTGGTAGCGTTTGAACGGGAACGACAACTCTCCTCGGTGCATGACCACGAAACGGGCAAACGGCACGGTAAGGTCGTAGCGCAGCCCCTTTTCACACAGACGTGCGGCAAGATGCGTCGTATTGCGCGCCGTCAGGTCGGCATCGCTCAAATCGGCAAGGAAGTCGCCGGAGTTGAGTACCTTGAAAAGCAGCTTGTCGCCCTCCTCGCCGTACTTTCCCATAAGCGTGGAGAGATTTTCCATCGCCGGCGTCTCGATTTGCCGGAAACCGAAGAGATGAAAAACGTCGCGAATGGTGTTGAAGATATAGTTGCGCTTCGCCATTTCTTCGGGCGAAAAGTCGCGCGTGCCTTTGGGTATGGAGGGTTTTGTCGTCATGCCTTTTCGTTATTGGATTTCGAGTACAAATATACGACATTTGCCATTCAGTGAAGAAAGAAGCACGACAAAAAGAGGAAAATATTTGCACTTAAAGCCCGTGCAACATAAAAATAAAATCGAAAAACATCTTTTCGAAAAACTTAAAACCGAATCGTGCCGATTGATTTTAGTCGATTTTGCAATAAATACATTCCGATATCGGAACTGCATTTCCCTGTTATCTGTTTGGATAATCGCCGGATAAACCATAAATTTGCGATTATTCTCTCTGTCGCAGATACGTTTTCCGTACCGGACAAGAGAATCTATATTTTTGAAAAGCGTTTATTTACGCTTATTCTTGGCTGTCTCTGAAATGTGGCAATTTCAAACTTCATGTCAAGAATAATGCGACGATAGATGCTCATGAGGTATGTTATATACCCGACTTCTCTTGGCCCATAATACGGTCGAGAGGAAAAGGTACATTCATATCGGCGTGAGGTCATCGTTGCTTGTTCTACATGAAAAGGCGATGCCACATGCCTGAGACAGCGGGACGAGCAACAAATATGGCTCTCACGCTTTTATTTGTTATGCCGTGAAGAGAGCACACGGAACAACAAAACCGCAATGGCACACGAAATAAAACGCTCTCGCATTCATATCGTCCTGCTCTCTATCTGTATGTGTTTTGTGCCGATAACCGCAAGAGCCCAAGCGACACCCGAAACGCCATCGCAGTCCGGAGTAAGCTGTATATCGCCTTATTATTTCGGACCGAACGCCTTTCCTGTTCCCAACATCGTCTATAAGGTAAGCGAAGACTTGCGTATCGAAATCGCCGGCGACTATTTCAAAGGCCGTCGGGGCGATGTCGTGTATGATATTGCTCTCAAAGCCAATATACCTCTGTTTACCCCGCGTGTGAATCTGTCGCTATGGATTCCGGCAATGGAGTGGTATCGCAACAGCGAACTCAATATGAATGTCTGCCGAGTACCCGCCGAAAATCGGAAGCACGCTCGTCGCGGCTCAATGGCCGGCGACGCTTATGTGAGCGTCGATATACAAGTTTTGGCAGAAGGGCGCTACTTACCCGATGCGGTAATTAGAGCAGCTATCAAATCCGCCTCCGGCGGAGGCTATTCATTAGCCCGTTACTACGATAGCCCCGGCTATTTCTTCGATGCGGCAATAGCGAAATCATTTCTGATAATCAAACCCTGCCAACTGCGTTTGCGTGTTGCTGCCACAAGCGGGTTCTTATGCTGGCAGACCGGTGCCGGACGACAGAACGATGCCGTCCAGTTCGGCGCTCTGCTCAACCTATATACTCGCCGCTGGTCGGTTACCGAAAGTTTTGCCGGATATGCCGGGTGGGAAAACAGCATCTCGTCCGCCGCACACGACCGACCGATGGTGCTGACAAGCGAAATCGCATACCATATCAAACAATTCGAACTGCTTGCTTCTTTCTGCCATGGTTTCACCGATTATCCTTACGACCAATTTCGCATAGGTATGGCGTATCACCTGAACATACTCGGCAAACGATAAAATCGTTCCGAGACAAGCGCCATTCCAAAAACAGATTCTTCAAACATTTTCTTTCATGTCGCACAAGTCTGTTGATTCCGTCCAAAACTTTTTTACGGCAAAGCTGCCCGTTTTCACGAAAAAAGAGTATATTTAGGGGTCAAACCGTTCAAAAAGAATTTTTATCATGAAACATTTTCCTGCTTCCGAATTGATGATTAACGACGACGGCTCGGTATTTCATCTGCATCTGCAACCGGAACAACTGGCTGACAAAGTGATACTTGTGGGCGACCCGGCACGGGTCGATACGGTGGCGTCGCATTTCGACAGTCGGGAATGCGAAGTGTCCAACCGCGAATTTCACTCGATTACAGGATCGTATCACGGAAAGCGGCTGACGGTGGTATCGCACGGCATCGGTACGGACAACATCGACATCGTGCTGAACGAACTCGATGCGTTGGCGAATATCGACTTCGCGACACGAGAGGAACGGTCGTCGCTGCGGTCATTGACCTTAGTGCGCATCGGCACGTCGGGAGGTTTGCAACCCCATGTGCCGATAGGTACGTATGTGATTTCGGAAAAATCGATCGGATTCGACGGGGTACTCAATTTTTACGCGGGACGCGACCGTGTGAGCGACTTGGCTTTCGAGCGGGCATTCTGCGACTTCGTGGGGTGGCACCCGCAATGGGCGGCGCCATACGTGGTCGATGCCGACCGCGAACTGGTACAGCGCATCGGGCAGGGCGAAATGGTGCTCGGCGTAACGATTTCGGCAAATGGTTTTTACGGACCGCAGGGACGGGAATTGCGCCTGCCGCTGGCTGTTCCCGACCTCAACCGGCGCATCGAAGCCTTTTCCTACGAAGGAAAAGTCGTAACGAATTACGAAATGGAAAGCTCGGCTCTGGCAGGGCTGGCGCACTTGATGGGGCATCATGCCATGACGGTGTGCTGCATCATCGCCAACCGGCGCGCGGGCGAAGCCAATGTCGGCTACAAAGGTTCGATAGAGGGTCTTATCGAAAAAGTGCTGCAACGCATCTGACCCATTCATGGAAAAAGAAAAATCCCGCTCGCAAGCGGGATTTTTCGTATAGGGGCGAAGAGAAAGGCGGTTATTTGATTTCAATCTCTTCTTTCAGGTCTATTTCATTGCCTTCGCCGTCGTATATCTTATATTCGAGCAGGGCGAGAGACTCATTGGGAATCAACCTGAAACGACGAGTATATTTGCGTTTCCAACGCCATTTCAGAGAGAAAATTCCCCGATTGATGTACGCCGCTATATAGGGGTGTACGTGTAAGGAAAATTTCTTCACTTTGAATTTACTCACCAGAAAAGCGATTTTTTCTTCGAGCTTGTCGGTGAAAAGAATCGACGGAGGTATTTTGCCTTTTCCGTTGCAGACGGGGCAGCTCTCGTCGGTCATGATGTCGAGTGCGGGACGCACGCGGTGGCGGGTAATCTGCATCAACCCGAATTTGCTCAACGGCAGAATGTTGTGCCGCGCGCGGTCGCTCTCCATCAACTCCTTCATGCGGTCATAGAGTTTCTGGCGATTGTCGGCTTCGTTCATGTCGATGTAGTCGATGACGATGATGCCGCCGATATCGCGCAGCCGCAACTGGCGGGCTATCTCTTCGGCAGCAGCCATGTTCACTTCAAATGCCGTATTCTCTTGGTCGGCATCGGGTTTGGTGCGATTTCCGCTGTTTACGTCGATGACATGAAGCGCCTCCGTGTGTTCGATGATGAGGTAGGCGCCGTTTTTGAAAGAAACGGTCTTCCCGAAAGACGATTTGACCTGCTTCGTAATGGCGAAGTGGTCGAAAATGGGAAGCTCGTCGGTATAGTGCTTGACAATGCCTTTGCACTCGGGGGCGATAATGTTTACATAATCGCTGATTTGGTGAAAGGTCTCTTCGTCATTGACGTAAATGTTTTCAAAAGAGGGATTGAAAATGTCCCGTAACAGTCCGACAGCCCGACCCGTTTCTTCGTAGAGAAGCGAGGGGGCTTTGGCTTTTTGCAGTTTGACGAGGCTGTCTTCCCAACGTTTCACCAACGTTTTCATTTCGTTGTCGAGTTCGGCAACCCGTTTGCCTTCTGCCACCGTGCGCACGATGACGCCGAAGTTCTGCGGCTTGATGCTGTGAATAAGCTGCCGCAGCCGGTTTTTCTCCTCGTTCGATTTTATCTTCTGCGACACCGATACTTTGTCGGCAAAGGGGATAAGTACCAGATAACGACCGGCGAAAGAGAGCTCTGCCGTAAGGCGCGGGCCTTTGGTGGAAATGGATTCTTTGGTAATCTGCACCAAAATTTCGCGACCGACGGTAAGCAAGTCGCCTATCGAACCCTCCTTGTCGTGCTCTTTCAACATTTTGAATTTTGGAAGGGAAAGCACGTGTTTGCGGTCGGACAGCGACTGTCTGGTAAATTTTTCACTCGACGTGAAGAACGGACCCAAGTCCTGATAGTGAAGAAATGCGTCTTTACCGTAACCTATATCTATAAAAGCGGCATTCAATCCCGGCATCAATTTTTTGACGCGACCCAAATAAATATCGCCCAGTGCGAACGATATGTTGCAAGGCTCCTTTTGCAGCTCGACCAACCGCTTGTCGTGGAGCAAAGCGATAGAAACCTCTTTGGGTTGTACATCAACTACTAATTCGCTTGACACGTTTTTGAATGTTTATTTAGGTTACTTGCATAGAGTTTTACACACAAAAGACAAACTCTTGAGCGCGTCAGGAGTCTGTCCTTTGCTTGTTTAAGAAGAAACGCGGAATCGATTATTTCTTCTTATGTCTGTTTTTTCTCAGTCTTTTTTTACGCTTGTGCGTAGCCATTTTATGGCCTTTTCTTTTTTTTCCGCTGGGCATAATATATGGTTTAGAATGTTAATATTCGGCTTCGCTTATTTCACGTCTCCCATGAATGTTTTAGCGGGTTTGAACGCGGGTATGTTGTGAGCCGGAATGATAATGGTCGTATTTTTGGAGATGTTGCGGGCGGTTTTCTGTGCTCTTTTCTTCACGATGAAACTGCCGAATCCTCTCAAATATACGTTATTACCTTTGGACAAAGAGCCTTTTACCGATTCCATGAACTCTTCTACGGTAGCCAATACGATAGCTTTTTCGATTCCTGTATTCTTAGAAATCTCGTTTACGATGTCTGCTTTTGTCATTGCTTTTTGATTTTATGTTGATTAGCGTTTTTATTTTAGTCTGCAAATGTACAGCTTTTTCTTTTATGTCGGTAATAAAATCGGAGAAATTTTTTATCGCTTTTTTCCTTGTATTCCGAACTGAGTGCGAATATCGGAATTTTTTTTGAATTTACGGCATAGTATGGGAATAAATCTTTTCATATCGTTTATTTACGGATTATTTCGAAAAACGGCGTCCGTTCCAGCGATAGACGAGCGGGGCGGTGTTCAGACGCATAATTATTTGTTTATAAGCATCTTCCGGAAGAAAATCCCGCAAATGGTGTTCTACATAGAGCGTATCGCCGTTTATCCGGTATTCTACCGGCAGCAGCGGGAGCGATTGCGCGGCATCGGCTTTTTCCTGCCGGCTGCCGGCAAAAAAGTCTTCGGGGCGCGGCGGCGTAAAGAGAGCAGCGGCATCGCACGCAGCCCAACGGGTATTGTAAAAGTCGATACGGCTGTCGGCTGCCGGCATTTTCACGGTTTGCACGACGGCGACGACGGGCGACGGTTTTGCCGGCAGCAGGGCTACCTGCATGGTCGATTTTTCCGAAAGCGACAAGAGGAGTGTTTTTTCGTCGAGCCATTCGAGCGTGATGTTCCCCATGCGCCCTTTGACGCTGGCGGCGTGTCCGGCTTTATGCAGGTCGAGCAAGTCTTTGCGGGCATTGACATCGAGTTGGGGAAGCAAGGAGTCGGGCATCGTTATGAAACAGGTTTCGAGCGTTGTCCGTTCTTGCGCTTCGCTTTCGGAAGCGAATGAAAAGAGAAATAAAAATATCGGAAAAATCCATTTTTTCATACCCTTATATTTTTAGTTTATAATCCATTGCGTTTTTCATCGTGTACCCAAATAGAGGAAATACATACCGATAAGCACCAACAGCAAATCGACGGCTTTGCTGCGAATGTTTTTTTCGTGGAAGAACAGGGCGCCGAAAAGGAAGCTCACCACTACGCCGCTGCGCCGCGCCATCGAGACGATGGAAATCATGGAATCGGGGAAGCTGAGGGCATAGAAATAGATGAAATCGGCAGCCACGAGAAAGAGCGAAATGAAAAAGATGCTCGGACGCCACCGGAAAGGGGTGGAGTCTTTGCGCCCGCGATACCACACGAGCAAAATGCCCGCCATGATAATCATCTGATAATACGTATACCACACTTGCACGACCATGCGGTCGAATCCGTTGGACAGCAGGTATTTGTCGTAGAGAGCGCTGAGTGCGCCGGTGAGGGTGGCGAGCACGATGAAGTATATCCAGCGGTCGTGGGCGAAGCGTATGCCCTCTTTTTTACCTGCCGACGAGAGCATGAAAAAGGAGACTATCGACACGATAACGCCTATCCACTGGTAGAGATTGAGGCGTTCGCCGAAGATGAGCAGCGCGCCCAAGAGGGTGAGCACGGGCTGCGACGCCTTTATCGTTCCGGCTATGGTGATGGGCAGGTGTTTCATGGCAAAGTAGGCGAACACCCACGACGACAGCACGATGACGGCTTTCAGTACGATATAGAGGTGTGTGGCAAAGTCGGCACGCGGCAGGTAGAACAGGGTATTTTCGACTGTCTCGGGAAAAAATCGGGAGAGCAGTATGGCGGGCAGGAAAAGCAGGCTGCAAAAGAGCGTGTTGAGGAAGAGCACGGGTATGACGGCGTTGTTGTCGAGCGCCATTTTTTTGAACACCTCGTACATTCCCAACAATACTGCCGATATGAAAGCGAAAATCAACCACATACGCAAATCTTTTATACGATAAACACGGCATCGGGATAGACGATGTCGTAGAGAAACAGCCCGTTGGCGGGCGCCGAGCTGCCGGCACGGCAGCGGTCTTTGGCTTCGACGATGCGCCGGAAGTCGGGCAAGGTGAGTTTCCCCCGCCCCACCTCGACGAGCGTGCCCACGACAGCGCGCACCATGTTGCGCAGGAAGCGGTCGGCGGTGATTTCAAATATCAGGTCGGCGCCTTCGTCGAACCAGTGCGCCCGCGAGAGGCGGCAGTTGTAGGTCTTCACGTCGGTATGCACGCGGCTGAAACTCTTGAAGTCGGTGTATTGCAGGAGCTGTGCGGCGGCTTCGTTCATGGCGGCGACGTCGAGGGCGGCGGTGTTCATCGCCCAGCGGTAGCGCCCTGTAAAAGGGTCTTTCCGGTCGGTAAGGTAGTAGCGGTAGGTGCGCGACAGGGCGTCGAAGCGGCTGTGGGCGTCGGGAGCCACGGGCACGATGCGGTTCACGGCGATGTCGGGCGGGAGTATGCGGTTGAGGCGCATCGTCCATTCGGCGGGGTCGTCGAGCAGAGCCGGCAGGTCGATGTGCGCCGTCATCACGCGGGCGTGCACGCCCGTGTCGGTGCGTCCTGCGCCGGTGGCGGCTACCGGTCGGCGGGCAAGCAGGGCAAGGGCGTTTTCAAGACACTCCTGCACGGTGATGCCGTTGGGCTGGCGCTGCCACCCGTGATAAGCCGTGCCGTCGTAAGAGAGGTACAGGAAATAACGAAATCGACTGTCGTCCGTCTCCGCCATCTGCCGTATCAATCTTTTTCGAGGTAGGTATATCCGTAGAGTCCCGAGCGGTAGTTCGAGAGAAATTCGCGACCCTCTTCGGGGGTTATCACGCCGGCTTTCATCGAAGTGGTTACCCACGTCTCGACGCTGCGCACCATTTTCTTGGGATTGAACTGCACGTAGTCGAGCACTTCGGCGACGGTTTCGCCGTCGATGACCTGATCGATTTCGTAGCGGTCCTTATACACGCTCACGTGCACGGCGTTGGTGTCGCCGAAGAGGTTGTGCAGGTCGCCCAGAATTTCTTGGTAGGCGCCCACGAGAAAGACGCCGATGTAATACGGCTCCTTGCTGTTGAACGTATGCACGGGCAGGTGGTAGTTGAAATTCCGTGCGGAGATGAAGTTGTCGATTTTTCCGTCGGAGTCGCACGTGATGTCCTGCAAGGTTGCCGAGCGCGTAGGCTTTTCGTCGAGGCGGCTGATGGGCATGATGGGGAATATCTGATCTATCGCCCACGAGTCGGGGAGCGACTGGAACAGGGAGAAGTTGCAGAAATATTTGTCGGGGAGCATCTTGGCGATTTTCCGCAGTTCTTCGGGGGCGTGTTTTATTTCGTTCGCCATTTCGTACACTTCGCGGGCTATCGACCAGAAGAGGCGTTCTATCTGGGCGCGGGTGCGCAGGTCGAGCAGCCCCAGCCCGAAGAGTTCGAGCGCCTCGTCGCGTATCTGCAAGGCGTCGTGCCACGTTTCTATGAGGTCGTGTTGGTTGAGGTTGTCCCACGACGTGTAGAGTTCGCGCACGAGTTCGTGGTCGTTGTCCGACACTTCGGCATCGTCGTCCCACGCGGGGAGGGTGGTTGTTTCGAGCACCTCGAATATCAGCACGGAGTGGTGGGCGGTAAGCGAGCGGCCCGACTCGGTGATGATGTTGGGCTGCGGCAGGTTGTTTTTGGTGCATACATCGACGAGCGTCCATATCGAGTCGTTCACGTACTCCTGTATGGAGTAGTTCATGCTGCTCTCGCTGGCCGAGGAGCGGGTGCCGTCGTAATCGACGCCCAACCCGCCGCCTATATCCACGAAGTCGATGCCGTAGCCCATTTTGCGCAGCTGCACGTAGAATTGCGAGGCTTCGCGCAGGGCGTTTTTGATGCGGCGTATTTTGGTTATCTGGCTGCCGATGTGGAAGTGTATGAGTTTCAGGCAGTCCTGCATTTTGTTCTTTTCGAGTATGTCGAGGGCTTCGAGCAGCTCGCTCGAATTGAGTCCGAACTTGCTCACGTCGCCGCCCGACTCCTCCCACTTGCCGCTGCCGGTGCTCGACAGTTTGATGCGGATTCCGATGTTGGGACGTATTTTCAGCCGTTTCGATATGGAGGCGATAAGGCTCAACTCGTTGAGTTTCTCGACCACGAGAAAGATGCGGCGCCCCATTTTCTGGGCGAGCAGGGCGAGTTCGATGTAATTTTCGTCTTTGTAGCCGTTGCAGATAATCAGCGAATTGGAATCGACGTTGATGGCGAGTACGGCGTGAAGTTCGGGTTTGGAGCCGGCTTCGAGTCCGATGTTGAATTTCTTGCCGTGGCTCACGATTTCTTCGACGACCGGATTCATCTGGTTCACCTTTATGGGGTAGATGATGAAGTTTTGGGCGGTGTAGCCGTACTGTCCGGCAGCCTGACGAAAGCAGTTCGATATTTTTTCGATGCGGTTGTCGAGTATGTCGGGGAAGCGCACCAACACGGGGGCCGAGACGTCGCGCACCTGCAATTCGTCCATCAATTCTTTCAAATCGACGGAGGCGTAGCCCTCTTTGGGCGTTACGGTGGCATGACCTTTCTCGTTGATAGAAAAGTATTTCAATCCCCAGCCGGTGATGTTGTAGAGTTCCGACGAGTCTTCAATGCGCCATTTTCTCATTTCTCGAATAAATTTCTTACGGTTAAAGGTTGAACAACGTTTTTTCGTTCGGAAACGAACCGCAAAAATAGACATAAAAAACGAACTTCCACAACGATAGCGGCGGAAATATGCGTGCCGGCCGTCGCATTTTTGCATTTTGGCGGCCGCATACGAAATAAAATCTTTCCGACAGGCAAAAAAAGAATAAAAATTTTTATATTTGCACGATACGAAATCGCGATTTATTTTTTTAGAAAAACAAATAAAGAAATGGTTAGTTACAAAGAATTAGGTTTGGTGAACACCCGGGAGATGTTTGCCAAAGCAATCAAAGGAGGCTATGCCGTACCGGCATTCAATTTCAACAACATGGAACAGTTGCAGGCAATCATACAGGCGACGGTCGAAACCAAGTCGCCCGTGATTCTGCAAGTATCGAAAGGCGCACGCCAGTATGCCAACCAGACGCTGCTGCGCTACATGGCCGAAGGCGCTGTGGAATATGCCAAAGAGTTGGGCTGCCCGAAACCCGAAATCGTGCTGCACCTCGACCACGGCGACTCGTTCGAGCTGTGCAAGTCGTGCATCGACATGGGCTTCTCGTCGGTGATGATCGACGGGTCGCACCTGCCCTACGACGAGAATGTGGCTCTCACCAAGAAAGTGGTCGAATACGCTCATCAGTTCGACGTTACCGTCGAAGGCGAGCTGGGCGTGCTGGCCGGTGTCGAAGATGAAGTGTCGGCCGAACACCACACCTACACCCGTCCCGAAGAGGTCGTAGACTTCGTAACGAAAACGGGCTGCGACAGTCTGGCAATCTCCATCGGCACGTCGCACGGCGCCAACAAGTTCACGCCGGCTCAGTGCACGCGCGATGCCAACGGCCGCCTCGTGCCGCCGCCCCTGCGCTTCGACGTGCTCGAAGGCGTCGAAAAAGAGCTGCCCGGATTTCCCATCGTGCTGCACGGCTCGTCGTCGGTGCCTCAGGAAGAGGTCGATACCATCAACAAATACGGCGGTGCGCTCAAAGACGCTATCGGCATTCCCGAAGAGCAGCTGCGCAAAGCCGCCGCTTCGGCCGTCTGCAAAATCAATATCGACTCCGACAGCCGCCTTGCCATGACGGCCGCCATACGCGAAACGATGGCGCTGAAACCCGCCGAGTTCGACCCCCGCAAATACCTGGGTCCGGCTCGCGACAACATGAAGAAACTCTACATTCACAAAATTGTCGATGTGTTGGGCAGCGCCGGAAAATGCGCCTGCGCCCAATAACACGCCGGTTCTGAAAATAGGCAACGCGCTCCCTCGCACGAGGGAGCGCGTTTTTTATTGCCCTCGCCCCGCGTATTGCAAAAAAAATCCGCCCGCGATTTGGCAATCTGCCGAAAATGCGTTATATTTGTACATAAAAACGTACATACCGACCCTTATGAATGCCATTACAATCAGTCCGACAGAATTGCGCGCCAATCAAAAAAAGTATTTCGATATGGCAGAGACCACCCGCATCTTCGTAAAACGTGGACGTAAACTTATCGAGTTGGTGGTCAAAGATGCTATCGACGACAACCCGAGTCCGAGCGGCGATGCGTGGTTCGACGACCCGCGAAACATCGCGGAGCTGTCGCGCCGCATAGAGGCGGTACGTCAAGGAAACGCCCGTTTTACTCCTCTCGAAGAATTGCGCAAATCATGGGAAGATACCGAGTAGGTTACACATTTTTTGTATAACGATTTTTGTACATAAAATGTGTAACACTTTTTTGTATATACATTTTTTGTGTACACAATTTGTGTATATACATTTTTTGTAGTATATTTGTTGCGAAATAAAAAACGCATACATCATGGAAACTCCGTTCGTTTTCGGAAAAGTCGCAACGGAAAAGAATTTTACCGACCGCGAAAAAGAGACGGCAGAGCTGGTGCAGCAGTTCACCTCTCTTATCAATACGATTATCATCTCGCCCCGCCGCTGGGGCAAGAGTTCGTTGGTGAACAAGGCAGCAGCGGCGGCCATGGCACAGGACGATCGGCTGCGAATCTGCCACATCGACCTGTTCAACGTGCGCGACGAAGGAGGTTTTTACACTCTTTTGGCGCAAAAGGTCATCGCGGCTACCGCCACGAAATGGGAGGAGGCGGTCGGGGACGTAAAAAAATTTTTCTCGCGCCTCGTTCCGAAAATTGCCCTCAGCGCCATGCCGGGCAATGAGATTTCCCTCGACTTCGATTGGGAGGAGGTGCGGCACAATCCCGACGAAGTGCTCGACCTTGCCGAGAAAATCGCCGAAGAAAAAGGATTGAAAATCGTTGTTTGCATCGACGAGTTTCAGAACATTTCGGAGTTTGCCGACTCCGTCGGATTCCAAAAGCGGCTGCGTGCGCACTGGCAGCGGCACCGGCACGCTGCCTACTGCCTCTACGGCAGCAAGCGGCACATGATGATGGAGGTGTTCACCGATGCGTCCATGCCGTTTTACAAGTTCGGCACGCTGATTTTCCTCGAAAAAATCGGGACGCCGCAACTCACGGCATTTTTCAAAAGCCGCTTTGCCGACACGGGCAAAAGCATCGACGACACGGCGGCCCGCCTTATCGCCGAGCTGACAGACAATCACCCCTACTACGCCCAACAGCTGGCCCAACTGTCGTGGCTGCGCACCCGCGACCGGTGCAGCGAAGAAATCGTGCGCGAGGCACATGCCGCCTTGGTGGAGCAGCTGAGCCTGCTGTTCGTTACCATTACCGAAACCCTGACCACACAGCAGCTTTACTACCTCAAAGCGTTGATTGCCGGCGAGAAGGCTATCCATTCGACGGCGGTCATGAACCGCTACCGCATATCCTCGGCGACCTCTGTCGCCCGCTCGAAAGCGGCGCTCATCGAATGCGACGTACTCGACAACAAGGGCGGAGCGGTTTCATTCCAAGACCCGATTTACGCCTATTGGTTGAAAACGCAGTATTTTGCCGGATAACGGGCCGTATCGGCACGACATTATCCCGACAGACAAAAAGCGAAAAAGGACAAAAAAACAGGGGCGACCGAAAGTCGCCCCTGTTTTATAAAGTGCTGCGGCAGGTTATTTCACCACCAGTCTTTGAACATACGATTTATCGGCGGTCTGTACCCTGACGGTGTAGACACCGGCAGTAAGGTCATCGACATTCACCGTAACGGCCGGTTCGGTCGTCGATACCGATTTCACGAGTTGTCCGGAGAGGTTGTAGATGGCAACCGTACCCGTAACGTCGGCGGGCAGAGCCACCGTTACATTATCGACGGCAGGATTGGGATATACCTGCATCGTTTCGGTTTCGGTTTCGGGCTCCTGTATGGCAGCCGGCGTAAAGGTACCGCTTCCGGCAGCCGTAACGACAGCTCTAAGCTCCCACGAAACAGGAGTTATTACCTTGTGAGGACGACCGGTCTTCGGATCCTCTTCCATTTTCGCGATAGTATCCAATTCCGTAACGAGCTTGAAGTTCGCTCCATTATATTCGGGAGCTACTTCCAGTTCGAAATCGTCTCCGTTCAAAAAGTCCACATCATCTTCACCGGCATAGGCGCGAAGTGCGTGCATCAGCACGATGGTGTCGTTTTCGGCCAAATTAAATTCACCGTGCGACGTCAGACTGATTTTTACTTTTTTATCGGCGTTTCTTCCCTCCATCAGCCATACATCGCCTTGTACCAATAACGTGTCGTGATGGTCTTTGCTATTGACATCGAAGACCATCGCTGCTTCGTTGTGGAGCCACAAGGCGGCGGCGTCTTTTGTTTTTCCTCTCAGGAATGTCGAATCCGACGCTACGTTAATAGAGTCTAATGGTTCTTCAGTAGCCTCATTCGGCACCTTCTTCACGGTTGCTTTCAAAAATTCATTGCCGTTGGCAAGGTTTTTCGTAATCGTACCGTTTTCTCCAGTACTCGGTATGCCTATTTTGTAGGACGGTTTCGCTCCATGCGAGCCGTCGATGCGGAAGGCGGAAACCGATTCGTCGCCCGGGTAGAGCGTTCCGTAGAGTTCGGTGGTGCTGCCTATCGTGCCCGTTCCGCCGATATGGCCATACTCACGGCAGGTTACTACCGGCTTGCCCGTAACCGTTTCGCCGGTGGCCGAGTTGTTCGCGGGGTCGGGGTTGTCGAACATGACACCGCCTTCGTATACGTCGATTCCCAAGGCGAACATATTATCGTTTGCGGTAACCGTGTAGGTGCCTTTTCCCTCTTTGATAATACCGGCACCGCCGTTATAGATTTGAAATCCTCCGAGCGTATCGCCGCCTTTCGTACAAGCGGTAAACGTTCCGTCGAGTTTGGCATCTTTATCGTCGCCGCCGGTAATAATCAACAGCTTGGGCTCAGATGTCTTAAAATAGCCGGCTACATGACCTTTTGGCTCTACATTGAGGCTTCTCGTTCTGAACAGCGTCGTAGCGCCGCCCGTCGAGGAGCAGGCCAAACAGCCCATCTCGCCGATAACAAGGTCCACATCTTTCCAATCGATACAGAGCCGGCTCAAAAGGGCTTCTTTATCGGCACTGCCGTAGACGTTGGCGGCTTTCCAGATGTTGTAGAGCGCACTGTCGCCCTCGCTCTTCTCGAGATATTCGTTGGCTTTACCGGGGCCCTGTGCAAGGATAAACACGCCCGGAGTCGAATTGTTCTTCTCCACATCGTTTTGAATGCGTACCGTTCCCTCGAATCCCGAGAAGTCGGTAACATACTTGTCCCATTTCGAGGTATTATCGCCAGTAAGCGACCCGTTATGCCATTGTCCCGTTGCCGGATCGAGCACTATACTCGCATTGCTTCCGCCTGCGAAGAAACGGTTTCCGCATGTATAGAAATTAATCGTGCCCTCGCCGGCTACATACACGGTGGTATCTGCACGCATCTTGCCGAAACTCGGCAGATAGAAATCGAGCACGGCACCCTTGCCGATAACTAACGAATCGACATTCAATGCGGGGAAATAGTCGGTTTTAGTTGGATTTTCATCGCTCATAACCAACGTCGCCTTCGCACCTTCGGCAACCGAAATTTTGCGGCCGAACACTTGCGACTCGGCGCTCGATTTTTTATACCGTCCCAGCGTACCGTTTTTCAGCACGGTGGTCATATTCTTCAAATCGACATCGGTGTAGAAAGCGCCCTTGCCGTCTTTCACCAATTGGACGCCGTTGCCGACTCCCGTTATGTTAAACGTACGGTTGGTCGAAGCAACATTGTAGCGGACAGAGTCGGCGGTTATCTCTATGCCGGGAGTCTGTACACTCTGGCCGAAACTAATGGTGAACTGCGGCGTATCCACCGCTGGATACAGCATTACCGAATCGACGAATAAGCTTATTCTGTTGTTTTCGTACGAACCTGTCTCGGGTTCAGCCATAGGAGATGTAGGCCATATCCAGTTGTTTCCACTCCAGTTATACATTCCATCTTCAGACGAATAAGGAATGAAAATCTGGCGGCTTGTCTGCGCAAATGCCGCTGTCGTCATGAGCGCAAACGCAGCCAAAATAGTAATTTTTTTCATGATACTTTTAGTTTATTATTTGGTTATTAACAAAATACGTTTGTCTTTACCCGTACCGATTCACAAGTGCGGAATTCGGTCTACAAATAAACCATTTATCGCGTCGGAGAGGAATTGTCGTTTTGGCAGAAACAGTGCGTTTTTTGATTTTACCACTGCGAGGGTCAGGAGTTCATGCGGCGGTCGAGGGTGCAGATAAAGCCCAACTTGTAGAGGTCGAGCAGGCGCAGGCGGGGTCGGCTGCCGAGCAGGTTGCGGCGCAGGGGGCGGCGGAAGAGGGCGAAGAGCAGGCGCACAAGGGGTTGCAAGCCGAGCCGCCGCAGGCGCTCCTGCACGTCGAGTATGTGCACGCAGCCGCGCAGGCGATCACGGTAGCGGAGGGCATTGACGAGGGTCGATTCGGTCTTGCGCAGGAAGGCGGCATTGGTGTCGGTGACGGGGTGAACGACGGGGTTGTCGATGTATCGCACGGGCACTCCGGCGGCTTGCAGCTCCTTGCCGAAGAGGGTGTCTTCGTGCCCGTAGGTGGTGATTTCGTCGCAGAAGCGCACCTGCTCGAAAACCGCACGCGGCGCCATGCAGCTGCATACGGCAAACGAAGCGTAGGGGGCGCGGGCGCGCTCCTGCGCCGTGTGTTCTTCGCGCGCCCGCGCATAGACATAGCGCAGGCTGCTGCGCGGGGCGATGCCGGCGGGGGGACGGAAAACGATGGTGCCGCAGACGACGGAACGGCCGTCGGCAGCCTCGACGTATCGGGCGAGAAAGCGGTCGTCGGCGGGCATGAGGTCGCTGTCGAGCCACAACAGGTAGTCGTATCGCGCCTGCTCCGCCAGAAAATTGCGCACGTATGCCTGTCCCCTGTTCTCGGGCAGCTCGATGAGGCGGGCGTGTGGCAGACGGTTTATCGCGCGGTTGGCAGCGCGGGCGGCGGCATCGTCGGAGGCGTCGTCGGCGACGATGATTTCGCAGGGCGCCGACAGGGCGGCGGCCTGTGCCGAGAGGGCGGCGACGAAAGCGGTGCAGTCGCAATTGTGAACGGGTATGAGTATCGAGAGCATGGCGGCGGGGCTACATAAGACGGTAATCGACATCGAGCACGCGGAACTCGGTGCGGCGGTTGAGGGCGTTGGCAATCTCCTGCAAGTCGGGGGGCAGGGCGAGTATGTATTCTTCGGTGAGGACGTCGCCCTCGTGAAACTCGGGATATTCGCGCGCCTGCCGGCGGGTGATGGTGCGGGGCTGCGTCTTGCCGTAGCCTTTGGGGGTGAGGCGGTCGGGGGCTACGCCGTGCTGTATGAGGTAATCGACGACGGCGCGGGCGCGTCGCTCGGAGAGGCGAAGGTTGTAGTCGTCGCTGCCCTTCATGTCGGTGTGGGCGCTCAGTTCTATCGACACGTTGGGGTTGTCTTCGAGGGTGCGAATGATGCCGTCGAGGGCGGCGGCCGACTCGGGGGTGAGGTCGGCGCGGTCGAATTCGTAAAAGACGTTTTCGACGATGACGGGCTTGTCGATGGCGGCGAGAATGAAGTCGAGCCCGTAGGTCTCGTCGCGCTCTTCGGAATCGCTGGTGAACTCGCCGCGCGAATTGAGGTATCCGCGGCAGCCCGCCATCATGACGTAATCGACGCCCAGACTGAGCGGGAAACGGTAGGTGCCGTCGTCGCGGGCATAGGCTTTCTGGTTGGAGCCGTCCTTGCCCACGATGCGTATCACGGCGTTGGGCACGGGCTCCTCGTCTTGGTCGAGCACGTAGCCGGTAATCCATATTTCGAGACGGGGCAGCTCGAAGCTGAACAGGTGGTCGTAGCCGCGCGCGTCGCTGCGGTTGGAACTGAAAAATCCGGCTTCGCGACCGGTTTCGAAGGTGATGCCGAAATCGTCGCCGGCGGAATTGACGGGGACGCCGAGATTTTCGATTTTCCAGACGCCGAACTCGTTGAGCGTGGCGCGGAAAAGGTCGAGCCCGCCCAAGCCCGGGTGACCGTCGGAGGCGAAATAGAGGTCGCCGTTGTCGCGTATGTAGGGGAACATTTCGTCGCCGGCGGTGTTGATTTGGACGCCGAGATTTTCGGCGATGCCGTCGCGGGCTTGAAGGTCGATGCGGTAGAGGTCTTTGCCGCCGGAGCCGCCGGGCATGTCGGAGGCGAAATAGAGGTAGCGGCCGTCGGGCGAAACGGCGGGGTGGGCGAAGGCCGACAGGGTGTCGCCGGTAATGGGAAAGGGCACCGGGGCGCTCCACTTGGCATCGGAGCGCGAGGAGGTGCATATCTCGACGGAGGTATCGATGCCCTCCTCGTGGCGGGCGCGGGTGAGGTACATCGTACTGCCGTCGGGCGAAAAGGAGATGATTCCCTCGTCGGCTTCGGTATTGACGCCGCCTTCGGCAGGCTCGGGACGCTGCCAGACGCCTTTCTCGTCTTTCTTGGAGAAAAATATGTCGTTGCTCTTGATGCCGGTGATGTCGCTCTTTTTGTCGCCGGAGGCTTTGTCGTTGGCGGAGCAGAAATAGAGCAGGTCGTTTTCGGTGCCGAGAAACATGGGGGCGCACTCGCTGCGGCGGGAGTTGAAGAGTTTGGCGGGCTTCACGACGTAACGGGTGGGCGCGGCTTTCCACCCGGGGGCGGCGTCGCAGCCGCGCATGCCGTTCAGCGCGAGGCGGTCGTCGGGGGCGTATTGGAGATAGGCGGCGTACTGCTTGCCGGCCTCCTTGTATTTGCCCTGCATGTGGAGCTCGCGCGCCAGATAATAGACGGCGATGCTGTCGGGGTATTTGTATCGCACGGCATTCTGATAGCCCGCCGCGGCACGCGGGGCGGAGTTCAGCCGGCGGTAGCACTCGCCGATGCGGAAAGCGATTTGCGCCCGCGCGGGCTTGTCCTTCGGCAAAGTTTTGTTATAGACTTTGCGGTAGGTGGCGGCGGCGGCAAAATACTCGCCCCGCTCGTACTGCGCATGGGCGGTGGAGAGCTTGGCTCCGCAGCCCGCCGCCGCCAAAAGCAGGAGGCAGCCCGCAGAGAGAACGAGGTATTTCAACACGCGAACCATATTCTTCTATATACATTATATATACGTAAACGGCGCCGTTTTATTTTACCGCCGCCCGCACGGCGGAAAATTTTTCTGCTCCCCCTGCCTCGCTAACGGTCGGAGCCGGCGAAAAATCATTATCTTTGCGGCATGAAATTTTTACGACGCTATTATCTTACGCTCATCGTCGCGGCAGCCATTCTGGTGCTGTCGCTGGCACACTTCACGCCCGACAGCGACCTGCCGGACATTCCTTATCTCGACAAGGCGGCGCACTGCCTGATGTATTTGGGTTTGGTGGCGACGTTCTGCTTCGACCTCTACCGCGCGACGCCCGCCCGCACTTCGTACCGGAAACCGCTGTGGACGGGGTGGCTGCTGGCCGTGCTGTTAGGCGGTGCCATGGAGGCGGCGCAACTCTGCCTCACGACGTACCGGTCTGGCGACTGGGGCGATATGGCCGCCAATCTGCTGGGCGCCACGCTGGGCATCGCAGCGGGGATATTCGTATCGAAACCGCTATCCGCCCGCATCGGGCGTTACTTCTGAGGGAGGCTCCCCGCCTGCCGGCGGCTCGGCGGCAGCGGGCTTAGCACCGGCCGACAGCTCGCGGCAAATATCGGCAAGCTCGGCGCGTATGGCACGCAACCGGCTGATGACTTCGTAGCGCGCCTCCGTTTCGGCGGGCTTCTTGCGCAACCGCTCTTTGGCGCCGCTCAACGTCATGCCCTGCTCTTTGAGCAGATGATAAATCAATCCGATATTGTGTATGTCTTTGGCAGTATAGGAACGTATCTGACGCTTGTTGTCGGAACGCTTGGGGGCGATGATGTCGAACTCTTTTTCCCAAAAGCGCAGCGTAGGCTCGCTCACGCCGAAATGCTGCGCCACTTCGGTAATGGTGTAAAACATTTTTTCGGGGAGCTCTTTCCTTTTCATGCCGACGCCTCCGTCAATCCATCACCAGCCCGTTGTTTTCAGCCAGCTGTATCATCAGGTCGTAGTCTTCGGGCGTAAGGTCGAAGAAATAATAGTTGATGGGATTCTGGTGCTTTCCCTTGTAAATGACTTCGTAATGCAGGTGAGGGCCGGTGGACTTTCCGGTGCTGCCGACTTCGGCGACCACCTCGCCGCGCACCACACGCTTGCCCCGCTTGGTGGTGATTTTGCTCAAATGCCCGTAAAGGGTGCGGTAGTTGTAACCGTGGTCGATGACCACCGTGTTGCCGTAGCCCTGCTTCCAACCGGTGAAAGCCACCGTGCCGTTCGCGGTCGAATAGACCTGCGTGCCGGTGTTGGCGGCAAAGTCCATGCCGGCGTGGAACTTGCGCGTATGATAAATGGGGTCGATGCGCCAACCGTAGCCCGAGGCGGTGCGCTTCAAGTCTTTGTTGGAAATGGGCTGAATGGCGGGCAGGCAGTTGATGCGGTCATCGTTTTTGCGCGTCAGCTCCACGATTTCGTTGAACGAATTGCTCTGGACATAGAGCTGCCGGCGCAGGAGGTCGAGCTTCTTGGTGGAGGAAACGATAAGGTCGGCATCGCCCAGATTCTGCAACTCGCGGTAGTGGGAGTCGTTGGCAATACCGGCGTTGCGGGTTTCGGCATCGATGGGATTCGCCTGCATGATGATGCGGTAGAGGTTGTCGTCGCGCTGCTGCACGTCGTTCATCACCTCCAAAGCCTCGTCGAGCCGGTGCGAGAGAATACGGTACTGGGTGTTCATCTGCTCGTTGTCTTCGCGCAGCTTCTTTTCACGGGGCGACTCGTAAAACTTGTCGAACAACAAAAAGAAAACCACCCCCAAAAGCACACAGAAAAACAAATAACGCACCACCGACCATACGCGCGCGCCTATCGACAGATATACCCGCTCGTAGGTAAGTGTGTTCGGATTGTACTTGTAATAAATCTTGCGTGCCATGATTTCCGGATATTTTACCCGCCAAAAGGTAAAAAACAACCGTCAATGCGATTTTTTATCCCTTAGTGGCGGCAAAAGTAATATTTTTGGTCTATTTTTGCAAACGCTTTTACACAAAAGCTCCATTTCTTTTGAATAATTAAAACAACCGATATGCTTACAGCCAAGGAAATACGCGAATCGTTCAAAAACTTTTTCGCCTCGAAACAACACCGCATCGTGCCGTCGGCACCGATGGTCGTGAAAGACGACCCGACCCTGATGTTCACCAATGCCGGCATGAACCAGTTCAAAGACATCATTCTGGGCAACGCTCCCGCCAAATACCGCCGCGTGGCAGACTCGCAGAAATGCCTGCGCGTGAGCGGCAAACACAACGACCTCGAAGAGGTGGGGCTCGACACGTACCACCACACGATGTTCGAAATGCTGGGCAACTGGTCGTTCGGCGACTACTTCAAAAAAGAGGCTATCAACTGGGCATGGGAGTATCTGGTCGATGTGCTGAAACTCAACCCCGACCGACTGTATGCCACCGTGTTCGAGGGGTATGCCCCCGAAGGTCTGGAACGCGACAACGAAGCCGCCTCCTACTGGGAAAAACACCTGCCTGCCGCCCATATCATCAACGGCAACCGCCACGACAACTTCTGGGAAATGGGCGACACGGGTCCCTGCGGCCCCTGCTCGGAAATACACATCGACCTGCGCAGCGACGCCGAACGCGCCGAAACCGACGGTCTCACTCTCGTGAACCAAAGCCACCCGCAGGTCATCGAAATATGGAACCTCGTGTTCATGCAGTACAACCGCAAAGCCGACGGCTCGCTGGAACCGCTACCGGCAAAGGTCATCGACACGGGCATGGGCTTCGAACGGCTCTGCATGGCGTTGCAGGGAAAGACCTCGAACTACGACACCGACGTGTTCCAGCCGCTGATAAAAGCTATCGGCAAAATCGCCGGCAAACACTACGGCGACGACGCCCGCTGCGACATCGCCATGCGCGTGGTCGCCGACCATATACGCACCATCGCTTTCTCCATCACCGACGGACAGCTGCCGTCGAACGCCAAGGCGGGATACGTGATACGCCGTATCTTGCGGCGGGCGGTGCGCTACGGATATACGTTCCTCAACCAACAGCAGGCATTCCTCTACAAGCTGCTGCCCACCCTCATCGAAACGATGGGCGACGCCTACCCCGAACTGTCGGCACAGAAGTCACTGATAGAGAAGGTTATAAAAGAGGAGGAGGAGGCTTTCCTCCGCACCCTCTCGACGGGTATGCGGCTGCTCGACAAAGTGATGGGCGACGCCCGCGCCGCCGGCAAAACGAGCATCAGCGGCGACGACGCTTTCGTGCTGTACGACACGTACGGATTCCCGCTCGACCTTACGGAACTGATTTTGAAAGAGAATAACCTGTCGGTGGATACCGACCGCTTCAACGTGCGCATGCAGGAACAGAAGGAGCGCGCCCGCAACGCCGCCGCCACCGAAACGGGCGACTGGGTGGTGCTGCACGAGGGCGAACCGCAATTCGTGGGCTACGACATGCTGTCGTGCGACACCGAAATACTCCGCTACCGGAAGATACGCCAAAAGAACAAGGAGTATTACCAACTCGTGCTCTCCACCACGCCGTTCTATGCCGAAATGGGCGGTCAGGTGGGCGACACCGGCACGCTGACATCGGACGACGACAAAGTGGCTGTCATCGCCACCAAACGGGAAAACAACCTCGGCGTGCACCTCGTGGAAAAACTGCCGTCGGACGTTATGGCAACCTTCCGCGCCGAAGTGAATGCCGAAGACCGGTTGGCGACCGCCTGCAACCACACGGCGACTCACCTGCTGCACGAGGCGCTGCGCGAAGTGCTCGGCACGCACGTGGAACAGAAAGGTTCGCAGGTTTCGCCGCTGGGTTTGCGATTCGACTTCTCGCACTTCCAGAAAGTCACACCGGAAGAATTGCGCGAGGTGGAACGGCGCGCCAACCTGAAAGTGCGCGCCTGCCTGCCGCTCGACGAACACCGCAATGTGCCTATCGCCGAAGCGAAAGCGATGGGCGCCATGGCGCTTTTCGGCGAGAAATACGGCGAAGAGGTGCGCGTGATACGCTACGGCTCGTCGATAGAGCTGTGCGGCGGTACGCACGTCGCCAACACGGGACAGATAGGCATGATACGCATCGTGTCGGAAAGCTCCACCGCCGCCGGCATCAGACGCATCGAAGCCATCACGGCGGCTCAAGTGGAGAAACGCATCAACACGCTGCACGACACCCTCGAAACGATACGCTCGATTTTCAACAACGCTCCCGACATCACGGCGGCTATCCGCCGCACCATCGAGGAGAACGGCGACCTCAAAAAACGGGCGGAAGAGTTTGCCCGCGAAAAACTCGCCACGATAAAAGAAAAACTACTCCAAAATATGCTGCATATCAACGGCATAAACGTCATCGCCCTGCAAATGCCGCTGGCGCCGGACAACGTGAAGAATCTGGCTTTCCGGCTGCGGGAGGAGCAAACCGACCGCTTCCTTTTCGTTGCCGGTACGGTCGATGCCGCCAACAAACCGCTGCTTACCGTTTCGTTGAGCGACGATTTGGTGAAAGCCGGCCTCAGTGCATCGACGCTCGTGCGCAACGCCGCCAAACAGATACAGGGCGGCGGCGGCGGTCAAGCCCATTTCGCCCAAGCCGGCGGAAAAAATGCCGACGGCATTTCGGTGGCTGTCGATGAAATCGTCAAGGCGGTTACCCAATAGCTCCACCTTATTATATATAAACAGCGCCGCGTTGCAATAACGCGGCGCTGTTTGTTTCGGGTATCGCCGGAATCAGAATCCTGTGTAAGTGTGCGGGGTAATGGCACGCAGCTCGGCTTTCACCGCATCGCTTACGGCAAGGGTGTCGATAAAGGCGTGTATGGCAGCTTCATCGACAACGCTGTTGGTGCGGGTCAGAGCCTTCAACGCCTCGTAGGGCTTCGGATAACCCTCCCGCCGCAATATGGTCTGTATGCCTTCGGCGCAGACGTTCCACATCTTATCGAGGTCGGCATATATCGCTTTTTCGTTGAGCAGGAGTTTGCCCAACCCTTTCATCGTGCTTTGCAGGGCGATGAGTATATGCCCCAAGGGCACGCCGATGTTGCGCAGCACGGTGGAGTCGGTCAGGTCGCGCTGCAAGCGCGACACGGGCAGTTTGGTCGCGAGGTGTTCGAGCAGCGCGTTGGCGATGCCGAGATTGCCTTCGGAATTTTCAAAGTCGATTGGATTGACTTTGTGCGGCATGGCGCTCGACCCCACTTCGCCCTCTTTGATTTTCTGCTTGAAATACTCCATCGAAATGTACTGCCAGAAATCGCGGTCGAGGTCTATCAATATGGTATCGATGCGGCGCAGGGCGTCGAACAGAGCGGCAAGATTGTCGTAATTGGAAATCTGCGTCGTCCACATTTCGCGCTCGATGCCCAGCTTCTCGCGGAGGAACCGCTCGGCAAAGGCTCGCCAGTCGTAACCCGGATATGCCAGACGGTGGGCATTGAAATTGCCCGTCGCTCCGCCGAATTTTCCGCTGATAGGAGTTGCTTTCAACAAGGCGAGCTGCTGTTCGAGGCGATAGACGAACACCATCATTTCCTTACCCAAGCGCGTGGGCGACGCCGGCTGTCCGTGCGTCTTCGCCAGCATGGGAATATCTTTCCACGCTTCGGCGTAGTTGCGGCAGGTCGTTATCAGCTCGCCGAGCATCGGATAATAAACATTTTCGAGCGCCTCTTTGACGGAAAGCGGCACGGAAGTGTTGTTGATGTCCTGCGAGGTAAGTCCGAAGTGTATGAACTCTTTATAAGCGTCGAGCCCGCCGAGCGCGTCGAATTTCTCTTTGATGAAATACTCCACCGCTTTCACGTCGTGGTTGGTAACCGACTCGATTTCCTTGATGCGGGCGGCATCGGCAAGCGAAAAATCCTTGTAAATGGCACGTAACGCATCGAACAGCCGCGCATCGAATTTTTCGAGCTGCGGCAGAGGCAATTCGCAAAGGGCGATGAAATACTCGATTTCGACACGCACCCGATAGCGAATTAAGGCAAATTCCGAAAAATAATCCGATAAAACCGAAGTTTTTCCGCGATAGCGTCCGTCGATAGGCGACACGGCGGTAAGGGAGGTTAATTCCATAACTTGTTGTAGCTTGATTTTTTGAAACGACAAAGGTAACTTTTCGCCGCGACACTCCCAAGAAAAAGATGATTTTTACAGAAAAAAGATGATTTTATTTTGTTTATCGGAAAAAACTTGTACCTTTGCCTCGCTTTTGCAGAAAAGCGTTTCGGGCGTTTAGCTCAGCTGGTTCAGAGCATCTGCCTTACAAGCAGAGGGTCGGGGGTTCGAATCCCTCAACGCCCACCCGACCGAAAACCTATAATGTTTTTATCGAGCGTCGACAGCCCGTCGAAGCGGGTGCGCAACACATTCGGGTGTTTAGCTCAGCTGGTTCAGAGCATCTGCCTTACAAGCAGAGGGTCGGGGGTTCGAATCCCTCAACACCCACCCGACCGAAAAGCGGTAACGTTTTTATCGACCGCCGGCAGCCCGTCGAAGCGGGTGTGCAACACATTCGGGCGTTTAGCTCAGCTGGTTCAGAGCATCTGCCTTACAAGCAGAGGGTCGGGGGTTCGAATCCCTCAACGCCCACCACGACAAAAAGGCTTTCAGCAAAACACTGAAAGCCTTTTCTTTTTCTCCGCCCGACGACGGTCAGAAAGGTATGCCGCCATTCTGCTTTACCTCGTCCATCACAAACATGCTCGTAAGCGAGCCGAGACTATCGATGGTTCCCAGCACATTGAGCAAAAACTCCTGATAATATTTCATGTCGGGAGCGTGTATTTTCAGCAGATAATCGTACTCGCCGGAAATGTTGTAACACTCCGTTACCTCCGGAATATCCTTGACGATACGCACGAAATCGAAAGCGATGTCGCGATTGAGCCGGCGCAGCTTCACACAGCAGAATACGACGAATCCGCGATTGAGTTTGCCGGCATCGAGCAGGGCGATATACTTCTTTATATAGCCCTCGTTTTCCAGCCGTTTGAGCCGCTCGAACACGGGCGTGGTCGAGAGATGCACCCGTGCCGCCAACTCTTTGGTCGTGAGCCGCGCATTCTCCTGCAACACGCGCAGAATTTGCAAATCGGTTTTATCGAGTGTTTCCATAAGAATATTTTTCTTTCCGGACGGCAGTTTGTTTACACTAACAATTGTTTATTTCTTTAATACAGCGCAAAAATAGAATTATTTTCCATATTTATAAAATTTCTTGTTCATTTATTTTATTGAAAATATTTTTGTGCAGAAAATAAAACCAAAACATTATACGATATGAAACGAAAAAATCTTCACTTCGAAACCCTGCAACTCCATGTAGGACAGGAACAGCCCGACCCCGCCACCGATGCTCGCGCGGTTCCCATTTACCAAACGACCTCTTACGTGTTCCGCAACTCGCAACACGCCGCCGACCGCTTCGCCCTGCGCGACGCGGGCAACATCTACGGACGCCTGACTAACCCGACGCAAGGGGTATTCGAGGAGCGCATCGCCGTACTCGAAGGAGGCACAGCGGCTCTTGCCGTAGCTTCGGGCGCGGCTGCCGTAACGTATGCACTGCAAAACATTCTCGGCGTGGGCGACCACATCGTGGCTGCCGACAATCTCTACGGCGGCTCGTTCAACCTCATCACGCACACGCTCGCCACACAGGGCATCACGCATACGATAGTCAATGTCAATGACTTGAAAGCGTTGGAGGCTGCCATACGCCCCGAAACCAAAGTAGTGTATGCCGAAACGTTCGGCAATCCCAACTCCGACGTAACGAATATCGACGCGGTCGCCGAAGTGGCTCACCGTCACCATATTCCGTTGATTATCGACAACACATTCGGCACGCCCTACCTCATCAGGCCTATCGAACACGGCGCCGACATCGTAGTGCATTCCGCCACGAAATTCATCGGCGGACACGGGTCGAGCCTCGGCGGCGTCATCGTCGATGGCGGAACATTCGACTGGAAAGCCAACGCCGACAAATTCCCGACACTGGCAAAACCCGACCCGAGCTATCACGGCACCATATTCGCCGACGCAGCCGGTGCGGCGGCTTTCGTTACGAGAATACGCGCCGTCGTCCTACGCGATACGGGTGCCGCCATTTCGCCGTTCAACGCCTTCATTCTGCTGCAAGGGCTCGAAACGCTTTCGTTGCGGGTGGAACGGCACGTTGCCAACGCCTTGAAGGTGGTCGAATTTCTGTCGAAGCACCCGAAAGTAACGAAAGTCAATCACCCCTCGCTGCCCAATCACCCCGACCACGCGCTGTATCAAAAATATTTTCCGCAGGGCGGCGGCAGCATTTTCACCTTTGAAATAAAGGGGGGCGAAAAAGAGGCGTGGCGCTTCATCGACTCGCTGGAAATATTCTCGCTTCTGGCAAACGTCGCCGATGTAAAGTCACTGGTAATCCACCCCTACACGACCACCCACTCGCAAATGACGCCGGAGGAACTGGCACAGCAGCATATCACGCCTGCCACGATACGGCTCTCCATCGGCACGGAGCACATCGACGACATCATCGCCGACCTGCAACAGGCTCTCGAAAAAATCTAAGGATAAAACCGACAAAAAGAAAAGCGGCGAAGCCTGTGCTTCGCCGCTTTTTTCAATCGTTGCGCCGCAACACCAAACTGTTGTCGATGCAAGGAGGGAGCTCCTCCGGATAATGCGTAACGTAAATAAGCGTCTTGCCCGCGCGGGCGGCAAAGGCCTCGATGACGGCACACGCCCGCGCCTTATTGAGTACGTCGAGTCCGTGCAGGGGTTCGTCGAGAATCAGCAGGTCGGGGTCTTTGACCAACGCCCGCGCCAGCAGCAACAGCCGCTGTTCGCCCGACGAGAGTTTCACAAACGAGCGGTCGCGCAACGCCGTGATACCGAAAACATCGAGCCAGCCGGCGCACCGCGCTGTCTGTTCGTCGGAGAGGCGGCGGTAAAGTCCGATAGT
The DNA here is from genome assembly GCA_947589325.1 of uncultured Bacteroidales bacterium. Classification (GTDB taxonomy): domain Bacteria; phylum Bacteroidota; class Bacteroidia; order Bacteroidales; family UBA11471; genus Caccoplasma. The sequence goes on along the minus strand of CANQAM010000002.1, from coordinate 52,762 downwards.
ATCGTAGTAGCCCGACGCCACGATTTCGACGGCGGGAATGTCTTTGAGGTAGGCGCGGTGCATCTCGGGCGACACGTAACCGATGTGCCTCTTGATGTCCCAAATGCTTTCGCCCGTGCCGCGCCGGCGGTCGAAAAGGGTTATATTCTGCGAATAGGCTTGCGGGTTATCCGCACAAACAAGACTGAGCAAAGTCGATTTTCCGGCACCATTAGCACCTGATAACGACCATTTTTCTCCATTTTTTATTGTCCAATTTATTTTGTCGAGAATGGTGCGTCCGCCATACCGTATCGACACGTCGGTAAAGCGTACGATCGTTTCTGCCGTACAAAGCGTTTTTTCGTCGGCCGACTGCGGCAGAATCACCTGCCGGCAGGCAACCTCCTCCCGTCGGGCGGAAAGCGTTTCGCCCGCCAGATACTCCTGCCGCGTCATCTTCGCGCCGCACTGCATATCCTCCACCGGATAAACATGCGTTATAAAAGAGGGAATGTCCTGCGGAGCGCACACGACCAAAACGACCTGCACCGGCGTCTCGGCAATCAATTGCTGCAACAGCTCCGTGAGCAGGCGGCGTGCCGCCGCATCGAGGCCGATGAAAGGACTTTCGAGTATCAACACCTTCGGAGCGGAAAGCAGCAGGCGGGCGATGTGCATCTTGCGCAGTTCGCCCGACGAAAGCTGAATGATGGGTAACCGGAGCAAATCGCCAATACCCAACAGGCTGTATACCTTATCTTTCCACAACGGATTTTCACATTTTTCCTTTCCAAGAATATCGGCAACGCGGGGCGAAAGGTCGCTGTCCTGCGAGTTCCAGCGCTGTTGATAATAATAGTCCGACGTCGCCGTACCGTAAGCATCATTGAACGTTACATAACGGATATTGTCGGAATCGTACCGTCCTGCGTGCGCGCCGAAGTCGCACATCAATATGCCGCTTTTCAAAAAAAGCTGCCCTGTAACCGTCTGTACTAACGTACTTTTACCGCTTCCGTTCTGTCCCACAATTGCCAAATGCTCGCCCTCCCGCAATTCAAAATCGACGGGAATGCGAAAACGTCGGGCAGGGTCGCCCGCCACCCCTTTTTGCAGAGAAATGAGTGTTCGCATTGTTCGGTGAAATTTTCGTGCAAAGATAGCGAAAAGAAAAGTTTTTCATAAAGATGCCTGTAAATTCGCCCTGCGTGTCCGTCGGCAAGACGGTTGTCCGTAAAAGAATCGGCAGACTCCTTTCATCAAGCCTGCCGAATTTTTTTCTTCATAAAAAAGAGGGCTTCGACAAACATCGAAAGCCCCTCTCCGAAAGTAAACATGAAAAGAAACTACGTGTGTAAAGGCATTTTTAGAAATGCAAAATTTTTCTTGTACAAAGAAAATTCATATCCCCATATCGGAAGTCGATAATTCAAGCGAATAAGTGCATTTTTTAACCAATTGCCTTTTTTTCTTTCGATTCGTTTACAAAATAGAGGATAAATAAATCAAAAAAGTGTACTTTTCGCTTTTTGATTCTTTTTACACTCTTCAAGCCAAAAATATTCCATACATTTGGTAGTATGAAACACACCATTTCCGTTCTGTCAGGAATATTCTTCGTCTTGTCGGCATGGGCACAACCGCCGCAGACGTGCCGCATGACCACCTATACGGCTGCCGACGGGCTGTCGCAAAGCCGCGTTACGGCCGTAGAGCAAGACGCCGACGGCGTTTTGTGGATTGCCACGTGGGACGGACTGAACCGCTACGACGGATACGGATTTTCCTGCTACAAATCCCTGCCGGGAAATCACGAACCCCTTGTGCAAAACCGTATAGATGTATTGGCGGTAAACAGCGAAAACGACATCTGGTGCATCGGGCGGGAGCGCTTCTACCTCTTCCGCAACCGGCAAGGGCATTTCGAAGACGTCCAAAGCCTGCTGGAAGAACGATTCAAACGCAAGGTAACGGCATACAAAGCAGTATCGCTGAAAAACGGCTTTTCGTGGCTCATCGAAGAAGACGGCACGCTCTACCGCATCGACGACAAAAATATTTCTTCGCCGGCCCTTTACCCCAACCCGCTGCCGAAGAAACGGAAAATATACGACATCAAGCTCGACTCGCAAGGCAGCGAATGGATATTGACCGATCAAGGTATCATGACCGTCGGCGGAAACAGCTTTCGCAACAACCTTACCTACAAAAGCTGGACGGAACGCAACGACCGGATATGGCTAGGCACGCCCGAATGCCGCATCGCGACCTACGACATGAAAACGGGCGAACTGGCTTTTGTGGAAAACATACCTCCGACAGCAACCCACCTCTACCGCATGCTCTTCGCCGACGACACCACCATCGCGGTGGCTACCGATGCCGGCATGCTCTTCATCGACTCCCGCACGCAGGCAGTGAAGCAACAACGGCTCCCGACCCGCACCGGCTCGCAGGAAGTCATTTCCTGTTTCGGCAAAAAGGGTTTCTACTGTCTGATAACAAAGGATATGCAGACGTATGTACTTCATGCCGACAGCCGTCGCATCGAGCCGCTGAAACAGGCGAAAGAAACCGTGTGGACATCGCAAGACGTTACACGCCCCCTCTTTTTCAACAACCCGTCCGGCGACCTGTTTTTGTTCTTGCGGTCGGGAGGGCTGCACCGCATCGACACGCTCGCTCTTACACTGGCGCCCTACAACGCCGGCCGGTTCCTGTCGCAAACGATACGGCTAGTATTTCAGGACAAACAGGAAAACATTTGGGTAGGGTGCAATTCGGGACTGCACAAACTGCAATTCGGAAGCAAAGGCATTTATCTGCTGCCGAACTATTTGCAAGGTGAAATACGGTGCACTTTCGTCGATTCGGCAGGACGCATGTGGATTTCGACGCGCGACGGCATGGTGGAGATACGGGAAGGCGGCAAACGAATAGGCTACCTCTCGCCCGACGGACGAATCGTATCGGAACAAACGCTGTTCAGCGCCGGCATTTACACCATGTTGGAAGACAAAGACCACAACCTGTGGGTGGGGACAAAAGGCGAAGGGCTCTACCGAATGCGTTATGCCGACCCGCACCGATACCGCATTACGGGACACTTCAAGCCCGACGGACACAAACCGTACAGCCTCAGCGGCGATGCCGTATATGCAATCTTGCAGGACAAAAACGGGCACATCTGGGTCGGGTGCTACGATTTCGGACTGAACATGATAGAATCGCCCAACGACCCGGCACCGCTGTTTTTCCATGAACACAACCGGTTGGCGCTGCGCTCGGGCAGCAAGCCCAAACAGGTGCGCTGCATAGCGGAAACCGACGACGGCGTGATTCTCGTCGGCACCACACAGGGACTTTTCACATTCGACGAAAATTTCTATCAACCCGAAGACCTCTTTTTCTACTGCAACGTGCGGCAAAAAGACGATGAGCACAGTCTGGGCGGGAACGATGTCATGGGCATAGAAGTGGCTGAAAACGGCGATATATACGTGGCGGCATTCGGCGGCGGGCTGAATAAAATCCTCTCCCCGAATTTGCTTTCCGACAATATCCGTTTCAAGTCCTATACCAAACAGGCGGGCGCCTACTCCGATGTGGCGCTCAACGTTACCGAAGACCGCAACGGCTACATCTGGGTGCTCTCCGAGCGGCTGCTGATGCGGTTCAATCCCCGAAACGAAAATTTCGAGAATTTCGGAAACGACATATTCCCACGCTATACCACTCTGTCGGAAAACAAGCCCTACATCTATCCCGACGGGAAACTGCTCGTGTCCACCGGCACGGGCGTGGCGATGGTCGAACCCGACAAGATAGACGACAACGACTACATTCCCGCCATTATATTCGGAAACGGGATAGAGGCAATACACCTGAAAGCGACCGAAAGGACCTTGTCCGTGCCCTTCGTGGCCGTCGATTTCTCTTCCGATGCCGCCATCAGGTACGCCTACAAATTGGAAGGTGTGGACAAAGAGTGGACTATCACCTCCGACAACCTGACAGCCAATTACATCAATCTTCCGGCCGGAGATTTCAAACTGCGGGTGAAATCCACCAACCGCAACGGGCTTTGGGTCGATAACGAACGGACGCTCCCCGTTTCGCGCCAACCGGCGTTTGCCGAAACGCCGTATGCGATATGTCTTTATATCGTACTCGCTATCGTGCTGATTAGCATCATCGTATTCATCTATCTGCATATTTACAAATTGCGCTACCGCCTGCGGGTGGAGCAGCAGCTCACGGAAGCGAAACTCCGATTCTTCACCGACATTTCGCACGAGCTGCGCACGCCGCTCACCCTCATCGAAGGGCCGCTCTCGGAGGTGTTGGAAGACGAAAAACTGCCCGAACAGGACAAAGAATACCTGACAGTCGTACAAACCAATGCCCACCGTATGTTGAACCTCATCAACCAGATTCTCGATTTCCGGAAAATCCAGAACGAGAAAATGCGCCTGCTGGTCGAGAAGCTCAATGTGCGGGAAGAGTTGGAGAGCATCATGGAGAACTTCGACAACATCGCCCGCATGAATAAAATCGACTTCCGTCTCGAAATGGGGCCCGACAATATGTACGTATGGGCGGATAAAGACAAATTCGAAAAAATTTTCATCAACCTTCTGTCCAACGCCTTCAAATACACGCCGGCAGGCAAGTCGGTAACGGTAGAGGCGGCGCGGAAAGACGACCGCATCGTCATCGCCGTGCACGACAAGGGAGTAGGCATACCGCCCGCCAAAATCGAGACGCTGTTCCAACGCTTCGACACCATACTGCAAAACAACATCTACAAGCAATCGACGGGCATCGGGCTGTCGTTGGTCAAACAGCTCGCGGAATTGCATCATGCCGAAATCGCCGTCCACAGCCGTACAGGCGAAGGCAGCACGTTCGAGGTGGCATTCCTCACGGGGAAAGACCACTTCGAAAAAGATGCGCAAGCCGAATTTCTACTGAACGACAGTGAGGCCGACGACGAAAAAGAAATCGCCGCAGAAGCCGACGGCACCGATGCCGACGACCGCTTCATCATTCTCATCGTCGAAGACAACCGCGACCTGCGCGCATTCCTGCAAAACAGCCTGTGCCGCAACTACAAAATCTATACCGCCTGCAACGGCGAAGAGGGCTGGACACGGACGCTCGAATATATGCCCGACTTGGTGATTACCGACCTGATGATGCCCGAACTCGACGGATTCGGACTTATCGACCGCATAAAGGCCAACGCCACGACCTGTCACATTCCCATTATCGTGCTGACTGCCAAAGCCACGCTCGACGACCGCATTCGCGGTGCCAACAGCGGCATTGCCGACTATATGGTAAAACCGTTCAGCACCCAGCTGCTCAAAGCCCGCGTAGCCATGATACAGCAGCAACAGCAGCTCCTGCGTGAAAAATACATGGAACGACTCGGACAAAACTCCGCCGGCGAAACGGGTTACCAACTGCCCGAACTCTCCATCATGCCCGCCGACGAACAATTCATGCAGAAACTCCTCGCATACGTCGATGACAACCTCGACAACTCCGACCTGAGTGTCGATGATCTGGCGCGGGAAATGGCGCTCAGCCGCAGCGTGTTCTTCCGGAAAATCAAAGCGTTGGTGGGACAGTCGCCTATCAACTTCCTGAAAACCATACGCATCAAACGCGCCATACAGCTGATGCAGTCGCGAAACTTCTCGATTGCCGAAGTCGCCTACAAAGTCGGATATGCCGACCCCAAATATTTCAGCCGCAGTTTCAAAAAGATAACCGGCAAATCGCCGTCGGTATATATCAAAGAATAATGATTGTATCACTTTTCGATTTTACAGATAAAATTTGTAAAATCGAAAAAAAATATTTATATTTGCAAATAAACTATACACTTGGAAAGAAGATATCGGCTTTCGTAAAACAAGCGCATTCATAGAAAAAGTACACCTCTTTGAATAAAAAATCCTCTTTCCTCTATGAAAATATCTCTTTCTTTGTTTCGTGAAATTTTACGCAAAAGCGATACCATGAAAAAAACAATTCTGTTTTTCGGTTGTCTCTTATCGTTCTTCACCGTACATGCCGATGAAGATCTGCCGGCATTTCCGGGTGCCGAAGGTTTTGCACGCTACATTACCGGCGGACGCGGCGGTGCGGTGTATCATGTAACCAATCTCAACGATAGCGGCGACGGCTCGTTCCGTTGGGCAATCGAAAAATCGGGTAAACGTACCATCGTATTCGACGTATCGGGCACGATATTTCTGGAATCGGCACTTGCCCTGAAAAACGGCAATGTAACCATCGCGGGGCAGACCGCCCCGGGCGACGGCATCTGCATCGCGGGCTATCCCTTTACCATCAGCGCCAACAACGTCATCATACGCTTCCTGCGCTTCCGTCTCGGCAACAAAAACGTAGCCTACCACGAAGGCGACGGGCTGGGCGGCATGGATCAAAGGGACATCATGGTCGATCACTGCTCGGTAAGCTGGAGCATCGACGAATGTCTCTCGGTCTATGGTTCGACAAACATCACCGTGCAGTGGTGCATCGCATCGCAAAGTCTGCGCAACTCAGGGCACAGCAAAGGCAAACACGGCTACGGCGGCAACTGGGGCGGCAGCGGCGCATCGTATCACCACAACCTGATATGCCACCACGAGAGCCGCACGCCGCGTCTGGGTCCGCGTCCTTCGACGCAGCTCGACGAGCGCATGGATATGCGCAACAACGTGATTTACAACTGGGCAGTCAACGGCTGCTACGGCGGCGAAGCCATGAACGTGAACATGGTGAACAATTACTACAAGCCCGGTCCCGCCACCGGCACCAAAGCCATAGCTTACCGCATCGCCTCGCCGGGCATCAGGACGGTTGATTACTGCCTCGACAAGAAAACGACTGCAAGCAATTACAACAAGGTGGCAAACACTCCGTATGATGAGAATAACGTATCCGGTTCTTCCGACGGAACGAAAAATTACGTAACCATCGGTGGAACGAAATACGAAATAGACATGGCCGCCAACACCATCGACGTAGACGGTAAGACGGTGACTGTTTCATGGAACAATTGGAAACCTGCCCTGCATATGTGGGGAAAATATTTCGTGGACGGAAACAAAATCGTGGGTAACAATGAAGTTACGCAAGATAACTGGACGAAAGGCATCTACGCCCAGATAAGTAACGGTTCCGGCGTAGATTCCACCTACACGCAAGGCACCAAAGACTCGATGCGCATCGGCGAGCCGATAGAGTTCATTGCCACGACGACGCACACCCCCGACGTAGCGTATGAGAAAGTATTGGAGTATGTAGGCGCGTGTCACGCACGCGACGCACTCGATGCCGTCATGGTATCCGACACACGCAACAAAACAGCTACCTACGGCACCAATGGCTTCATCGACACGCAGAACGAATGCCGCGCTCCGGGCGCCGCGAGCCCATGGCCTGAATTGGAATCGCTGCCCGCACGCGCCGACACCGACCGCGACGGTATGCCCGACGAATGGGAAACAGAGAAGGGGCTTGATCCCGCCGACCCCGCCGACGGCAACACCCTCGACGACAGCGGCTACACCATGCTCGAAGTCTATATGAACAGCCTTGTCGCCGACATCATGGAGGGCTGCACCTCCGGCGGCGAGCTGCTCGGCAAGAAGATAGACTCCTCCTCATCGACCGAAGCCACAGAGGTGGAAATCTCCGCCTCGACCGCCACCGGCTCGGAGGGTACCCGCTGGAACTTCGACGACGGCTACTTCATCACCAACAACGATAACAAAGCCTACGCCAAAAGCGGCTCAACGGTAAAATATTCGCGCAACATCGATTTTTACGTGAACATACCCGACGGGAAAGAAGTGGTCTCCATAAAAATAGAAGGTTGCTGCAATAACGACAACGGCACTTCCTACCTGCAACAACTGGGAGAGAACGTGTACGATAACACTCGATATGTATTCCCGTCGCGAAAAGGAACTCCGAACAGCGCCGCCCACACGATAGAACTCGAAACGCCGTTGAAAGGTTCGTTTCTGTTGCGATTCTCGGGAGACAACCAAGTGGCGGTATCGCTTATCCTGACGGTGCGCAACATCGGCACCAGTGCCGTCGAGGAGATTGCGGCAACGCCCAAAGACCCCGACCGTCTCGTCGATGTCTACAACATCGCCGGACAGTGCGTCCGCCGGCAGATACCTTATAAAGAGATATCCACCGTGCTGCCGCAAGGCTTCTACATTGTAGAGGGAGAAAAAGTGATTCTTCGAAAATAACAGATAAAACAGAGAGAAGATATAAAAGAAAGATATCTGCATGGGCGAGGCGGCAATGCACGCTGCAAATAACCTCGCTCATGCAATAACAAGAAAGAACACTATCAAAATAGTAATTTGTGAAAAAATTTTTTATTTTTTCACTGTTATTATAAACTATACAAAACAAAACAGAAAACCACGATTCTATGAAAAACACATTCAAAGGTCGGATCATCTTTGCCGGTGTGCTTTGCTGGGCTGTTTTAGGAATTTCCTGTCAAGACAATTTATCGTATTACGATATGCCGAAAGACATGAAAGGAAGTATATACGAAACATTGCAGGAAAGAGGAAATTACAGCACGTTTCTGAACGGTGTGGATATAGCCGGCTATGCCCCCTTGTTGCAAGGCAAAGGCATTTGGACGGTAATGGCACCCAACAACGACGCCTTTGCCGAATATTTGAAATCGGAATACGGAGCCGAAAGCATCGAAGATCTTTCCGTCGAAGAAGTACAGAAGCTCATCGGCTTCCATATTCTGTACTATTCGTTCGATAAAAACAAACTCGTCAATTTCCGTCCGAACGAAGGTGACGGCGCCACCGAGGAAGAGCAAATGGTAAATGCGGGACTGTATTACAAATTCCGCACCAAAAGCCAAGACGCCGCGACTCTCGAAACCGATACTGTCGGCAACAAAGTGAACGTGTACCACTTGGAGCGTTTCGTACCGGTATTCTCGTATCGTATGTTTCAAACGAAACAAATCGACGCGAAGCGCAACTACGAATATTTCTATCCGGGCTCTTCGTGGGAAGGAGCCGACGGATTCAACGTGTCGAACGCTTCTGTCGATGAATATGAAATCATCACGTCCACAGGCTATGTCTATCTTATAGATAAAGTACTCAAACCGCTCGAAACTATCTACAACGAAATGAAGAAAGCGGGCACGTACAACACGTATCTGAACTTTTACAATGAATACGAGCATTACGATCTCGATGAAACACTGACCCGCGAATACGGCAACGGCACCGACCTATACCAGCATCTGCACTCGCCCGAACTGCCGAACATCGCCACCGAATGGCCGGTAACGGATTATAAGCAAATGACGGCATTGTCGTCTGTATCATACAGTATCTTCGCCCCGAACGACGATGCGTGGGACAACTTCTACAAAGAGTATTGGGGCGTCGAAGGCACCGGCTATCCGCAAGAAGTCGCCTACGATGCCGTTTCGCCGGACGTTCTGCGCCGTCTGCTGGAAAACAGCATCTACGCTGCGTCCATCGTCTTTCCCGAAGAAATAGAGCGCGGCGACATAAAAAGCTCGCTCGGCACCGTCATCTCATTCGACGTCGATAACGTCCCCGAAGAAAACCGTAAAATATGTGTGAACGGCGCTCTGTACGGCTGCGACGAACTGACTCCCCCGCCGATGTTCAGCGCCGTAACCGGCCCTGCCTATCAATACAAGCGATACAGCAATTTCCAGCGCATGATGGAAAATTCGGATTTGGAAGAGTCGCTGTACTCCGAACACATGAAATATATCGTGCTCTATCCCTCCGACGATCAATTGGCACGCAACGGCATCACCTACGATGCCGCTCAAAATACGCTCCTTTTAGGACAAAACAAGCTGTCGGCGTCGGAACAGCAGAAATATGTATATACCCATGTGGCTGCCATAGACGGCTCCACCACCACGCTCGAAGAACTGCCGACGAGCGGGAAACACGTGTTTGCCACGCTTATGCCCGACAACAAAGTGTACTGGTATGTAAAAAACGGGAAAATCACCAATTCCTACCTGTTCGACCAACTGATACCCTACACCGGCAACATGGCAAATGAAAACAGTGTGTACTGCGAAGTCTCGGAACTGACTTTCAAGGGCGACAACTGGACGAACGGACATTGCTACGCCTACGATGGCTCCTTGTTTGAAGGAAGTTTTGAAAACATGGCTATTCCAAGCAAATTCATAGCCATGATGGTAAGCGGGCGTACCGATGAAATAACACCGTTCTGCGCATTCATACAATTACTGATAAAAGCCGGAATGATAGATATCGCCAGATCGGAATTGACCGCCATGACCGAAAGTTCGCTGATGCTCATTCCCACGAACAATGCTGTAAAAGAAGCCGTCGTTGCGGGGAAAATTCCCGGCATCGCCACGACAGCCACCGCGAATGTTCCAAGCGTCGATTTCTTTAATGCCTGCACGGTCAGTGACCCAGATGCACTGCAAAAATATCTGAAAGTATATTTCATACCGCTAAGCACCGCCTCCATATCCAACTATCCGTTCGTAGGCTGGGGTGAAAACACCGAAGCCGACGGCGGACTTATCACGCTCGATTCCGAAAACATTATCGTAGACGGGCGTCCGCAAATCAATGCCACGCACGTAAACATCTACGACGACGGCACAAAACTGAGCGCCGAAGTCGCAGAGCCGGGCTACAACGGAAGAGTGGACATGGTGGGCGACTATGATTATTTTCCTTTCGTCTTTGACGACGGTTGTGTACAATTTATAAACGGAGTATTATGAAAAACGTAATCTCTACCATAAAATACAGTATCTTGTTCCTGTGTGCGATAGGCAGTTGCACCGTATCGGCACAGACAGAATCGGGTTTCCTGTCCGGTAAAGTATATGAAATATATCAAGGAGAACACGAACCCGCCATCGGCGTGAATGTCGCCATAGAAAACGACCAGCAGCGTGTACTGGCCGGCGCGGCAACCGACGCCAACGGTACATTCTCGCTGAAAGTGCCGGCAGGCGCAAAAACCATTGTCGTTTCCTTTATCGGTATGGAAACACAGCGCATACCTTATACCGGACAAAAAACGGTTACGGTAGTCATGCAGCCAAGCTCGCACCAACTGGAAGAGATAACCGTATCGAGCGCCCGAAGCGAAGTTACGGAAATGGGACTTACCGTTCGTGAACAAACGGCAGCCACACAGAAAATCGACATGTCGTCGGTAGTAGAAACGCTGCCGGTATCGTCTGTGGAAGAGGCTCTGCAAGGCCGGCTTGCCGGCGTGGACATCATTTCAGGCGGCGACCCGGGTGCCAAAGGCTCTATCCGTATCCGCGGTACGGCAACCCTCAACTCCAATGCCGACCCGCTGATTGTCATCAACGGCGTTCCCTACTCGACCGACATCGACGATTCGTTCGACTTCAACACGGCAAATAACGAAGATTTTGCCGATATGTTGAACCTCAACCCCTACGACATCGAATCCATAGAGGTGCTGAAAGACGCCGCATCGACCGCCATTTACGGTACGAAAGCCGCCAACGGCGTACTCCTCATCACGACCAAAAAAGGTACAAAAGGAAAGACGACGTTCACCCTGTCTTCCAAATTCACCGTCAAGGTAGAACCGAAATCGATTCCGCTGCTGAACGGCGATGAATATGTGGCATTCATGCAAGATGCCATTTGGAACACCGCCAACGCACGCGGACTTTCCAATTCATCGTCCTACCTCGAACTTCTTTTCGACACGCCCGAAATCGGTTACAATCCGAACTGGCGCTACTTCAACGAATACAACACCAACACCGACTGGCTTTCAGACATCACCAAAAACGCATGGATTTTCGACGAAAGTTTCTCCATGTCGGGCGGCGGCGAAAAAGCCACATACCGATTCTCGCTTTCATACATGAATGAAGGAGGTACGAGCGTAGGCACCGGCATGAACCGTATCACCGCTTCGTACAACCTGACGTACAAATTTTCCGAAAAACTCGACATGTACGCCGAGTTCACCTACTCCGACACCAACAACAAGGAACCCTATTTCGACAATGTGCGTGCCGAAGCCATGCGCAAAATGCCGAACAAGAGCCCTTATTGGATCGACGACGCGACAGGTCTCCCGACCGACAATTACTTCCTCCGCCAGAACGCCGAAGAATTCCAAGGCGCTTTCAACGGAAAAGACAAAAACTATCACCCCATCATCGCTGCCAATGAAAGTTACAGCAAAACCAACCAGCGGGAGGAAAAAATCAACTACCGGCTGAATTACAAAATTCTGCCCGGATTCACCTACACCGGCTGGGTGTCGATGAAATTCAATACTACCAAGACGCGAATGTTCCTGCCGCAATCGGCCACCGACGCTTCTATCAATGACTGGTATGCCAATTACAGCTCCGACGCCTACAAAAACACCATGTCGCTGCAAAGCGAAAACAAATTGATGTACCGTCAAACATTCGACGTTCACACCCTGCTTCTCACGGGATTGTGGAAGACGGAACAATCGCGCAGCTCCGATACCTCCGAAGCTATATACGGTGCTGCGGCTCCGGGAATGTCCGACCCCGTAACGGGCGGCGCCATACAAAGCCTCGGTTCCGGCAAGTCCGAAGCCCGCACACTGGCCGTACGCGGATTGATAAACTATACGCTGATGGACCGTTACGTCATCAACTTCACTGCCAACTACGAAGGCCGCTCCACGCTGAGCAAGGCCAACCGCTGGGGATTCTTCCCCGCCGTCGGTGTGGCATGGCACGTGCAGGAAGAGCCGTTTATGGAAAATCTCGATTGGTGGAATCAACTCAAACTGCGCGCCAGCTGGGGACAGAGCGGAAATGCCCCGAGCGGCACGGCACCCTACATCGGTACCTACGCCTCTATCGGCGACTACAACACCGAAGCTGCCATCGCCCCCAACACCATGCAGCTCAACAAACTGAAATGGGAAACTTCGACCGAATACAACATCGGTACCGACTTGGGCTTCCTCGACAACAAACTGACCATGACGTTCGACTACTATCATAAAATAACGAAAGACCTGTTGCAGACGAAAGTTACCATACCGTCGAGCGTAGGATACGCAAGCAACCAGTTGGCATATTTCAACTCCGGCAAGCTGAGCAACATCGGTTGGGAATACCGCATCGATTACGAAATATTCAAAAACAAAGACTGGACGGTTTCGGCAAACTTCAACATCAACCGCAACGTGAACAAAATACTGGAACTGCCCGACAACCTGACTGCCAACGAAGAGCCCTCGGTATCGAACGGCAGCTACGTGCAGCGGCTCGAATCGGGAGTATCGGTGGGAGCGTTCTACGGCTACCGTTACAAGGGTGTCTATCAAAATACACAAGACACCTACGCCCGCGACTCCGAAGGCCACGTGATGTACGACCTTACCGGCAAACCCATCGTGATGAAAAACGGAACTTACGTCTGCTACCCGGGCGATGCCAAATACGAAGATATCAACCACGACGGCAAAATCAATGGCAAAGACGTGGTGTATCTCGGCAACTACAACCCGATGCTCACCGGAGGCGGCGGCATAAACGTCAAGTACAAAGGGTTGGGATTGACCATATTCTTCCACTATCGTGCAGGGCAGAAAGTCATCAATCAAGCCCGCATGGACTCCGAAGCCATGTACAACAAAGACAACCAAAGCACCGCTGTACTCAACCGTTGGCGCAGCGAAGGCGACAATACCGACATACCGCGCGCCCTCTACAACTACGGACTGAACTATCTGGGCTCCGACCGCTTTGTGGAAGATTGCTCGTTCGTGCGGTTGAAAACGCTATCGCTCAGCTATTCGCTGCCAAAAAATATCTGCAAGAAAATAAAAATGAATTCCGTAAATATTTTCCTTACCGGTTATGACCTGTTTACATTCACCAAATACAAAGGACAGGACCCGGAAGTAACCCTGCCGTCGAAAGTAACGGATATAGCAAAAGACAAGGCTCAAACACCCCGCAGCCACCGTTTCTCGTTCGGTTTCAATATCAACTTCTAATTTCTCTGTCGCATTATGAAACGAAATTTCAAATACCTCATACTGACACTGAGTTGCGGAGCGATGTTCGCGGCAAGCTCGTGCAAAGAGTGGCTCGAAATCTATCCCGAAAATTCGCAGCCGAGCATCACCTATTGGCAGACCAAAGAAGAAGTGGAATCGGTATTGATGTCGGGATATTATTACCTGCGCGACTTGGTGATTCCGACCCTGATTCCCTATGGAGAACTGCGCGCCGGCTGCATATACAACATAAAGAACTATTCCAACCTGCAATCGTTTATGGTAAAACCTACCGATAAAAGTTTGTGCGACTGGGGCGGTTTTTACAAAATCATCAACGTTGCCAACACGGTGATAAAAAATGCGCCGAGCGCCCAAGAGCGCGATGCCACATACGACATCTCCGTCATGCGGTCGCACCAGAGCGAAGCCTACTTCCTGCGGGCGCTCGCCTACTTCTATCTGGTACGCAACTGGCGCGAAGTGCCGCTGATTACCGAGCCGTATGAAGACGACTCTTTCTCGATGAAAATTCCGAAATCGAGCGAAGACACCCTCATCGCCCAAATACGCGAAGACATACGTATGGGACTGGCATCGGGCGCCAAAGAGTCGTTCGACACCAACTGGGAGACCAAAGGACGCGGCACCAAATGGGCTTTGTACGCGCTGGGCGCCGATGTATGCTTGTGGGCAGAAGATTATGACGCAGCTATCACTTACTGCGACGGCATACTCAATGCCCAAAGAGCCGGCGCTCCCGAATTTCTCTCCACGCCCACCCATTCGAGTTGGTTCTCGATATTCAATCCGGGCAACAGCAACGAATCCATTTACGAAGTACAATGGAACTATGAGGAAGGCCAGACCAACACGCTGCCCATTCTGTTCGACGACAGCAACGCCGATCGCGAATATGTCATTTCCGAATCCCTGACACAGGAATTCAAAAATGAATACAGAATGACGCTTTCAGAATTCAAAGAAGCGGTGCGGACATCGTACGGAGGATTCTATATAAAAAGCGAAAGAGAATTCAACTCGTATGTATGGAAATACATGGGCTCGAAAACGCTCTCCGACAGACGGACGCCGACCTACTACGACCCCAATTTCATCATTTACCGCGTAGCCGAAGTGATGCTGATGAAAGCCGAAGCGCTCGTGCTGCGCAGCGGCGGTGAAAACACCGACGACAAAGTGGCAGCCATGCAATTGATAAACCAGATACGAACGCGCTCGAATCTGGATATCGAAACAAACGCCACCCCGGAAGGAGTGGAATCGCTCGACGAAGAAGCCATGCTCGAAAAAATACTGTACGAGCGCAAAATGGAACTTGTGGGCGAAGGGAAAATATGGTATGATTTCCTGCGTTTCGGACGGAGGAACGACAACAAGTACAAATCGGAGTTCCTCATCGACAACTGCATTACGTACAACCGGCAAGTCGGAGAAGCATGGCTGCGCACCGTACTCGGAAACGACAACGCCCTGTTCCTTCCTATCAGCAAAGAAGAGTTAGACGCCAACGACCAGTTGGTGCAAAACCCCTATTATAATTGATGATTATGAAAAAGTATTCTTTATTGACATCGATACTGATTGCCCTGTTCGGTTCTTGCAAAGACCCGTACGAAGGTACGACATATCTGACCGATACGGGCGATGAATTGGAGATGACCTGCGCCGCAGTTTTGTCGAAAAACAGCGATGACTTCTCGCTGTGGGTGGAATTGCTGAAATATGCCGACTACTATAACGCCCTGAACGACGCCGATGCTACGGCCATCGTTTTCTGCCCCACCAACGAAGCCATGCGCGAATTTCTCGCATGGAAAGAGGTGGAAAGCGTTTCCGAACTCGACCGCGAATATGCCCGCGCCGTCGTACAGCAACATATCATCAACAACTATACCCTCTCCGACGAGATGCTTGCCAATTATGCCAAAAACGGAGAAAACATACCGGGGCAGACCTTATTCGACAACTATCTTTCGACCGGATTCGGCTATACCATTACCGATGTCGATGATGCCGAACGCGACAACACGATATACAATACCGACTCCATCTACCTGAACAATCAGGCAAAGCTGGAAAACTTCGTTTCCACGAAGACCGCCAACGGCGAAATCTTCATCATGGGCGACGTCATACGTCCGGTCGCCGAAACAGTGCTCGAACGTCTCCGCCCCTACGACGAATACAACATTTTCATCGAAGCGGCAGAACGGTGCGGCTACGACAAAATCGTTGCCCGAGAAGCCGATACGACCTACAACATCGACGGCAGTTTTTCTGTAACGGCAATCAACTTCACCTGTCTGGCTGTGCCCGACGAAGTATTTGCCGCCTCCGGCATCAACTCTGTCGATGACCTCTGCTCCCACCTCGGAGCCGGCAGCAACTACACCGAGCCTACCAACGAGCTTTACCGCTATATCGCCTATCACTTCTTCGACAAAATCCAGTACATAAGCGACTTCTTCCACTTCGATGAAGAGGGGCAGATAAACATCTTCGACACCGAATACACCTATCAGGTAGTAACCTGCGAAGACATCGCCGGCATACACACGTTCAACAAACGGGGACATATCATACGCAGCGATATGCCTGCCCACAACGGAGTGATACACAAAATAGACGACATACTGCCCGTGTGGGAGCCCGAACCGGTAACCGTTATTTGGGACTTCTGCAACACGGCCGAAATCATTTCATTCGTCAATGCGTATGGAGCCGCCACGAGTTCCGGGGCCTATTTCACCTCGCCGCTCACCAGCAGCGACAATATCTTAGACCTGAGCGAAGACAAGTCCGACGGCGATTACGGCAACATATCGGCTTTCGTCGAGGACGAAACCTACCTTGCCACCCCCGTCAGCGGAGGTTACCGCTCTTACAGAAAGATCGGATTCGTCAAATGCAAATCCAAAAGCAAAACCAACCTCACCGAAAACATTTACGGCGCCTATATGAACAACCTGCTGGAGCTCAATCTCGGATATGGAGGCTGGGTGGAGCTCGAATCCCCCACCATTATCAAAGGTCGTTACAAGGTGGAACTGTTCTACGGAGCGAACTCGGTGCTCAAACCTTTTTGCGGCGGGGGCAGCCGCACGCGATTCATTCTCGACAATGACGAAACGAGCGATGTATACATATATAAAGGTGTGACATTGCCCGCTAACAACTACGGTCTATACTCTGTGGAGTTATGGGGAAACGTCGAGTTCGAAAACTCCGAAAAACATACATTGAAAGGTCAGATGATGGACATCAATGCCAAAACCAACAACGATTACCACCAGCTATGGGATTATGTGAAATTTACGCCTATTGAATAAACGCCATGAAAAGCAATAGATTTACAACACTCTTTTGGACGGCTGCATGTGCAATGGCAGTCTCTTGTTCCGATACGTGGGACGAACATTTCGATGCGCACGACATCGTATCGTCCGACATCGAAATATATCGGGGCGATGCGGCATCTTATCTTCGCGAACAGCCCGAACTTTCCGACATGAAAGCCCTGTTCGAGAACACCGGCATCTTGTCGTCGCTCACTGCCGACGACACCTATACCCTCATCGTCTGCGACAACGACCATTTCGACCGCTCGGTAATCACCGACGATTCGGCTTTCGTCGAGAACAGCATATCCGACATTTACCTTTCGCCCGACAAGCTGACGCAGAATTTCGGCATCGAGACCCGTTACCAGACGCTCAACGACCGGAAAAACCTACGGGTACATCTACGCGAAGACGGCACGTATATCGACGATTACAAAATCGAAAAGAAGGTGAAAGCCGACAACGGATACATTTATTATATCAACGGCACCATCAAGCTGCGCCGTTCGATGTATGAATACATACACTCGCTGGGCGACAACTATTCGCTTTTCAAAAAATTGGTCGCACAATACGAAGAATCGTATTTCGACAGCGAAAACAGCACACCCGATGGATTCGACGACATGGGAAACATCGTCTATTCCGACTCGGTGATTGCCGTGCGCAACACGCTGATGGACCGCTATACCGAAACCGGTCTGCCTTATTGGGACATGCGTTCCGAGAATTATTCCTCCACGCTGTTCGTCCCATCGAATGCGATGATAGAAAGGGCATTGAAAGATGCTTATGTACACGTTTCCGAATGGCTCAACCGCGAGCCGACCGCCGACGACAGCTCCAAATTCGAGAAGTGGATTGTGCAGGCATGCTTCGTAGACAGAAAGCTCTCGCCCGATGAAGTAAACGCCGGCGCTCCCGATTTCACCTGTGTTGGCGGGTATGTGCACACTATCAATCCGGTGTTAGATATGGAAACGTACAAAAGCATCGATGCCGCCAACTGGCGGCCGTCGGTGCAGACCGTCGATTTCTCCACAAAAATCGACACGCTGAGCAACGGTGTCGCCTATTACCTCTCCAATCTCAAAATTCCCAATCACATCGTCATCTATCGGGTGAAATCGCGTTTTTATGATCTGTGGGGCGCCGCAACCGACGCCGAAAAGAGCCGATATTTCCGCTGGAAAAACTGGGAGGCTCCGCAGATACTCCAAACTGCTCAAAGTGAGTTCACGCTCTCCGAAACGCTGCCCACCATGTATTACCACGTACTTACCGCCGTACCTACTGCCGATGCCATTTATGCCGCAACAGTAGGCGACACGTTGGTAAAAATCGGGAACGACCTCACGCTTTCCATACAGCGGCGCGATTCTATCGCCGCTCTCGGGGAGCCGACAGATTCCATCGCCGCCGTCATCACGGCTTTGGAGGCGCGCAAGGCGCAGGAAGAGGCATTTCAGGCGGGAGTCAAACCCGAAGATTACCTGTGCAGCGTCGAGTACGACGGCCTGCTTTACAATCAGAACACAAACAAAGTGACGGAGTGCAATCTTCCTGCCGGCGAATATCATTTGCGCATGGGCTTCAAACACTCGCTCACCTATTCGCTGAGCATCTATTTCAACGACAAGGAGCTTATCAAAGACATGTCGATGGCGGCGCAGGGCTCCAACTACCACTTCGACCGCGGCGGTGCCTCCGATATGGAATTTTTCGGGAAATATTCCACCGGCTATCCCGAAGGATTCGACCCCGATGACTGGATCGAGCTCGACGAGAAGGCGGTTGCCTACGATACCGACGGTTACGAAATAGCCATCGTCACTATTCCCGAAGAGGGAAATTTCCGCATACGTGTCGAGTCGAGCAACGATGCCTACCTCATCACCGACCCCAGCGACCGCGGCAAAAATAACGTATCGCAGCTGATGATGTACCATTGGTGCCTGCGGCCGACGAGTAATAACTATTAATTCATGCGTGTTATGAGAAGAATATATGCTTTTCTGTTGATTTTACTCACGACGGCAGCCTTGCCCGCTTTTGCGCAAGACAATACGATACGTGCCAAAATCACGGGTATCGACAACACCCCGCTGCAAGGGGCTATCGTTTCGGTGGTCGGCACGGCGGAGTCGGTGATTTCCGACGAAAACGGCGCCTTCGAGTTGAAACTCCCTGCCGGAAAAGGTACCCTGCGTATCGTTGCCGAAGGATATTATATGCGGGAATACCCCTTGAAGAAATCGGTCATTCCCGCCCGCATCGTCATGGTGCCGGAAAACGCCACCGACTATGCCGGTACGACGCAGCTCCCGCTTTATGAAGAGCGGCGCGACAACCGCAGCGCCGTCAATGCCTCCCTCGACCGAAAGGATATGAAAAATTACCTTTCCGCCGACCTCTCGTGGCAGGACGGAGTCGCCGGCCTGCAAGTCGTGCACAAGAGCGGCATGCCCGGCGAAGGCGCTTATTTCAACTTGCGCGGCACGCATACTTTCACCGCCGAAAACACCCCGCTGCTCGTCGTAAACGGCATTCCTTTCCTGTTCAACAGCGACGTATCGAGCGTCATCAACGGTTATTCCCGCGATGCCCTCTTCGGATTCAACGCCAACGACATCAAGAGCATCACCGTGCTCAAAGGCGCCGAAGCCGCCATGTACGGCTCGCTGGCTTCCAACGGCGTCATTCTCGTGGAAACGCAGCAAGCCACCTCCGACAACCTCAACACCCGCATCTCTTTCACCGGAAGCTACGGGGCGAGCCTCTCCAAGCGCGGGCTGCCTTTCCTCGATGCCATGCAATACCGCAACTACCTGCAAGACATCGGCATGACGCGATACAGCTCCATGGCCGACCTGCAAAACGATTATCCTTTCCTGCGCAGCGGCGACAATGCCTATTCCTATCTTTTCTGCAACAACACCGATTGGACGAAAGAGATTACCCGCACGGCATTCGTCACCGACAACGTTTTCCGCATCGAGGGTGGCGACGAAATCGCCAAGTACAACATTTCGTTCGGCTACACCAACGAGGGCGGGACTATCGACAACACCTCCACGCAGCGTTACCACACGCTCATCAACACCGATGTCATGGTCAGCCGCTGGGTCGATATTTTCACCAATGTCAATCTTGCCTACATCACCAGCGACTTGCAGGAAGAGGGCATGAAGTACGAAACCAACCCGCTGCTGGCGGCCTCGGCCATCATGCCGAATCTGTATCCGTATACGCGCGAGCCTAACGGGAACGTGCTCTCCACCTACTCCTCCTACAACGGTTGGAACGTCAATCCCAATCCCGCCTACGCCTACGACAACGCGAGCAACCCCGTGGCGCTCGTCAATACCGCCAAAGGCGAAGACAAAATCTACGACGTGAACGTGCGTCTGGGCATCAACTGGAAGCCTACCGTAAACTGGACGATTACGGGCTTGCTCAACATCTACTACGACTACACCGAAGAGTCGCTCTTCGTGCCCGGCATCAACGACCGCGCCATCGTGCCCCAGCTCTACGGCACGGGATTCAACTACGTGAGCAAAGGCGTGCGCCGGCAGTCGTTCTACTACTACGGGGCCAACGCCATGTACCAAAAACTCTTCGGAAACATTCACGACTTCCGCGCCTACGGCGGCGTGCGTCTTATCACCAAGAGTTTCGAATACGATTCCGAGTCGGGCTACAACACCGCCAACGACAACTACCAGACGATGGCCTCCGACCTCGACGAGCGCACCATCACCGGAAACAACGACGACTGGAAGTGGCTCAGCTACTACCTGCACGCCGACTACAACTTCAACCACCTGTTGAAAGCCTCTGCCGGCCTCTCTATCGACGGAACCTCCGTTTCGGGCGTCGATGCTCCGCGATTCGGGTTCTTCCCCTCGGCTTCGCTCACCTTCTTCGCCGCAAACACCGGCGGCATGCCCGACTGGATCGACATCTTCAACCTCTCTGCCGAAGTAAGCCTCACGGGCAACAGCCGCTTCTCGTCGAACTACGCCAAGAACTACTACCTCTCCTCCAACCTCTTCAACATGGGTACCATCGTGCGCTCCAACATGCCCAACACCCGTCTCGAATGGGAGAAGACGACACAGTTCGACGCCGCCCTCGACCTCTCGCTGGCGCGTCACCTCTTCGACATACATTTCAATTACTTCTATGCCGACGCCCATGATCTGCTGCTCGACCGCAACATCTCCTCCGTCTACGGCACGCCGCTCTATTACGACAACACCGCCGCCATAGAAACGCAGGGCTACGAACTGGCGCTGCGCTTCAACCCCGTGCACACCAAAGATTTCGACTGGTCGATTTCGGGCAACATCGCCACCGCGCGCAGCAAAGTCGCCTCGCTCGGCAACAAACAGACACAAGACATCATCACATTTACACAATATAACGGCGACGATGCGCAAGTGCTCGTGCGCGTCGATGAAACGCCCTACCAGTTCTTCGGATACCGCACCGACGGCATATATGCCACCGACGACGAGGCAAAAGAGGCCGGCCTCGTCAATTCGGGCGGAAAAGCCTATCAGGGAGGCGATGTGCGCTTCATCGACACCGACGGCAACGGCATCATCAACGACGACGACCGCGTAACGCTCGGCACGGCCACGCCCGACTTCTTCGGCGGCGTCAGCACCACGCTGCGCTACCGCTGGCTTTCGCTTACCGCCGACTTCGGCTACTCCGTAGGCAACAAGGCTTACAACGCCATGCGCCGGCAGAGCGAGTCGATGAACACCTTTCACAATCAGGCGGCTTCGGTGCTCAACCGCTGGCAGGTACAAGGACAGATTACCGACATGCCCCGCGCCGCCTACGGCGACCCCTCGGGCAACAACGTATTCTCCGACCGCTGGATAGAAAACGCCTCCTACTTCAAGCTGCGCGCCCTCACGCTCGCCTACCACTTCGACAACAAGCTCTTCCGCTTCTGTCGGTCGGGCACGATTTACGTTACCGGCGAGAATCTCTTTGCCGCCACCCGCTATCTGGGCGGCGACCCCGAATTTGCCTATTCTTACGACGAAAGCCTGCGCGGGTTCGACTACGCCAAAGTCGCGCTGCCCATTACCATAAAAGCCGGTTTCAAACTTAACTTCTAATCCTATGAAACGCATACTACGATACCTCCTGCTCGCTGTCGCCGCACTGCCCGTTACCGCCTGCGACGACTTCTTCAACACCGACCCCGACACCCTCATCAACGTCGATGAGTACATCGGCGACGAAAACGAAATGTATCGCGGATATCTCGGCATCATCACCCGTATGCAGAATGCCGGCGACCACGCCATATTCCTCACCGACACGCGCTGCAACTTCCTCGAAACGGCGCCCAACGCGCCGGTGGCGCTGCAAGACATCTACGCCTACAAACCGACCGACGGCAACGAATATGCCGACCCCTCGTGCTACTACGAAATCGTCGTCGCCTGCAACGACTACTTAGCCAAAATGGAAGAGTACATACAGAAAGTCGGAGCGGGAATCAGCGAAGTGGGGGCCGCCAACTTTCCCTGCCTCATAAGCAGCGCCCTGCGCATCAAGGTATGGGCTTACTACATGCTCGGAAGCATATACGGCGAGGCATACTGGTTCGACGACCCCCTCGAAGAGATGAAAAATCTCGACGACTCCTCCATATTCACCCACCTCACCGACATGCGCGCCATCGTCGATCGATGCGTCGCCCTGCTCGACAACGGCATCGACCTCGCCGGCGAACACTACGCCGCCGACCTCGACATGAACCTGTCGGAATGGATAGACCCCGAGAACAATGATAATGACAGATACGAATACTGGGACTACTTCACGCCCCCGTTTCTGATTCTCCGCGCCGAGCTCGTTTCGTGGCGCGGTGAACAAGCCGACTGGATATGGATAAAGGACAACATTCTGCAATTCCTTTACATGATATACGGAAACAACGCGGGCTACATTCCCCACAACGGACCCAGCCCCATCACCACTCCGGACTATCCGGATTATACGAACAGCAATAACATCGGAGAAGCAAAAAAATACTACGCCTGCACCATTCCCAACCAGCATTCATATTACATGAACTTTTTTAACGAGGAGCCTGCGGGTAGTGTGAAATACATGCTCATCTGCGGACTTATGTACGACTACGACAACCATCAGCGCAACCGCATCGTGCAATACTTCTGCCCCGCCTATCCGGGCGACGGCTTCTACCTGCAGCCCTCGCAATACGGCATCTCGCAGTATTCCGAAACCGACATTCGCGGGCTTACCCAGCAGCAGACCATGTACACCATCAACGGCAGCGTGGCCTTCACCAAGTACTATTACAGCCGTGAAGGCGGACTGTCGCCGCACTACCTGCGCACCAAAATATTCGAGATAGAACCTATCATACCTCTCTTCCGCGGGCACGACCTGCACTTCCTCCTCGCCGAAGCCGAAAACCATCTCGGCAACTGGCACCCCGCCAAAGTGCTGCTCAACAACGGGCTCGAAAACGAATTTCCCGACCGAGGCACCAAACCCCTGCCCGACGACTGGGACAGCCGCTACCTCTCGTGGTTCGGCACCGGCGGCGGATACGGCAACATAGGCATCGCCGGCATGGCGCTCGGAAACGAACACCCCCTGCCTGTACCCGACGGAAACGGTCTGTTCGTCGATGACGAAGGAAACACCTACACCGAACAGGAGCGCATGAAAGCCTACGACCTCGCCCTTGCCGACGAGTACCTGCTCGAATACACCGGCGAAGGAAAGGCATACAGCTACCTCTGCAAAATGGCCGAACGCTACGGCGACCCCGACATCGTTGCCGACCGCGTGGCACCCAAATACTCCGATGCCATGCAAGCCGACGTGCGCGCATCGATCGCCACCGACGGCTACTTCATCAAATGGAACCTCGCCGGCGAATGACCCCGCCGGCGCGTTCAGGTACACACACGACAGAAACAACAAACTATATGTCTAACTTAAAAATTTTAAGAACATGAAAAAAATCATTACTCTCGTTACCGCCATCGTGGCGTGGGCAGGGGCATACAATGCTTCCGCCGACACATGGACGGTAGCAAACAAAAAACAGTTCGAAGAGGCATGGAAGGCCTTGGCGGCCAACACACGCGCAAACTGCGATACGATTTTCATCGCACCCGAAAATGAAGACATGACCCTCGGCGGCAACTCCAACTTCGGTACGGACGCTTGCCCGGGCGCAGGAAAAGTGGTTGTTATCGGCATACCCAACGAATTCGATATAAAGCCCGTGCTGCAAGTGGGCTTTAATTTCCCTACAACCGACGGGTTAAGCCTTATTTTTGAAAACCTCAACCTGCAGTATCGCACCGGAGCGAGTGCCTCATCGGGACAGATATTCTACTGGAATAAGACACTCGCAAATGTCGATTCCATCATCTTCCGCAACTGCGAAATCACCAACATTCCCCGCTCGCTATACCGTTCGGTTCCTCCCGACGGGGAGGTGGCAGCCGGTATCTGCCAGTACTTCGAGATGAGCGGCTGTACGGTGCATTATAATTGTACTTCAGCCGGAAACAACTGGCCGATTATCTATTTCGGACAGGCACCTGTCGAAGTCGTAATCAAAAACAACACCTTCTACGATATGCCTTACACGAGGGATATTCTTCAAATTGCCTACATCAACTTAGAGGCGACCATGGCAAAAGAGTGCAACATCAACTTCTACCACAACACCGTACTGGTAGCTTCCGGCAATCCCAGTGGTGACGCCGATCGTGGTTACGACATAATAGATGTAGACAAATATCTGGCTTCGGGCTCCACGGTCAATGTGTATAACAACCTGATACTCTATCCCGATTACCGCGATGAACTGAACGTCGCAACCACCGTCGAGCCACGGTTGGTTGCCGGCACCGGCATGGCTGTAAACGCCAGATACAATGTCATCGAAGGGTATCGGCCGTTCAGTACCGGCATACCCACAGATGGTAACTGGACGTCTGCCGATACGACTAACAACTTTACAATGGCAGATGCCGAACTGAATTGGGACGACTTCCTCAACCGTCAGAAAAAGAGCTTCCTCCTCGCCCGGAGCGAAAAAGTATATACGCTCGGAAAGGCGATAAATGAAGACGAATATTGGACGCTGACCGAGGAAGACACCTGCATAGGCAACCCCAACCTCTACGTGGCAGAACTGCCCAGAGAGGTAACCGTCAGCATAAAGGTCGAAGGCTCGAAGTCTGCCGGATATACCCTGAATCCCCAGAAAGAGACCTACCTCACCAACGATAAAATAATCGTTACCGCCGATCTGCACAACCAGCACAACAAATTCCTTGGCTGGAACGACGGCGAAACAGAGCTCTCCCGCCAGATAACCATCGCCGGCGACATCGACCTCACCGCCAAATTCGAGGAAGATCCCTATGCCCTGTTGTGGGACAGCTTCAAAGACTACACCGCGAAGACCCTCAAGCTGCCGGTTGAATCCGACCATACGTCCGAAGGCTTAGCAGCCGGTTCGTACAGCCAGAAGGTATGGAGAGACGGAAGCTACGTCGATACGGCCTCGTGCCAGTCGCGTGTGCTGGGCGACAAGACGGCCAAAGACACCGTCTACAACCGCTCCGTTTCTTATTTCTTAGCCCTCTGCCGCACCGCCCTCGACAGCGCCAAAGTGGAAGAATGCGAAAAAGCCGAGAGCTTCACGTCGGTAACCGAAAATGCAAGACCGCTGACACCGGCCGAATGCGGCGGCGATCACTCCGCATACCACCAGATTTCGTTCTCGACCAAAGGGCTCACAGGGGTAACAATATACACGAAACACCTCTTCGAAGCCCGCGCCTACAAGAAAACCAACGTGGAATGGTCGACGAACGGCACGGAATTCAACCCCCTCGCTTCGTTCGAAATCGACAGCGTAGCTGCCGGTATATGGGTACACAATGAAGTAACCCTGCCGCAAACAGCCGAAGGTCAGGATATGGTATATGTACGCTGGATAGGCGACCCGACGGCGCCTATCGTAGGTCCGGGTATGGGCGGAACAGACAAGTCGGCCACCCCGCAGTCGCGCAAATACCACACCTACCACTTCATAGCCGACATCATGGTATGCGCTAACGAAACGGGCGGCAAACCCGTGTTCGAACGCACTCCGGATCCGGAGCCCGAACCCGGTGCCGTTGAAAACGTTGCTGCCGACGTACTCGTCATCGCCCAAAGCGGCAACACCGTAACGCTGACCAACGCAGCCGCCGCCACCGCCGAACTCTATAACACCGTAGGCGCACGGATAGCTGCCGTACCCGTAATCGACGGTACTGCCACCCTTACCCTGCCCGCTCACGGCGCTTATATCGTAAAAGCCGGCAAAGCAGGCCGCATTGTGGTTTACTGATAATCCCCTCCCTTGTCCGGCGTTTTGCCGGACATACAGCAAGGGCGCTCCGTTGCGGAGCGCCCTTTTCTGTTTCTTATTTATCGGTTTTACAAACTGAACAAAACGTAAATCATTGAACTATACGCGGTAAAAATTGATTCATAAAACGGCAGCGATGCGCCGGATTTCCCGCAGGCGCGCCGCCAACCGCTTGTCCTGCCGCATGGTCTGCATATTGTAACGCATCTGCATACGGACGAGCATTTCGGCTTCCACCCCCAATGCCGCCTCGAAAAGCAAGGCAAGTGCCTCGGTTACAGGACGTTTGCCGTTCAGTATTTCATTCAACATGGGATAAGAAATGCCCGTCTGCTCCGCCAACCGCTTTTGCGATATGCCGCGATAAACGATTTCCTCTTTCAGAATCTCGCCCGGGTGCGTCGGCTTGTAGGGATAATCCAACTTCTTCATATTGAAACTATTTATAATGATTCGACAATTCCATGATATTGCATATCGTTAATTCTATCTCTCCCTCTTTTTCGTGGGAAACGATAAACTCTATACGATAACGGTCGTTCACCCGAACGGAAGATATGCCGGCTTTGTCGCCGCTCAAAACTTCATACCGTAATGAGTGCAACCGGTATAACGACTCAATGCCGGAAGATTCGTACAAAGTATCTATACGCCGCTTGTAGCGCTCTATCACATCGGGCTGGAAACGGTGTTTCTTGTCTGTGCACCGCCCCTCGTAATAAAGCTCCCGCAAATACTTTTTCTCGAATTTGATAACCATTATCGCTTCGTTATAACACGACAAAGATAATACTTGTTTCGGAAATTACCTAAAAAAGTGATTTTTATTTTTTCTTTGAGGTCACAAATTGTGATCTCAAACTGATACAGAGGAGGTTAGGAAATATTTGCCAAGAATTTCTAAGGTCACAAATTGTGACCTTATTCTGTAACAGAGGAAGTTAGGAGATTATTCGCCGGAGAGAATCCAGCGTTTTGCCCGCTCGATGATGGGGTCGATGCCGGCGGCGACATCGTCGGGCGAGAGGGCAGCGGGAATATCGGGGTCGATGCCGAATTCGATTTGCTCGTAATCGGCACTGTACGTAGGGCTTGTCGAGAAGCGTACCAACCAGCCGACAGGCAGTTCGGCGGAGAAGGGCAGCCCGCTGCCGCCCCCCGTGCGGTCGCCCACCAGCGCGACCTGCGGCAGGCACGACATGACGGAAACGAAGTCGTTGGTGGCGCTGTAACAGCGGCGGTTGGTGAGTATCGCCACCGGCTTGGCAAAGTGCATGCGATAGACGGGGGCGGTGTGCTGCACAATCGGATAGTAATCGGAAAAATCGTCGTGCGCGGGCCCCGTCTTGTGGCGTATGTAGCCGCTGACAAAATCGGTGGCGGTAAAGCGCGCGGCGATGCGGTGGACGTTGGAGAGCACCCCGCCGCCGTTGTTGCGCACGTCGATGATGATGCCGTCGCAGGCGGCAAAGGCCAGCAGCACTTGGTCGAGATTGCTCTCGCCCACCGGCGTGCTGAAATTTTCATAATAAATGTAGCCGATGTTGCAGTCGTCGAGTATGCGGTAAGACAAGCCCGCCGCTATGCGGTAATCGGGACGGTGCAGGTAATTTTTCATCACCAGCTCGCTGTCGAAATTTTCGGGATATGCCTCGAACCACTCCCAATAGCGCGCCACATCGAACGAGGAGGCGAGATTGACATGCCCGTCGCGCAGCTCGCCGAGCATCTCGGCGCAGACGTCGAAAAACGCCTGCTCACCCATATCGGGCGCCAGTCGCGCGCGGTAATCGGCATATACCTTGTTCCAATCGACCTCCTTATAGGAAAAGAAACAGTACCTTTTGTCGAGTATCGACCAAAGGGCATCGAAATTGCCGTAGACCGTATTGTCGAACTGCTCCGTCGGCTCACACGCCGGCAAAAGGAGTGCCAACATCGCTCCCGCCCACCAAGTACGTATCGTGTGCATCATCTTCATATCGTATCAATAAAAGGACTGCCATACCGCCCGCTCCTCCGAAGCGCTCCGCCCCAGCGGCGTGGAAAAGCCCACGAGCAGGGCGTGAGAACAGTGAAAATAGCGCAGGTACTCCGCATGGGTATATCGTATCGTATTGGTGTAGCCCAGCCGCAGGGCGTGCCGTCCGAGCGGAATCTCGACGGTGAGCAGGTTGCCCATGTCGAAACGGTTGTGCCACGAGCCGAAGTGCGCCAGCCCTTCGTGATTGCCCAAGTAAAATATTTCATAATAGCTTTCGCCGAAAGCGGGCGAGAAAAAGACGCCCGCCACCGGCAGCGTGAGGTGGTAGCGGAATGTCAGCGGACAGCGCGCAAGCCGCCACGTGTAGGAGAGCATCTCGGAAAAACCGAGCGACAGCACGGCTTTGGCGTTGGCCGGATTATTGGAGTTGCCCGGACAGCAAAGCGCGCCGCCCGAGAACGCCAGCTCGCCGCCGCTGCGCAGCTTGATGCCGCAGGGAAACTCCCAGCCGTAAAGCAGCCCGTAACTGTATGACACCATTGCCGAGAGCATCTTGAAATTGCGGGTGCACGCGGCGGAGAGATCGAGCCGATGCCGCATGACCCACCGGCCGGAAGGCGCAGACAACGCCCGCATCTGTTCGTAGAGAAAACCGAACTCGCCGCCCAAGTAATCGGAAACCGAAAGGTAATCGTCGTAGAGGCGCGCACCGCCTGCCGTGAACGAGAACGAAGAAAAGACGGGACGCGCCGGCTTCGTGCTCCGCACCACAGGCTCCTGCGCCGACACGGCAAACGCCGCGAACGAGAACAGAAGCACGAACAGTCGTATGTGCAGGCGGCTATACATGTGTCAAAAGAGTGATTTCTGCCCGTTTTCGTCGATAAACGGCTCCTCGGGCGTGTCGGGTGCCGCCGGCTCCTCCGGCTCTTGCGGCTGCGGCTCCTCGCGGCGCAGCGGCTCCAACTCGGTAATCGCTTCGACGGCGTAGGTGGTGATGCGCTTGCCGCGCGCCCGAAAACTTTTCATGCCGATGAAATCGGCTGCCTCGACGACTAACGGCTGGCGGAAAGCGTCGCCGCCGCCGAAACGCACTTCGAGGCGCGGATATGCCTCGCGACTGAGCAGGAGCAACCGGTTGCCGCCGTTCTCTCCGAGGAAATTCTGTTTCTTCTGCGACGCCTCGAAGCAAAAGCGTTTCAGGTAGGGATAGCCCTGCTCGGCATCGAAAAGGGCTGCCGTCCAGCAGCGGTCGGGGTCGAACTTTTCGAGCCGCAGAATATTGGTGTCGTAGTGGTTGCCGGCATCGAAAGAGGTAGTGTAGAAATTGCCGTCGTCGAGCACCACCAAAACGAGGTCGCCGTTGTGGAACTCGCCGAGATACTCGCCGCGCCCGTCGTAGTTGAGCCGGAACACGTCGTAGTCGAACCACACCTGCCTGCCGCCCAGCGTAGAGCCGCCCTGCTCCTTCAAACGGATTTTCTCTACTTCGTTGCGGGTCAATATATTGCCCATCGACTGGCGCCCCTTGATAGCGATGTCGCCGAAATTCTTTTCGATGAAAGTAGTCTTCTGGCGCAGCTTGGGTTTGAAAGTCGCCTTGATGACCTCGGCCTCGCCGTTGGCATTCGCCGTGAAATAGATGATTTTGGAGCCGTCGGCACCCTGCGTGAGGTCGTACTCCTTGTCGCGCGTTATGCCCGTAACGGCAAAGCGTTTGATATAATAGGGCCCCGTCTTGCCGTGCCGGTAGACCACGTTGTAAATGGTGCGGGTGTCGTTGCGCTTGAACACATCGATATGTAGAATGTTTTTCCCGACGAACATTTTTTCGCACACCTTCACCACCTTGTATTTTCCGGTGCGGTAGAAGATGATGATGTCGTCGATGTCGGAACAGTTGCAAACGAACTCGTCGCGTTTCAGCCCCGTGCCCATGAAACCCTCCTCGCGGTTGATGTAGAGTTTCTCGTTCGCCTCGACGACCTTCGCCGCCTCGATGGAGTCGAAGCCGCGAATGACGGTGCGGCGGGGATAGGCTGCGCCGTACTTCTCTTTGAGGTGGGTGAACCAGCGTATCGCGTAATCGACGATGTGCGCCAGATTGTTCTCGACCTCGTCGATGTCGGCCTTGATAGCGGCAATCTGGCGGTCGGTCTTGTCGGCGTTGAATTTGAGAATGCGCGCCATTTTTATCTCCATGAGGCGCAATATGTCGTCGCGGGTGATTTCGCGGAGGAAGCGTTTTTTGAAGGGCTCGAGCCGGCGGTCGATATGCACCACGGCCTCGTCCATCGAACGGCTGTTTTCAAACTCCTTGTCCTTGTAGATGCGCTCCTCAATGAAGATTTTTTCGAGCGAAAGAAAATGCAGCGACTCGCGCAGCTCGTCGCGCTGAATGGTCAGTTCGTCGTGCAGGAGGCGGACGGTGCGGTCGGTGTTGCGGCGCAGCACCTCGCTCACGGAGAGGAACAGGGGCTTGTTGTCGCAGATGACGCAGCAGCAGGGCGAAATGCTCACTTCGCAGTCGGTGAAAGCATAGAGGGCATCGATAGCCTTGTCGGACGAGGTGCCCGCCTGCAAGTGAATAAGTATCTCGGCCTGCGCGGCGGTGATGTCGTCGATTTTTCGGATTTTTATCTTTCCCTTGTCATTGGCTTTCAGTATGGAGTCGATGATAATAGGAGTCGTCTTGCCGTAAGGAATTTCGGTGATGACGAGGGTGCGCGGGTCGCGCTTCTCGATTTTGGCACGCACCTTCACCGTGCCGCCGCGCTCGCCGTCGTTGTAGCGCGAAACGTCGATAAGCCCGCCCGTCTGGAAATCGGGATAGAGCGTAAACGGCTCGCCGCGCAGGTAGGCAATGGAGGCGTCGAGCAGCTCGTTGAAATTGTGCGGCAATATCTTTACGGAAAGCCCTACGGCGATACCCTCGACGCCCTGCGCCAACAACAGGGGGAATTTGACGGGGAGGGTTATCGGCTCTTGATTGCGCCCGTCGTAAGAGGGACGCCACTCGGTGATTTTCGGATTGTAAAGCGTTTCCAGCGCAAACTTGGTGAGGCGTGCCTCGATGTAGCGGCCGGCCGCCGCACCGGCGCCGGTGAGTATGTTGCCCCAGTTGCCCTGACAGTCGATGAGCATCTCTTTCTGTCCCAACTTCACGAGCGTCTCGTAAATGGAGGCGTCGCCGTGCGGGTGAAACTTCATCGTTTCGCCCACGATGCTCGCCACCTTGTTGTTGCGGCCGTCCTCCATACGGCGCATGACATGGAGCACCCGCCGCTGCACCGGCTTCAATCCGTCTTCGATGTGCGGGACGGCGCGCTGCAAAATGACATACGAGGCGTAATCGAGAAACCACCCCTGATACATTCCCGACAACTGCAAGCGCGTATCGCCTTTGCCGCTCTCCGGAATTTTATAGGAAGAATGACTCTCCGCCGGCTCCTGCTGTTCGGGGACTTCGTTCTCTGCAAATGGTTCTTTCTCTTCGTCGCTCATATATCGTAAGGTCTGGAAATTACACGTTTTTTCATTTTTCTGCCGATAAAATCGACAAACCTACCGCAAAAATACAAATTAAATCGGAAAAAATCATTTACTTTGCGGATTATTAGCAACGCAAGTGTTTTCTAACAACTAAAAATATGGCACAGCAAGAAGATGTTTTCAAAAAACTGATTTCACATTGTAAAGAATATGGATTCGTATTTCCGTCGAGCGAAATATACGACGGACTGAGCGCCGTGTACGACTACGGCCAGATGGGCGTAGAACTGAAAAACAATATCAAAAAATACTGGTGGGACAGTATGGTGCTGCTGCACGAAAACATCGTGGGCATCGATTCGGCTATCTTCATGCACCCTACGATATGGAAAGCGTCGGGACACGTCGATGCTTTCAATGACCCGCTTATCGACAACCGCGACTCGAAGAAGCGCTACCGCGCCGACGTGCTTATCGAAGACCTGCTCGCCAAAATGGACGAGAAAATAGAAAAAGAGGTGGAGAAAGCCGCCAAACGCTTTGGCGACAGCTTCGACGAAAAACTGTTCCGCGAAACCAATCCGCGCGTGCAGGAGCACGTTGCCAAACGGGAGGAGCTGCACAACCGCTTCGTCAAAGCCATGAACGACAACAACCTCGAAGAGCTGCGGCAGATTATCCTCGACTACGAAATCGTGTGCCCGCTCAGCGGTACGCGCAACTGGACGGAGGTGCGGCAGTTCAACCTGATGTTCTCGACCGAAATGGGCTCCACCGCCGACGGCTCGATGAAAGTTTATCTCCGCCCCGAAACGGCGCAGGGCATATTCGTCAATTACCTCAACGTGCAAAAGACCGGCCGCATGCGCATACCTTTCGGCATCGCCCAGATAGGAAAGGCATTCCGCAACGAAATCGTGGCGCGGCAATTCATTTTCCGTATGCGGGAGTTCGAGCAAATGGAAATGCAATTCTTCGTCCGTCCGGGCGAAGAGCTCAAATGGTTCGCCAAATGGAAAGAAACCCGTCTGAAATGGCACAAGGCACTGGGGCTCGGCGACAACAAATACCGCTTCCACGACCACGACAAACTGGCACACTACGCCAACGCCGCCACCGACATCGAATTTGAAATGCCGTTCGGATTCAAAGAGGTCGAGGGCATTCACTCGCGCACCAACTTCGACCTGTCGAGCCACGAAAAATATTCCGGCAAGAAATTGCAGTATTTCGATCCGGAGCTGAACGAATCGTACGTGCCCTACGTTATCGAAACATCGATAGGAGTAGACCGTATGTTCCTGAGCGTCATGGCAGCCTCGTACTGCGAAGAAGAATTAGAAGGGGGCGACACGCGGGTTGTTCTGCGGCTGCCGGCTGCGTTGGCGCCGGTGAAGCTCGCCGTGCTGCCGTTAGTACGGAAAGACGGTCTGGCAGAAAAGGCGCGCGAAATCGTCGATGCGCTGCGATTCGACTTCAAATGCCAATACGACGAAAAAGACTCCATCGGCAAGCGCTACCGCCGCCAAGATGCCATCGGCACGCCGTTCTGCGTAACGGTCGATCACGATACGCTGACCGATAACTGCGTAACGATACGCTTCCGCGACACGATGGAACAGAAACGTGTACCTATCGACGAACTGGCACACATCATCGGCGAACAGGTTTCCATAAAATCCCTGTTGCAAAAAATAGCAAACGACTAATCCTGTATCATGAAAAGAAGTTATATCATCATCGGAGCCGTCGTACTTGTCATCGTCCTGCTGATAATGGCGGGCGTGGGTACGTACAACAGCATGGTCGCCGCCGACGAATCGGTGACTACGGAATGGGCAAAAGTGGAAGCGCAATACCAGCGGCGCAACGACCTGATACCGAATCTGGTATCGACCGTAAAGGGGTATGCAGCCCACGAGCAGGAAACGCTCGATGCCGTTGTCGAGGCACGTGCCAAAGCGACGCAAATCACCCTCTCTGCCGACGACCTGACCGAAAAAAATCTGGAGGCTTTCCAATCGGCGCAAAGTGAACTGTCGAGCGCCTTGTCGCGCCTGTTGGCAGTATCGGAAAACTATCCCGACCTGAAAGCCAACCAAAACTTCCTCGAATTGCAGGCGCAGCTCGAAGGCACCGAAAACCGCATCGCCGTAGCCCGCACCCGCTACACCGAAGTCGTGCGGCAATACAATGTAATGATTCGCCGCTTCCCCGCTTCGATTATCGCTTCGTGGGGAGGTTTCGAACCAAAGCCCCAGTTTGCAGCAACCGCAGGAGCCGAAAATGCACCTGTCGTCGAATTTTAGCCTGTACGCTATGAAAAGATTGAAAAGTTGTTTTTTCCCGCTCCTGTCGCTATTTCTTCTTTGCGGAATGTTTGCCTGCAAAGATGACGCGGAAGATACGGTAACTCAATACTTGAAGTGGAACAATCAAAACACGGCGTACTTCGAGAAAGCCAAAACGCTCACCGATGAAAACGGGAATCCGTATTATAAACAAGTCAGCCCGAATTGGGACATGACAAGCTGCGTCCTGATGCATTATTACACACATGGAGAAAGTACGGAAACTCCTTACTACACAAGTTTTATCAAAGTATGCTACCGAGGAGAACTGATTGACGGAACCGTATTCGATTCCACAGACAATCCCATAAAGGTAAAGCTATCTTCACTGGTCAAGGGGTGGGCTGCCGCCGTAGAAGAGATGCACCCGGGCGACTCCTGCCGCGTCGTCATACCTCAGCACTTAGGCTACGGCGCGTCTTCGTACGGAACCATAAAGCCTTATTCAACTTTGATATTCGATATTAAACTATTGGAAATCACCCGTCAATAATCGTGAGTATGGATTTGCTCACACCTGTACATATTACTCCTTCCGAAGAAAAGATAACCCGACATCATCGTCTGATGCTGTTGGGTTCTTGTTTTGCGGAAAATATCGGTGAAAGGCTCGAAAAATTCCGTTTTTCCGTCGATATCAATCCGTTCGGCACGCTTTACAATCCGGGTTCCATAGCCGCTGCCTTGTCGCGGCTGCTCGACAACAAGCCGTTTACCCGAAATGATATTTTCAAAGAAGGAAATCTCTGGCACAGTTTCCTGCACCACTCGCGATTCTCCCACACCGATGCCGACACCTGCCTGCAACACATCAACGCACGTTTCTCGGCAGCCGCCGAATCGCTGCGGAAAACAGACCTGCTCATACTTACATGGGGGACGGCATGGGTGTATATCGAAAACGAAAGCGGCAAAATCGTCGCCAACTGCCACAAGCTGCCCGCCTCCCGATTCACCCGCCGGCGGCTCTCCGTCGAAGAAATGCTGCAAGAGTGGACACCGCTGCTGTCGCGCCTTTTCGCCGTCAATCCCGACATCAAGCTCCTGCTTACCGTCAGTCCCATACGCCACCTCAAAGACGGCGCACACGGCAACCGGCTCAGCAAGGCGGCGCTGCTGCTTTTCTGCGACGAACTGATACAGCGCTGGCCCGACCGCTGCCGCTATTTCCCCGCCTACGAAATCGTGTTGGACGAATTGCGGGACTACCGTTTCTACGACACCGATATGGTACACCCTTCGGCGCAGGCAATCGAGTACGTATGGGAGCGCTTCTCCGAAACGTTCTTCGACAAAGAGACCATTGCCCTCCATCGGGAATGGGAAACCCTGTCGCGGGCATCGCAGCACCGCCCGCTCACGCCAGACAAGGAGGCTTACCGTCGCTTTGTCGAGCAACATATTCTCCGACTCGGAGAGTTTCACAAAAAATATCCCGACTTCTCCGTCGCCGAAGAATTGGCGGCGGCACGCCGAATCATAGAAAAATCAGATTCCGATGAAATACCTCATAAGTGATATCGCCCGCATCATCGAGGCGGAACAACAGGAGTGGCACGACGCCGAGATTTCCTGCCTGCTCACCGACAGCCGCTCGCTGTCGTTTCCGGAAGAAACGCTCTTTTTCGCCTTGGTTACCGCACGGAACGACGGACACCGATACATTCCCGACCTCTACCGCAAGGGGGTGCGCCATTTCGTCGTAAGCCGCCGTCCTGAAAACGGGACGATGGGCGATGCCAACTTCCTGCTCGTGCCCGACACGCTGAAAGCCTTGCAGTCGTTGGCGGCAGCACACCGCCGGCACTTCGGCATACCCGTCGTAGGCATCACGGGAAGCAACGGGAAAACCATTGTAAAAGAGTGGCTTTACCAACTCTTGTGCGACGACTACGCAATAACGCGGTCGCCGCGCAGCTACAATTCGCAGATAGGCGTACCGCTGTCGGTATGGGAAATCAGCAACCGCACCGAGCTGGCAATCATCGAAGCCGGCATATCGCAGCGAGGCGAAATGGCGAAACTCCAACCCGTCGTACTGCCGACAATCGGCATTCTTACCTGCATAGGCAGCGCACACCAAGAGGGCTTCTCCTTGCTGAGCGAGAAATGCGAAGAAAAATTGCAGCTTTTCCGGCAGGCGGAAATCATCGTCTGCGAACAAAACGAACTCGTATCGGAAGCGTTGGGAAAACTCGGATTGAGCGACCGCGCCTTCACATGGTCGCGATGCGATAAAAATGCGAAACTCTACATCGCGGCAACGGAGCGCGGCGACGCATCGACCCGCATCGCCTACCGCTACCTGCAATCGGAAAATTCGTTCACGATACCCTTTACCGAAGAGGGCGCCGTACAGGACGCCATACACTGCCTCGCCGTGATGCTTCGGCTCGGCATCGCTCCCGAAACGATAGCCGCCCGCATGAACCGGCTCGAACCCATCGCCATGCGCATGGAAGTGAAAGAGGGTATAAACGGCTGCCTGCTCATAAACGACAGCTACAACTCTGACATCAATTCGCTCGACATCGCCCTCGACTTTCAGGCGCGCCGCTCGGCTCCGCACGCCATGAAACGCACGGTGATACTCTCGGACATCTTGCAATCGGGCGTCCCCGCCGGCGAACTCTACCGCCACGTCGCCTCCCTGCTCCGCAACAAAGGAGTGGAACGCTTGGTGGGCATCGGTCGGGAAATAAAAAGCCACGCCGGCTGCTTCGACCTCGAAAAAGAGTTTTACGAGACGACCGAAGAATTTTTGCGTGTGGGGCGCATCGGCTCGTTCACCAAAGAATCTGTATTGATAAAGGGTGCGCGCCGTTTCCGCTTCGAACTCCTGTCGGAAGCGCTGGAACTGAAACGCCACGAAACGATACTCGAAGTCGATCTCGACGCCATCGTACACAACTACAATTTCTACAAAAGCAAATTGAAACCGACAACCCGCATGATTTGCATGGTCAAGGCCTTCGGCTACGGCGCCGGCTCCTACGAACTGGCGAAAACCCTGCAAGACCACGGGTGCGACTATCTGGCAGTGGCGGTGGCAGACGAAGGCGCCGAATTGCGGGAACAGGGCATCACGATGCCCATCATCGTGATGAATCCCGAAATGTCAAGTTTCCGTACGCTGTTCGGCTACCGCCTCGAACCGGAGGTATATAGCTTCCGGCTGTTCGATGCGCTCGCAGCCGAAGCCCGCCGGCAAGGCATATCGCACTACCCCGTACACATCAAAATCGACACGGGTATGCACCGGCTCGGCTTTCAGGAGAAAGATATGCCGCAGCTCGCCGCCTGCCTCCGGTCGCAGGAAGAATTGACGGCACGGTCGGTATTCTCGCATTTCGCCGGAAGCGACGATGCCTGCTTCGACGACTATACCCGCCGGCAGCTCGACATCTTCGCCCGCTGCTCCGCCGCCGTACAGGAGGCATCGGCATATCCCGTCATGCGCCATATCCTCAACACGGCAGGCATACTCCGCTTCACCGACTACCAATACGACGCCGTGCGGTTGGGCATCGGATTGTACGGCGTGTCGCCCTGCGGCGACAACACGGGACTGCAATGCGTCAGCACCTTGAAAACGACCATACTGCAAATACGGGAACTGGCTGCCGGCGAAACCGTCGGATACAGCCGGCGCGGCGTACTGAAACGCCCCTCCCGCATCGCGGCGATTCCTATCGGATATGCCGACGGCTACGACCGACACTTGGGCAACGGGCACGGCTGTGTGGTCGTGAACGGGAAACGCGCCCCTATCGTGGGCAACATCTGCATGGACGTAACCCTTATCGACGTTACCGACATCGACTGCAAAGAGGGCGACAGCGTGGAACTCTTCGGCAAGCAGCTGCCAGTGGAGGAGCTCGCCGAATTGCTCGGCACGATACCCTACGAAATACTCACTTCCGTATCGTCGCGCGTGAAACGCATCTATTACCGCGAATAAAACCGGAAGCGGCAAATTTGACATTTTTGTTGGCAGATTCGCAAACTTCTTATACCTTTGCCTCACATTTCATGCGGATATGGCGTAATTGGTAGCCGCGCCAGACTTAGGATCTGGTGACGAAAGTCGTGTAGGTTCGAGTCCTATTATCCGCACAAAAAGCCCCGCCGTCGGCGGGGCTTTTTGTCTTTTAAGGAAATCTCTCATTTATTTTACGATACGGACAATCTCTCTCTTTCCGTGAGAGGATATATCGGCGATATAATATCCCGCAGGCAGCGTATGCAGGTCTACCGTACCGGTGTTGCTCCGTTCGTACAGCAGCACTTGCCCGCCGACGGCAATGAGTGTAACCGCCGCACCTTCGGGCAATACCAGAAGCTGCGCTGCCGCATCGTAACGGCTTTCGCCCGACAATTCCACCGCCAAATTTCCGGCAACGGTTACACCTGCCGGCTGCGACAGGGCCGTTTCGCCGAAACTGCCATAGGCGGAAACCTGATACAGGGCATCGGCAACAGGATTTTCATCGGTATAACCGGGTGTGGCGACCGTAGCTATCTTCTCGCCGTTGCGATACACGAAATAGCCCTCTATCGCCGCATCGTCGGTTGCCGGATAAACAAGAATCTTATCGATAATCCACCAGTAAGACAGCCCCCCGTCGTTGTCGTCGTAAGCACGGAAGGCGATGCGCATATCGTCCGAGCGATATGCCGAAAGGTCGATTTCTATCTGTTCATAGCGGTTTACCGCCTCGCTTTCGGTTTTGAGGTCATAGGCGATTTCCCACGTTTCTCCGCCGTCGCGGCTCGCCAATACATAATAGAAATTATGGGCGTTATTCTTTTGCGGAGCAATGGATTTCGAATGGAAAGAGAGCAATTCGCCTTGTGCAAAGGAGGGGGAGATTACCCACTCGTCCTGATGCATATCGTCCCAATCCGAAGACAATTTCATGACGAACTCTCCATCTGCGGCTTCGGTGT
Source organism: uncultured Bacteroidales bacterium (assembly GCA_947589325.1). Lineage (GTDB taxonomy): Bacteria > Bacteroidota > Bacteroidia > Bacteroidales > UBA11471 > Caccoplasma. The sequence continues at coordinate 13,078 of CANQAM010000002.1, read as the reverse complement.
ATTTATCGGCTGCTGTACGTGCCCACCCGTAACGGTTTTCCGAATCTTTGCGTATAGTCCATGAGGCAGCCGTCGTTTCGTTTTCAAAATTCTCGTCCAGCACGACTTCGCCCGACACGGGTTTGCGCCACGAAAGAAAGACTTTTCCTTCGGAACTTTCGGCGGTAAGACCTGTCGGAGCCAAAATGTCGCCCGATGTCTGCACGACTGTAAGGGTGGACGATACGCCCGCTTCGTCGATAGCCGACAAAACGATTCGGGCTTTCCGCAAAGAGGAGGCATCGTTTTTGCTTAACGCCGTAACGGTAAGACGGGTCGTGCCGCTTCTCCCCTGTCGGGGCGAAACTTCGATCCAGTCGGGCACGGAAACAATCTGCCACGACGTATCGGCTTCGACGGAGAGCTGTGTCGAGCTGCCGGCATTTCCCGACAACACGACAGAGTCGGCGGTCAGATAGATAAGCGAGGCTACCGGCAGCAGGTCGAACGACAGCGTTTCACCGCAATCGGAAACGTTTCCGATAGCAAACCGCGCCGTCTTTCCGTCGGTATAGAAAGGTCGGTATTCGGCATTGCCGCCGAATGCCGTTCGTCCGCTTTCGCGGCTGAACGCCGCCCGGTCGATATGGCCGTCGGCGGTAGGTGTTCCGCCCGGACGGAAGAGATACAGTTCATCGAACTTGCTCGTGCCGTCGTAAGCATTGTTTCCGGTATAACGGGGGTCTACCCGATAGACCAGCAACCCCGACTCCGGCAGTCCGGCGTCCACGCCCGTTTTCCGCCTGTATTCCACCACGAAATACTGGTCGGAGCCTCTCGGTTTTATTTTATAGGCAATGTTCTCACGGCTTTTTCCGTTCAACGGATTGAGCGTATATGTGCCCGGAGCAGATATTTCGGGTATCTCGTCAATCCACTTGCAATACTTGTACTTGGTATAGGCGCTCATGCTTTGCGGAGCCGTCAGGTTGTCGGACATCAAATCCCACACGCCTACGGGATTGAGGTCGGTGCGCACGCCGCCGTGGTAAAGGTCGTAGGTGCCTAACGTATGCGACATTTCATGGCACAACACGCCGGTATTGATAGAAAGCGGCGTAATTCCGCTCCCGAAACCGTTTGCATCGTCGAAAAGCATGATGTATTCCCCCACCCGCTTGCCGGCGACGAAACCTTCTTTCATGTAAAGCGTAGAGCGATGCGGCCACAACAAATGCGAGCCGCCGATTTCCGAGCGACCGCTCACGATGATGCAAACGTTATCGACAACGCCGTTTCCGTCGGCATCGATAAGGGCATCGGCGGGAACCACCGTATCGAGATAATCCGCCAACTCCTTGACAAGGGACTGTTCCCTCGACAATTTATTCGCCCCCACGGCATCGTCCTCATATCCGTCGGGATTGATGCTGCTGTATTTCTGATAATACCCGCGCGGGTGTTGCGCCCGATACGAAACGATAGTCCCGTCGGTCTCCGAAGCCGGATAAAAAACGCTCACCCAAAAAAGCTGCCCGTAAGAGGCTTCTTTGAAATAGTTGTACACCGAATTGGCATTTTCGGACGAATCGTTGAACATCGTTTCGTAATAGCCGTATGGCCTCTCGAAAATGGTTTCAGTTTCATCGGAGAAACGCAGGAACACGACCAAATTGCCAAGACGTCCGGTATTTTTTTCAGCAGCCGGCAGCGACGATGCTGCCGTTGCAAGCAATAAAAGCCAAAGAAGTTTTTTCATATTCAAGATTCCGGTTATCGGATTTTCCGTATGCAAAGACACATTGTGCCTTTGTATACGGAATCAATTAACAGTATCAGAGGAGCAAAATGCGGCGGGTCGTCGTCGCACCGTTGTCGCGGGCTTGTATGATATACACTCCCGCACGCAGCTGTCCGGCATCGAACGCTTCGGCTCTGAGCGACATGACTTCGGCGCCGCACGTGTTGTAAACCGTTACATCGGCAGGGCGCGACAACGATATATAGCGACCTGTCTGCGCGATGTTGATGCTGTTGTCATCGGCAGCCGTCGCCGAGATGCCTGCACCTTCGCCATATACGAGGATTTTCATGCCGTGTATGTACATTTCGGCTTTCGAGCCACAACCGTTGATAATATATGCCGTAACCGGCGTTTCATGGTTGAGTGTGAGACCTGTATTAGCATTTGTCAAATCCTGTATTTCCCATTCGCATTGTCCGGCATCATGAAAAGGTTTTAAGAGGCTCCACTGCATAGTTCCATATCCTTTTATCGTCGCACAATCCAAAGTCTCCATCGTACCCTCTCCTCCTTTTAACAAAGGAGCAATAGCTCCTTCCGACGAAAGGTAGAGCGAAAAATATTTACACGAGGGAAGATACAGCAATATTCCACCTCCATTCGAGTTATCCATCATACTTGTAGAGGGAGCAAGTATGATTGCCCCGTGTTTTGCATCTGCACCCACCTGTACGCCGTTTTCATCGATATCGGGCAGAAAGCCGTCAGTGCCTGCACCTGCCTCATCGGGCGATAGACGATTGGATAACGACTCAAAAACATCAGGTTCCACTTCCTCCTGATAAAGTGTCGGAATACTTTTTATCGGTTTGTCGCTGCCGGCATCGCCGACATATTTATCGATTTTTTCCTGCGTGTCGAACCACAGCCAGCCGTTGCTGTCGAGGTCGTCTGCGGAAAATAAATTGTCCTGCGCCTGCGCTGCCATGAAACAGCCGAACAAGAGGGATACAAGTGTAATCGTTTTTTTCATAAGCATTATTTTTTATTAGACATTTGTTGCTACATCTCTATCCAATCGGGATTTTGCGGAATGCCGTGCCGGCGTATTTCGTCCCACGGAACAGGCCAATAATACTGCATCTCCCGGAAATAACGAGTCGTATTGTCTGTCCCGTTCACCGTTTTGCGGCGATAACGGGTAGGCGTACCGTCATCGTAAATATATACATTGATGCCGTACAGGGGATTGGTGCTGCCGCTCATCTTTTCGACGGCAATACCCCACCGCAGCAAATCCCAATAGGTCGTTTTTTCAAAAGCCAATTCCACCCGCCGTTCATTGACGATATCGTCCCACGTAATCGAGGTGTATTCCGGCATGTGCACCCGCCGGCGTATCTGGTTGAGTTTTTCCATAGCCTCGTCGGGACGCCCCTGCTTGAAATCGATTTCGGCATAGTCGAGCAGCACTTCGGCATACCGCCAGATAATGCAATGCTGGCTGCTGGCGTATGTGTCGTCGTTGTTGATTTGCTGCGACTCATCGACGAATTTGCGCAGGTAATATCCGGTGCGGGTATAGGTGGCCTGTTCCGACGAGCCGTACTTTTCAAGGTCTTTTCCCCGCGTGTATTCCCTGTCGGAAGCCGTTTTGTAACGATAGAATATTTCGAGCGTATTGCTTTTGAAAGTCGCGCCGTTGTACAGGATATTGGCATAGAAACGGTAATCCCTGTTTTCGTAGGGATTGTTTTCGTCGTAATCCGATGCCGTCGCTATCGGCTGTCCGCTGACGGTGCGGTATTCATCGACATGATTCTGCGTGGGAACGTAAGCGGCAAAAGTGCCGTAACAAGAGGGCGGCGCCGTTTCACGGTCGAGTTTGTGTCCGAAGCCGGTAGCGTAATTGCCGTCGTCGGAATGCTGCACTTCCCATATCGATTCGCTGCTGTTTTTCGTCAAAAATATTGCATGGTACTCTTCGGCGATGCCGTCGCGCGTGGTCGCCGAGATAGGCACGAGCGAATAGGCATGGAGATTCATCAGCGAGTCATAGGCAGCAGCCGCCCGCGTGTACATTTCGTCGGTACGGTCGTCGGGAAAGCCCAAATAAGATTCTTCGCGATTTTGGAATTTCACACCGGAAGCCCAAAAGCAGGCTTTGGCTTTCAGCATGAAAGCGACGCCTTTGTTGGCCCTGCCGGCTTCGCCCGACAAGGGGGAAGGGAGCAGCTTCACGGCCTCGTCGGCTTCGGAAATAATGAAATCGAACGTCTCTTCATAGGTGGCACGGGTAAGTTTCCGCGTGTCTTTCAACGGGTCGTAAGGCTCGGTAAGGAGAATCGGCGCACCGTACATACGCAGCAGCAGGTAGTAATAATATGCCCTGAAGAAATGGGCTTCGCCCAAAACGCGGGTCTTGTGGTCGCCGTCGGGTATTTTGTCGGCATTCTGCAACAAGACGTTGATAGAGCGTATCTGGATATAAAAGGTGCTCCATTTCGTGCGTCCGCGCGTGGTGAGGTCCTGCTGGCTGCTGCGAAGTATATTGCCGTAATCGCCATTGTACCAATCGGCGCGGCTTACAGTCATCTGGTCGGCATACCACGGTTCGTATTCCCGACCGAGACCTTTCATAATGGTCGTAACGTAGGTAGAGAAACCGTTATCCATATCGCGATACCACGGCAGCACATATTCGTCGAGCAGCAGCGGGTCGTTCCAAATGGAAGTTCCCGCCAATTTGTTGTTGGGGATTTCCTCAAACAATCCGTCTCCGCAACTGCTTGCCGTCAAGAGCAATCCGCCTAAAAATGAAAGAAGATATTTTTTCATACGATTATTCTTTTTATCAGAAACCGAAGTTAAGCGTAACGCCGTAAGAGCGCTGAATCGGATAGCCTCGCAGCGATTCGGGGTCGATGCCGTTTTCGAGCGACGATACGGTAAAGAGGTTGCTTCCCTGCAAGGCGATACTGAATGTATTGACCTTCATTTTTTTCAGCAAGCGGGCAGGGAAAGCATATCCCACCGTCAGCGAACGCAGGCGCAGATAGTTGCAATTCCGAACCCAGAAATCCGATTCCTTGCGGTTGTTGTCGTTGCGCGAAGCGAATTTTATGCGAGGATATGCCGCATTCGGATTTTGTTCGCTCCACGTGTCGGTAAGATGATAGCGCTGGAATCGCTGCAAACTGCTGCTTTCAAGGGTATAGAGTTCGTTTATTTGCTGGCTGTATCCGGTAACGCCCTGCAACATGGCATTCATATAGAAGCCTTTGTAACTCAACCCGAAACTGAAACTTGCCGAGAAATCAGGATAAGAGGAGCTTTTCATGTAGACGCGGTCGGCCGTAGAAATGACGTTATCGCCATTGACGTCTTTGTACTTGATGTCGCCGGGTGCAAGCGTGGAGTTGCCCATGCCGTCCTGATCGATAGGGTAAGCGGCTATCTCTTCCCACGACTGGAAAAGCCCGTCGGACTGATAGAGCAGCCACAACTGACTGCTGCGTCCTTTCCGGCGCTGGTGCGGCTCTACCGACGATTCGTCGCCGTAGTCGAGCACCTTGTCAAATGTTTTCGAGAGAGTGAAAGCCACATCGTATTTGAATTGTCCGACACTGTTTTTATGGCTGATAGTCAAATCCCAGCCCCATGCCTTGATTTTTCCGAAATTGACATAGGGAACATTGCCTCCTGTCCCCGCCGTCGGCGGATAGAGATAGGTAGGGGCATAAGTAAGCATATCGGTTTTGAAGCGCCAATAGTATTCATAGGTAACAGCGATGCGGTTTTTCCACAATCCGGCATCGACAGCCACGTTGTAGTCATGGCTCTTTTCCCATTTCAAATCGGGGTTGGGAAAGCTGTTCGGGTCGAGAATGACGCCCGGTTTGAAATTGCCGTCTATCTGGTAGCCGGAGTTCACCGTATAAATATAATTCATCAGGTAGCCGTAATCGGACAGCACGGCATCGCGTCCCAATACGCCGGTGGAAGCCCGCAGTTTGAAATTGGAAACGACCGGTTGGCTCCACTCCTTGAAAAAGGTTTCGTTGGAGAGCACCCACGCCGCCGATGCGGTGGGGAAGAAGCCCCAGCGGTGTTCAGGAGGCAGTTTGGTGGAGCCGTCCAACCGGAAACTCGTTTCCACGAAATAGCGGTTGTCGTACCCGTATGTAAAACGCCCGATAAGCGACGCCCGCTGGTTGAAATATTCGTCGCCCACCAAGCGGCTGTCGGTTGCCGTACCGAGCACTTCGGGATATTTTCCCGCCATATTGTTGTTCGTTCCCGTCATGTAGCGGTTGCGGTAATCTTGATAATTGACGACCGCCATGGCACCGAAATCGTGTTTTTCGCGAAATGTCCGGTTGTAATTGATGCCTCCCTCGAAGAGCTTGTTATCGACGGACTGGTCGCGTTGCGAAAGCGAAATCTTGGCAGTCGGGTAAGTGGTAAGGGGGTCTTCGGTTATAGCACCGGTTTCGGCATCGTAGAGATAGAGCGTTTCGGGGCTGTTGAAGGTGGAATTGACAGAGTTGTTGTTGTCGATGGTGGCTTTGAGATAGACCGACATTCCTTTCAAAAAGGGAAAATCATAGGTCAATGTAGCTGAAAACGTGTTGAAATTAGTCTTGTTGCGTATATATCCGCCAAGCCCGTCTACCGCCAGCAGGGGGTTGCTGCCGCTGATGCTTGCCAATTCCCCGCTCGTGAAACGCAGCACCTGCAGGGGAGAATAGGAGTATGCCGCGTCGATAGTCGTGTAACTCGTGTTTTTGTTGTTGGAACGGTTGCCGGTAATATCGAACGAGAGGGTAAGTCCTTTGGTGATATAGGCATCGAGTTTGGCGGCATAGTTGAAACGGTTGCGCCCCACGCCCGAATAGAGTCCTTTCATATAAGTGTAGCCGCCCGAAATGTAATACTTCACAAAGCGGTTTCCGCCTGCCACCGACACGCTGTGCAATGTCGTGAAACCGAACTTGTCGAGGTAATCAAGCAGATTTTCGTTTCCGTAGAGATTGGGGTCGCTGCCCAAAGCGTCGAGGTCGTATTTTTCATAGACATCATCGCCGCGTGCATCGACAGCGCGGTTGAAAAGTTCGGCATATTCCCGTGCATCGAGGAAATCGGGCAGGCAGGTGGCTTGCTGCATATTGAACTGTCCCCGATAGTTTACGCGCACTTTTTGGTTGTCCGTACCCCGTTTCGTCTTCACCAAAATCACGCCGTTGGCGGCACGGGCGCCATACACGGCAGCGGCGGCGCCGTCTTTGAGCAGCGATATGCTTTCGATGTCGTCGGGATTCAAATCGGACATACGCAGCTCGCCGTCGGAGGTGTTTTCTCCGAAACGGGGCACGCCGTCGATAACTAACAGCGGCGTGCCGTTGATACCGCGTATGCGAATATCCGATTCCTTGCCCGAACTGGGGTCGCCGGTGGAGTTTTGCACGGTTACGCCGGCAACGAGTCCCACCAATGCCTCGTTCACATTCATCACGGGCATACGTTTGAGGTCTTCGCCCTGTACGACTTCGACAGAGCTTGTCAATGCCGCTTTTTTCTGCGTACCGTATCCCACGACAATGACTTCATCGAGCTGCCGCGCATCTTCTTCGAGAACGACTTTCAAACTTTCCTGTCCCGCCTTCACGGGTATTTCGCGCGTGGTGTAGCCCAAAAACGAGACGACAAGGACGGGTGTCTCGCCGACGGTCGTCAGGGAAAAGGCGCCTTCGCCGTCGCTCATGGTAAGGAGATTCGTATCTTTGACTTTTACGGTGGCTCCGGCAATGGGATTTCCGGCCGGGTCGCTGACGGAACCGGTTACTTTTCCCACGCCCAACCCTTGTGCAAAAGCGATTCCGCACGAAAGCGACGCGATAAGAACGAGCAAGATATATTTTTTCATAAGCGGAATGTTAGCGGTTGAAGAGTTCCTCTATCTGCAACAGCCGATAGTCGTAAAATTCGCGTGTCTGCCGGTCGGGCGCGGCAGCCTTGCGGCTTTTGTAGAGCGATTCTATTTTTCGGAGCTGCGCTGTCATCAGGGGGGCTATCCGATTTCGGGATATTCCCTGCTGCCCGAGATTATACCTTACGAAGCCGTTTTCGCCGGCATGGCTGCCGCATGCCGTATGGCTGCACGGCACATCGGGACAGTCGGCTATGCCCTGCACTTCGCGGTAAGCGTCAAATGCCTGTTTGGCGGCGGCAGCGCTTTTTTCGTTTTTGTCCAAACCGCTGTACGACATCATCAGGGCAAGGGCGGCAGCCTGCAAATCCTGCTCCTGTGCATCGAGCGCTTTCCCTTGATAAGAGAGTTTGAATATTTCGGCAACCGCATCGTCGAGATAGCCTTCGAGAGTGTAGTTTTCCGCATTGTCCGCCATAGAGCTTTCGTCGATACGGTAGAGCGCCGTTTGGTTGAGCAGGCAGGCAACGATGCTGCGGCGCAGACCGGCGTTGCAATCCATATTGCGGTCGAGCTTCATCATCAATGCCGGCGGGGTAAGCCAGCGGTCGTATGTGCGGGCTTGCCGCAAGAGCCACTGCATCGCCTGTTTTTGGGTCTTCTTATTTATATAGGTACGCGCGAGGGCATTCGTGCCCTGCCGGGCATCGCTGTATTCGATACCGCCGATATACGCCATGACATGACCTATATGGCGGGAATACTGTTTCACGAGTTGTTCGTACACGACACCGAGCGGCTCGTAAGTCTCGCCGGGCTCGGCAGCCCATTGTTCCAGATTCTGCATGATGATTTCCAGATTGGAAACGGCATAATCGCCGGCGCGCAGATGGTCGTTGCCCAAGTCTTCGGTCTGGTCGGTGGGATCGACGGTTCCCATAAACTGTTGGGCGCCGAAAGTGTACATGGGGTCGCCGGCTTTTTCTTCTATCCAAGCCGTCAGGACAGCTTTTTCATCGTCGGGCGCCGCCGCATCGGGAATAAGGCGATAGCCCCAATCGATGGCATATATATCGTACACGCCGAGTATGGGCGGGGTGAGTTTCACGCCGCGCTCCAAGTCGCCCGGTCGGGCGACGAAATTGTTGCGGGCATAGTCCATGATGCTGGGCGTCGTGCCGTATTTCTGCGTGAATGCGGGACTGCGCAGCGAATCGACGGGGAAAGCGTAACTTGCCCCCATATTGTGCATCAGCCCCAGCGTGTGCCCTATTTCATGGGAAGCCACATAACGCATCGACTCCTGCATCACTTCGTCGTCGAATACCGGTTTGCGCACGCGGGCATCGACGGCAGCGGTCTGGCAGAAACGCCAGTCGTGCAGCAGCGAAACGATATTGTGATACCAAATGACATCGGCGGTGAGTATTTCGCCGCTGCGCGGATCGACGAAGCTCGGCCCCATCGCGTTGGCAATGGTGGTCGCGGCGTATTTCACGCAGCTGTACCGCATATCGTCGGGGTCGAAATCGGGGTCGTCGGCGGGATAGTCGCGCGCCTGCACGGCATTTTTGAATCCGGCTGCCTCGAACGCGGCATTCCAGTCTTCTATACCCTGTTTCACGGCAACTCTCCATTTTTCGGGAAATGCGCTATCGACGTAAAAAACAATCGGTTTCTGCGGCTCCACAAGTTCGCCGGCGAAGTAGCGTTCACGCTCTTCGTCTTTGGGTTCGAGGCGCCAGCGGTGTATGTACTCGCTCGTATAAATCTTGTCTTTTTCGGTCGTGTACACCGAGCAGTCGCTGTAAAAATAGCCCACCCGCATATCGTGCAGACGCCGGCGCATCGGTTCTTTCGGAAGCCGCACGAACGACCGGTGCATCTGCACCGTGTAAGGCTCGTTCAGCGGAGTGGTGCTGAACGACAGGCAGCTCTCTATTTCGATGTTGTCGGGAAATGTCTTGACACCGGTAATAGAGGAGGCATCGGGCACAAAGGTCGCCTTGATATTGCTTTTACGGGAAAGCAGCGCCGACGCCGGATTCGATATTATCGGGCTGATGCACTTTTCGTTGCCGCCGAAAAAGGAGGTTACGTCGATGACCACGCTGCTGTCGGTGCGGGCTTCTATCTTAAAGGCTTTCAATATCGGATTTTGGAAATTCCGGTCGAAAGAGGCGGCTATCGGCTCGCCGGCTTCCGCCCGACTGGCGGTCTGTACCTTATGTAAAAAGACGGTGTTTTCGTTACGGCTCCACGAGAGCAGCATCGGCTGTCCCACCATCTGCCCCGCCACGAAATCCTGCGTATTGCTGGTGGCAGCCATGCGGTTCGACAGCAGGTAGGCATCGTCGAAAGCCGTATCGGGAATTTCCCAATAGAGCTTGTTCTGTTTTGAAAAATGGGTGATAAAAAGTCCTTTCTTCGTTTCCGAATCTTTGATGAGTTTCCGATACTCCACACTGTCTTTGTTTGCAGGCGGCGCGACAACGGCGGCAACTTCCGGTTTCTTTTTCTTCTTTTTTCCGAAAGCCTCATTCGGACAGGCAAACAACAGCGCGCCCGAAAGACCCAACGCGAACAGAATTAACGAGTTTATTTTCATGTGATGAAGTATATCGCTCATTTATTTTTTATTAAAAAAGAGAAATTCTCTTGTGAGAATATAAAATTGTATATCTTTGCAAATGTAATAAACAAAAACCATAAAACTACACGAACATGAGAAAAATTACCATTTTTTTATCTTTATTGTTCGGGGCACTCGGCGTGAATGCCCAAGAACAAGAGTTACTGCTAACCCTGACGGCAGATGCCGGCGGCTCTTTCGATGTCGAGGTTTATTGTGCCTCTGCCGGACAAACCATCTCGGTCGACTGGGGCGACGGACAGTTGCAAACTTATCCTAATATCGCCTATATCACCGACCCGGACGCTTGGGAGGGGACTAAAATCGAGGGCACCATCAAAGGCGAAGGTCTCGTGAAGTTCTACGGAACGGACTCCGAACTCGCTACCTTTGAATCAACCTATTCTGCCAACGGCGGTGCTAAGGTTACGACTATCGACCTTTCCAAAACCACCAATCTCACAAAACTGACGATGCAAAGCCACGCCCTTTCGGAAATCGATTTGAAACCTTTGACCAAATTGACTTCCCTCACCCTTTCCAACAACCAATTGTCGGCTATCGACCTCTCTGCCAATACGCTGCTTACCTCCCTTAAAATCGACGGCAATCAATTGACGAAAGCCGATTTGACCGGTCTGGATAAAGTCTCCACTCTTTACGTTTCCAACAACCCCATAACGGAGCTGACTCTTCCCGAAGGTGGTGCACTGAAAAGCCTCTATGCCGTGAAGATCCTGATTTCCGGAGCACTCGATCTGAACAAATATTCAACTCTTACTTATATTTCTATACAAGGAAGCTCGATAACTTCGCTCGATGTTTCCGGCTTGGAACTCACCTCCCTCTTCTGTCAAAACAACCGTTTGACGGAATTGAAAGTGGGAACGGTAAAGACCACCTTGAATTGCAGCGGCAACTGCCTGTCGCTCGATGCGCTGCCGGTAAAAGGCGCTACAAAAAACTTTACCTACGTACCGCAGGCTGAATACGTTTTGCCGGAGGCTATCGAAGCCGGCGGAAGCATCGACCTCTCTGACATGGCTTTGCTGCAAGGCGTCCTCGAAGAAGCCGCTCCTTCGACTTTCACGTGGAAATATGCCGCCGACAGTTCGCTCGTAGATGCCTCCAAATACACCGCAGCAGACGGCGTATTCACTTTCCCCGAAGCTATGGATTCTATCTTCTGTGAAATCTCTACAACGGCATTCCCCGACTTCTCAGGCAATAAAGCCTTTACTACCACACCTGTGTTAGTAAAGGAAAAAGGAGAACCGATGCTGACCCTGACAGCAGATGCCGGCGGCTCTTTCGATGTCGATGTTTATTGCGCCTCTGCCGGACAAACCATCTCGGTAGACTGGGGCGACGGACAGTTGCAAACTTATCCTAATATCGCCTATATCACCGACCCGGACGCTTGGGAGGGGACTAAAATCGAGGGCACCATCAAAGGCGAAGGTCTCGTGAAGTTCTACGGAACGGACTCCGAACTCGCTACCTTTGAATCAACCTATTCTGCCAACGGCGGTGCTAAGGTTACGACTATCGACCTTTCCAAAACCACCAATCTCACAAAACTGACGATGCAAAGCCACGCCCTTTCGGAAATCGATTTGAAACCTTTGACCAAATTGACTTCCCTCACCCTTTCCAACAACCAATTGTCGGCTATCGACCTCTCTGCCAATACGCTGCTTACCTCCCTTAAAATCGACGGCAATCAATTGACGAAAGCCGATTTGACCGGTCTGGATAAAGTCTCCACTCTTTACGTTTCCAACAACCCCATAACGGAGCTGACTCTTCCCGAAGGTGGTGCACTGAAAAGCCTCTATGCCGTGAAGATCCTGATTTCCGGAGCACTCGATCTGAACAAATATTCAACTCTTACTTATATTTCTATACAAGGAAGCTCGATAACTTCGCTCGATGTTTCCGGCTTGGAACTCACCTCCCTCTTCTGTCAAAACAACCGTTTGACGGAATTGAAAGTGGGAACGGTAAAGACCACCTTGAATTGCAGCGGCAACTGCCTGTCGCTCGATGCGCTGCCGGTAAAAGGCGCTACAAAAAACTTTACCTACGTACCGCAGGCTGAATATGTTTTGCCGGAGGCTATCGAAGCCGGCGGAAGCATCGACCTCTCTAACATGGCTTTGCTGCAAGGCGTCCTCGAAGAAGCCGCTCCTTCGACTTTCACGTGGAAGTATGCCGCCGACAGTTCGGTTGTAGAAACCTCCAAATACACCGCAGCAGACGGCGTATTCACTTTCCCCGAAGCTATGGATTCTATCTTCTGCGAAATCTCTACGACGGCATTCCCCGCTTTCTCGGACAATAATGCCTTTACTACTACACCTGTGTTAGTAAAAGTCTCATCGGCAGTTCCGAGCGTTCAGGAACAAACCGTACAGGTAACGGCTTCCGACGGCTGCATCACCGTAACGAATGTACCTGCCGGCACGGAAGTGCGGATTTACAACACCGCAGGACAACTGCTCGCCGCCAAGATTGCCGACGGTAACGTCGTATTCAGCGGTCTGGCAAAAGGTATCTACTTCGTAAATGCAGGCAGCGAAAAAATAAAAGCAGGACTCAACTAAAATCCGGCTTTCCTGAAAGCAAAAATGGCGGAGAAATTCTCCGCCATTTTTCATATCCGCACAAAAAAAGCCCCGCCGTCGGCGGGGCTTTTTATTTTCCTTGCTTTGCGATTATTCGCCCGGGTGAATAGCACCGGTGGGGCAAGCGTCGGCGCAAGTGCCGCAGTCGAGGCATTTTTCGGGATCGA
>CANQAM010000001.1 GCA_947589325.1 uncultured Bacteroidales bacterium | reverse complement strand
GAAGAAGTGGCTGCCATACGCGCAGCGGGCGGAAAGATTCCTCACCTCGCCGCCATATTAGTGGGACACGACGGAGGCAGCGAGACATACGTCGCTCACAAAGTGAAGGCGTGCGAACAGTGCGGATTCAAATCGACGCTTATCCGCCACGAAAACGATATTACCGAAGACGAGCTGCTCGCCGAAGTGGAGCGTCTGAACAACGACCCCGACATCGACGGCTTCATCGTGCAGCTGCCGCTGCCGAAACATATCTCGGAACAGCGCATCATCGAGGCTATCGACTACCGGAAAGACGTAGACGGTTTCCACCCCATCAACGTCGGACGCATGTCGATAGGTCTGCCGTGCTTCGTCTCCGCCACACCCGCCGGCATCATGGAGCTGCTCCGCCGCTACGACATCGATACGAAGGGCAAACACTGTGTGGTGCTGGGACGCAGCAACATCGTGGGCAAGCCGGTCGCCACGCTGATGATGCAGAAATCGGAACCCGGCAACGCCACCGTAACGGTGTGCCACAGCGCCTCGAAAAACCTGAAAGAGATGTGCCGGCAAGCCGACATCATCATCGCGGCACTCGGACAACCCGATTTCGTTACCGCCGATATGGTAAAAGAGGGCGCCGTAATCATCGACGTGGGAACGACCCGCGTACCCGACGCCTCGAAAAAATCGGGCTTCCGCCTCAACGGCGACGTGGCTTTCGCCGAAGTGTCGCCGAAGTGCTCCTACATCACGCCCGTACCGGGCGGCGTGGGTCCCATGACCATCGTTTCGCTGATGCGGAACACGCTGTTAGCAGGCAAAAAAGCGATTTACAAGTAAGACCTCTCCCCTGCTCCATACCGTAATCCTCCCCGCAAAGGAGGATTATTTTTTGCTGCGAATCGCAGTCGCCGGACTTTGCAAAAGCAGCCCTCTGATATACTCCTCGATTTCAATTGCCGATATGGTTATTGCCGGATCAAGTTGGGCAAAATTTCTGTCTTCCTCAAAATGATTATGATTGGTGAGCATTGCGAGTTCCGCCAACCAAAGTCCAGCCGACAAGACAATCGAGCAAAGAGAGTTTCTCGATAATGACTTCCGTATTTTGGGACAGCCCTTTCATACCGTAAGTTTTGACAAATGACGGGTATTTATCGCCTTCAAATAGCGGTCGGGACGGCGTATGCCGAAATAATACCACGCAAAAAATCGGTTGAGCGAGTAATAATAATCATTCTGAATGACCATAGATTGCCGCCATACCGCTTTGATTTTTTGCATCGGGAAGATGTCGAATAACAAATCGATATCGTCGAGGTCGAGCCTTTCGAGCGTCGCCTCGATAAGCTGCTCATCGGATATATGCTCGCGAACGGATTTTTTGTCATAAGACCAAAATCCGCCTGATGCAATCAACTTATCGACAATATGTTCCCGAACATTCATATTGTAAATATACTGTTTTCTTATTGAAAAACGCATCATTGCCACCATTTTATATTTTGGAGAAAATTTTTTTCGCCAAATTATTCAAAGATTTTTTTGCAGTTACAAAAAACATTACGATATTTGCGTTACGATAAATCCGTAACGGAATTATAGAAATGAAATATGAAACCGAATAATCCTTTTTTGATTTCAGGCTATCACAGCCCGGAGTTTTTCTGCGACCGTGAGCGCGAGACCGAGACCCTTCTTCAAGCACTCCACAACGAACGCAACATTACCCTCATCGCACCCCGCCGTATGGGGAAAACCGGATTGATTCACCATACTTTCCACCGGCTGAAAGAACAAGCGCCTGACATCGTTACAATTTATATGGATATATATTCCACGCAATCGATAGGCGACTTTGTGCGTTTGTTCGCCCATACCGTATTGGGAAAATTAGATTCAGCTCCACAAAAAGCATTGAACCGTATCGGGAAGTTTATCTGCAGCTGTCGTCCCGTATTCACTTTCGACGAATTGACAGGGACTCCCAAAGTAACAATCGACGTGTCGCCCGCCGAAGAGCAGAATACGCTAAAAGAGATATTCGACTATCTCGCTTCCTCCGAGAAACGCTGCTATATCGCTATCGACGAGTTCCAACAAATTGCCGAATATCCGGAAAAAGGAATCGAGGCACTACTGCGCTCCTACATTCAATTTTTACCGAATGTTCATTTTATTTTTGCCGGCAGCAAGCAACACGTAATGCAAGAGATGTTTATGTCGTCGAAGAAGCCGTTTTACCAAAGTACGCAATTGCTTACCCTCAATACGATCGACCGCAAGGAATATGCCCGTTTTGCAACAACCCATTTTTCCAAGCAGCACACCCTGCTGCCGCAGGAAGTTTTCGACACGATTTACGATAAATTCGAAGGGCATACATGGTATGTGCAAAGCCTTCTCAACCGACTATACAGCTACAACCGCGACGTGGATATGGAGCTGGTCGGATATGCCATCGAACAGATTATTTCAGAACAGAGCTACTCTTATGCCGATTTATTAAAAGCGTATTCAACGGGGCAAGTGCGTCTGCTGAAAGCAATCGCTTACGAAGGCTGCATCAAAGAGGTAAAGTCCGGAGATTTCTTAAACAGACATAAACTCCGTGCAAGCAGCGTAAGCGATGCATTGAAAAAATTGCTCCACAACGAATTGGTCTATCAAACCGACAACGGTTACATAATATACGACCGCTTCATGAACGAATGGCTCCGGAGACAGCCGTTCTAAATTTTAAGATAAATTCCTGTCGCATTTCGATTTTGTGCCTTCTGAAAATTTCCGAGAAAATTTTTCGGGATAAATATTTGGCTAATCCGAAGAATGCGCTTATCTTTGCATCGCTTTTGCGAAAGCAAGGCGACATGGTGAATGTAGCTCAGTTGGTTAGAGCGTCGGATTGTGGTCCCGAAGGTCGTGGGTTCAAGCCCCATCTTTCACCCTAGCGCGGTCGGAAATTCCGGTCGCGCTTTTTTTATGCAAAACAAAATACCCTGCTGCACGTCTTATGCAACAGGGTATCAACTATTTTCTCAGAGCATACCCTCCCGACGGAACAGGGAGGCGTAGGCTGCTGCTTTGTCGGACAACGCCAGCGGATAGGCGCGCGAAGACGAAGGCATACGGTAAAATCGCATCTGCCTGCCGGCATGGGTAAATGGGGTGGAGCTGCCCACGCGGGGCGGCTCCACCTCCATAACAGCACAAAAGGTCTCGACGGCTTTTTGTCCGGTGGCGACGACGGCGCAACACTGCGGCACGTGCTCGAACAGCGCCGGCAGGTCGGTCGGTTCCACCACTTCGAGAAACTTGTCCGACGCATTGTCTTTGAGCCGGCGCACGGCGGTCGCGGTATCGTAGAGGGCGATGCCCTTCTCCCGCAAAAATGCCTCGATGCGCTCCTGTACGAAACGGCGGTGCGGCACGTCGGCAAAACGGTCTTTGTCGTCATGGAACACGAGTCCCATGATGCGCCACATATCGTTCTGCCAGTTCGGGTAGAAAAAGTCCATGCACCAACGCTCCCGCTTCGGCGGGAAACTGCCCAGCATCAGTACGCGGGCATTTTCGGGCAGAAACGGGACGAGCGGGTGGCGCTCCACCGGAACAAGCGACGGCGCAACCATATTACCAGATAACGACCCGCTCTTCGGGTGCCATATACATGGGCTGCCCTTCGGTGATGCCGAAGGCGTCGTAGAAAGTCTGAATGTTTTTCAGGGCGGCATCGACACGCCATTTACCCAGCGAATGGGGGTCGATGCGCGTGCGGCGTAGGATTTCCTCGTCGCGGATATTGCCTGCCCACAAATTGGCATACGCCAAATAGAAACGCTGTTCGGGCGTAAAGCCGTCTATCGGTTGCAAGTCCATATCTTTCACTGCATTTTTGAAAGCGGTGTAAGCGACGCGCAGACCGCCTTGGTCGGCGATGTTTTCGCCCAGCGTGTAACGACCGTTGGCGTGTACGGTGTCGAGCACGACGATGCTGCTGTACTGCTCGGCAAGGCGGTCGGCCCTGCGGGTGAACCGGGCGGCATCTTCGGCACTCCACCAGTCGCTCAGATTTCCCTCTTTGTCGTACTGGCGACCCTGGTCGTCGAATCCGTGCGTCATTTCATGCCCGATAACCACCCCGATGGCACCGTAATTCACGGCATCGTCGGCATCGAAGTAGAAGAAGGGCGGCTGCAATATTCCGGCGGGGAAGCAAATTTCGTTCGTCGTGGGATTGTAATAGGCATTCACCGTTTGGGGACTCATGTACCAAAGCGACTTATCGACGGGCTTGTCGATGCGGGCGAGCATATAGTCGGTGTTGAACTCCGATGCCGCTTTCACATTTTCCCAATAACTTTTATCCGTCGATATATTCAGGGCGGAATAGTCGCGCCACTTGTCGGGGTAGCCGATTTTCACGGTAATGGCGGAGAGCTTTTCCTGCGCTTTGGCTTTGGTTTCGTCGCTCATCCATTCGAGATTGGCGATATGTTCGTGCAATGCCGTCTGCAAGTTGGCGACGAGTTTCAACATGCGCTCTTTCGCCTCCGGCGGGAAATATTCGGCGACATAGGCTTCGCCCAGCGCTTCGCTCAATATGGCATCGGTCGTGCCCAACGAGCGTTTCCAGCGGGCGCGCTGCTCCTGCTGTCCCGAGAGGGTGCGTCCGTAAAAATCGAAGCGGGCGGCAGAAAAATCGTCGCTCAAAAAAGACGATGCGCTATTGAGCAGAGAGAACGAGAGATAATCTTTGATTTCAGCCGGCGACAGTTCCGTATAGAATTTGTCGAAGCCCTTGAAATACGGAAGTTGGCTTACATCGAGATGTTGCAGACTGTCCGCACCCAATACCGTAAAGTAGGTTTGCCAGTCGAATCCTTTCGCCCACGCGAGAAAATCGGAATAAGGCATACGGTTGTAGTTGGCATAAGGGTCGCGCTGTTTTTCGCGGGAGAAAGAGAGGCGGGCCAGTTCGGTCTCGATTTTCATCACCGAACGACGTGCCGAAACGGCATCCTCAGGCGTATATCCCGCCAGCGTGAAAAGGGTTTCGATATATTTTTCGTAGGCTTGGCGGAGGGCCGCATTTTCGGCATCGTCAATGAGATAATAGTCGCGGTCGCCCATGCCTATTCCACCCTGATAAATGCTCAACAGATTCATGGAACTGTTTTTACTGTCGGCATCGACATACGTGCCGAAAAATGCGTCGGTACCGGTGCGGTGCAAGGCGGCTACAAGAGCGGCTATGTCGCTGCGGGTTTCGGCGGCGGCAATCCGTGCAAGGTCGCCCATTACCGGAGCAGCGCCCTCGCTGTTGAGGCGCACGCTGTCGAGACCCAGATTATAGAGGTCGCCTATTTTGCGCGCCGTGCTGCCGGCAGGCTGTTCGGTCTCGCTCAACTTCAACACCAATCCGCGCACCTGTTCTTCGCACATTTCGTCCAGACGGTCGAAGGAGCCGTAACGGCTGTATTCGGGTTTCAACGGATTATTGCGCATCCAGCCGCCGCAGGCGTACTGGTAAAAATCTTCTCCGGGTGCAACGGAGAAATCGAAATTGGCTTGGTCTATCGGCTTTGCCTTAGCCGGCTTGTCTCCGCACGCGCACAGAACCATAGCTGTTGCAAATGATAGCATGATGACTGTCTTTTTCATAATGAAACGTTTTTATTTTCTTGTTGTTTGAGTTCTTCCAATAGAGCAGTCTGCTCCGTCCACAAATCCATAAGCACGTCGAGGTCTTTTTTCAACCCGCCGTGCCGCATACAGAGATCGATGTCCGCCATGCCTTCGGGGGTGGCGAGGCGACTTTCGATTTCGGAAATTTCATTTTCCAATCGTTCGATGCGCTGCTCGGTATCGGCTACCGCCCGCTCCTGCCGGCGAAGACGGCGCTGCCACTCTTTTCGCGCCTCGAACGACACTTTGCTTTCCGGTGCCGGCGTCGCCGTCGTTTTCGGCTCGGCTGCCGGCTTGTTTTTCACCTCCAACTCGCGCAGCGAGTCGATTTTTTTATGAGAAAGGAAATCGTAAATGCCGCCGAGATGTTCGCGCACCCGCTGCCCGCCGAATTCATACACTTTCGATACCAACCCGTCGAGAAATTCGCGGTCGTGCGACACGACGATCATGGTGCCGTCGAACTCGCGGAGCGCCTGTTTCAAGACATCTTTGGTACGCATATCGAGGTGGTTGGTCGGCTCGTCGAGAATCAGGAAATTCACAGGTTCGAGCAAGAGGCGTATCATGGCAAGGCGCGTTTTCTCGCCGCCAGAGAGCACGCGCACTTTTTTGTCGGACGCCTCGCCGCCGAACATGAACGCACCCAATATGTCGCGTATCTTCGTGCGAATATCGCCCACCGCCACGCGGTCTATCGTGTCGAACACGGTCAGCGACTCGTCGAGCAGCTGCGCCTGATTCTGAGCGAAGTAACCGATTTTTACGTTGTGCCCTATTTTCAGCGTGCCGTCGTAGGGAATCTCTCCCATGATACATTTCACAAGGGTCGTTTTTCCCTCGCCGTTTTTTCCGACGAAAGCCACTTTTTCGCCCCGCTTTATCGTAAAATCGGCATGGGCGAAAACGGTATGGTCGCCGTATCGCTTGCCCAAATTCTCGGCAATCACCGGATAGTCGCCCGAGCGGGGCGCCGGCGGGAAACGCAAGTGCAGATAGGAGGTATCGACCTCATCGACTTCGATGCGTTCCATTTTTTCGAGCTGCTTGATGCGCGACTGCACCTGCACCGATTTCGTGGCTTTGTAACGGAAGCGTTCGATGAAAGCCTCCGTGTCCTGTATCTGTTTCTGCTGGTTTTCAAAAGCGCGCTGCTGCTGTTCGAGCCGCTCGGCGCGCAACTGTACGTATTTGGAGTAATTGACCCGATAGTCGTAAATATGCCCCAACGATATTTCGATGGTGCGAGTGGTTACGTTGTCGATGAAAGCGCGGTCGTGCGATACGAGGACGACGGCGTTGGCACGGGCGGCGAGAAACGATTCGAGCCACTGTATGGATTCGATGTCGAGGTGGTTGGTCGGCTCGTCGAGCAGCAGCACATCGGGGCGTTGCAGGAGCAGTTTCGCCAGCTCGATGCGCATACGCCAGCCGCCGCTGAACTCCGCCGTCGGACGGTCGAAATCGGTGCGCAGGAATCCCAGTCCCAAAAGCGTTTTTTCTATCTCCGCCTTGTAGTTTTCCGAACCCGAAAGGGAGAGCTGCTCGGTCGTCTGCGCCACCCGTTCTATCAATTCGCTGTAAGAATCGCTCTCGTAATCGGTGCGGGAGGCAAGTTCGGCGTTCATGCGTTCGAGGCGCGCCTGCAATTCGTGGATATGGGCGAACGCCGTTGCCGCCTCGTCCATCACCGTGCGTGTGTCGGAAAGCTGCATCTGCTGCGGCAGATAGCCTATCGTCAAATCTTTGGGCAGGTTTACCGAACCGGACGAAGGCTGCTGCAATCCGGCGATGATTTTGAGCATGGTCGATTTGCCCGCGCCATTCTTCCCGACCAACGCAATGCGGTCTTTTTTATTGATGACGTAGGTTATGTTGTCGAGCAGCGTGAATCCGCCGAACTCCACCGTCAAACCTTCGATTGAAATCATATCGTTTCCATTTCCGCCGCGAGAGGCGTTTTTCCGGCGGCAAAGATACAACTTTTCTCCGAAAGCCAACGGCACAAAAACATTTGCATTTCCTGAAAAAATAGTATATCGGGAGGAGCGAAAGGAGGATATTTTGCGCAAAATGGTGTAAAAAAAACGGTTTATTCTTTTTTACATTTTTATCTTAATGACTTGTTATGTATCTTTGGATAAATTATAAAAATCTTTTCCATGAAAAAAACATTACCTCTCACCCTGCTGCTCGCCGTCGTGCTGGCGGGTATGCCGCAACGGAGCGATGCACAAAACACGATGTCTGCCACATGGGCTTTCACTGCCGGCGGCGAAGGACAGTCTGCCACATTGAACGACGACAAACTGTTTGCCTCCACGTATGTAACCATCGGCAACAACATTTCATATAATGGAACGAACACGGGCTTCGGTGTAACATTCAGCCAAATCGAGTCGAAAGGAGAAATGTCCACTCCGGGCGAAAACGAAACGCTGGCGTTCCATATCATACCGCAAAAGGGCGTTACTTTCACGCCGACAAGCATCGAGTTCGATGCCGCGCGATTCAGCACCGACGGAGGCTACCTGAACGTTACCCTGAAAACGGACGACGGGCAATCGAAGCAGCTGGCTGCCGGCATTCGCCCCTCTCGACCCGGAAAAGATACGGAGCTTTCGCACTTTTCCTACCCCGTATCGGGCATATCGTCGTCCGAAGGTCTTGTTCTGGAAATGGGCATTTACAAACTCGGGAGCGGAAAAAGCGTGGGCTTTGCCAACGTAACGATTTCGGGCACATACGGGGGTTCCCCCGAAGAAGTGCCCGTCTATACGCTTGCTATCGCCGCATCGCCGGAAGAGGGCGGTACTATCTCTCAAAATCCGGTGGGGACATCGTTCAACGAAGGTACGCGCATTACACTGACCGCGACCGAAAATTTCGGATATGATTTCGTAAACTGGACTGATGCCGCCGGTCATACGGTGGCAGAAGAACCGAGCTTCACCCACACGCTCACTGCCGATGCACAAATTACCGCCAACTTCAAAAAGGCGAATACCTATGTACTCGACCTGTCGATAGAGGGCGGTGCTGCCGACTACATGGTGGCGCTCTCGCCAGAGCCTACTCTCGTCGAGGGTAAAATGATGTATGAGGAGGGAACGAATGTCATGCTGACGGCTTCGAGCAATCCGATTCTCACCTTTACGCACTGGGGTACGGGCGAAACAGCTACCGAACTGGCTGTGAAAATGACCGAAGACAAAACCCTTGCAGCGTACTACGACGCCGACGATTACGTTGCCGGCTGGGATTTCCACAAAACGGGGAACAACGGTCGAAAAGCCGATTTCTATTCGGAAGGAAACGATGCCGCATCGCTCATTCTGCGTAATGCCGACGGCACGACGCAGGGCTGGTTGGACAAGTCGCAAATGGCAGCCGGCGGGTATGAAGGCCGCCCCGCTGCCGTAAACTGGAAACCGCTTGCCGACAAATACTATTACCAAACGTGCGTGGACGCCTCGATGCATACCGACCTCAAAGTGCTGTCGTCGATACTTTACAATTTCAACGCCTACCAAAAGCAAAAGGTGGAATACTCGCTCGATGAAAGCGAATGGAAGCTGCTCGGCACGATAGACCTCGGCACGACAAGCAAAGTGTGGAAAACGGAAACATTCGACATTCCCGCCGATGCCAACAATCAAAGTAAGGTATATATCCGCTGGATTCCCGACTACGCCTCGTCGGTCGTAGGCTCGACTGCCGATAACGACGGCACCGCCATATCGGGCATTTACATCACGGGTACGGAAGCGATTGTCGATGACGGCACGGCACCCGAACTGCTGTCGCACATACCGGAAGCTGATGCCGACAATGCATCGGTAAACGGACGCATCGTACTCACGTTCGACGAAAAAATAAAGGTGGCTCCCGACGTCCACGCCACCCTCAACGACAAAACGCTCGAAATAAGCGCCACAGGGAAAACGGCAACGTGCGAATACAGCGGGCTGGAATACACCACCTCTTACACGTTCACCCTGCCGGCAGGCGCAATAACCGACCTGAGCGGCAATGCCACGACAGAGGAGATTTCGTTCACGTTCTCGACCCGCACGCGCCCGACGGTGGATAAGGCGCTGTTCGATTTCGTCGTACCCGACGACGGTACCTTCGAAGATGCCATTGCCGCCGCATCGAAACGCACCGACCCGTCCGTGCGCTTCCGCATCTTCGTGAAGAAAGGCACCTACCTGCTTGCCGGCGACAAAGGAGCTATTGTTCAAGGCTCCGACGGCAAAACATACGACAAACCGACGACAAGCCTCAACACACCCAACCTCTCCATCATCGGCGAAGACCGCGACGCCACCGTATTCTACAACGAAGCCGTCAAAGCCATCGAAGGATTGGGTAAATGCCAGCTTCTCGCCTTCGGCAAAGAGATGAAAAACACCTATATGCAGGACATCACCCTGAAAAACGGTATGCCTTATGAAGGCGGTCGTGCCGCTGCCCTCGAAGATGCCGGCGATAAAAACATCTTCTACAACATCACGCTTTTCGGCGGACAAGACACCTACCTCTCCAACAACGAAAACGGACGATTCTATTTCGAAAGCGGCACGCTGCAAGGCTACACCGACTACCTTTGCGGCAAAGGCGATGTGTTCTACAACCGCGTCGATTTGATTATCCGCCGCAAAGGAAGCGTCATCACCGCTCCGTCCAAACCCAAGAAATACGGGTATGTGTTCGTCGATTGCACCGTAAAAGCCGAAAAACCGGAATACGACGACAACAGCTATGTACTCGGCCGTCCGTGGGGAGAAGGCACCCCGATTGCCATTTTCATCAACACCACGATGACAGCCCAACCCAACTCTGCCGGCTGGACAGAAATGAGCGGCGGCTATCCCGCCCGTTTCGCCGAATACAAGAGCAAAACGGCTTCGGGCACGACACTCAGCCTCGCCAACCGGAAAAAGACTTTTGCCGGCACGCACAACAACATCCCTGAACTGACGGATGCCGAAGCTGCCGAATATACGATAGCCAACGTCATGGGCGGCGACGACAACTGGGACCCGACGCTCTATACCGAACAACTCGCCGCGCCCACCCTGTCGGGCGAGGGCGCCACGATAACGTGGAATAACAGCAACTATGCACTCTGTTACGCCGTATGCCGCAACGGGAATGTCGTAGACTTCACGACCGAAGCCTCTTATACGATACCTTACGGTGAAATCGGCGATAAATTCACCGTACGGGCTGCCAACGAAATGGGCGGACTGAGTGAAGCCTCGAACGAATATACGCTCCCCGCCGCCGGCATCGATGAAACGAAAGGCGACGCAACACCCGTATCGACAGAGGTATTCTCCTTGACAGGCGTACGCTTAGCCGCTCCCGTACCGGGCGTGAACATCGTGCGCACGACCCTGAGCGACGGCAGCATCGCTACCGAAAAAATATTTGTCAAATAATCTTTCCCGAAAGGAAACGAAAAAAGGAGTGCGGCGCAGCGCCGCACTCCTTTTTTTCTCATATCGAACCGATATCAATCGTTCTTGATATGCACGTCCATCTGCGGGAAAGGAATCGTGATTTCGGCTTCGGCAAAAGCATCGTAGATTTTCCGGTTGAGGTCGAAATAAACGTCCCAATAGTCAGCGGCATTCGTCCAGACCCTCACGACCAAATTGACAGAGCTTTCGCCTAACGAATGGAGAGCGATGAACGGTTCGGCCGGCGTGTGCAAAATGCGGCTGTCGGCAGCGAGCAGTTTGTGGACAATCGCCTGCGCCCGTTCGTATTTCTCGCCATAACCTATTCCGAAAGTCCAATCGACCCGGCGCACACCCTCGTGGGAATAATTGACGATGATATTGTTGGAGAGGTTTCCGTTGGGAATGAATATGGTACGGTTGTCGGGCGTCAGCAGCACCGTATTGAAAATCTGTATCTCTTTCACCGTACCGCTCTGCCCCTGCGCCTCGATGAAATCGCCCACCTTGTAGGGACGGAACAAAAGTATCATGACACCGCCGGCGAAATTTTGCAGCGAACCGCTCATCGCCATGCCTACCGCAACGCCTGCCGAAGCAAACAGCGCAATGAACGAACTGGTATTGATGCCGAAAATGCCGACTATCAATATAATCAACGTAATCATCAGCACGATGTTGATGAGGCTGCGCAAGAAAGTCTGAATAGAGAGTTCGACGTTGCGTTTCGACAACACTTTGGTGACGAAATTGGAAAGTCGTTTCATCAACCAGCGGCCGATAAAGAATATCGCTACAGCACCGACGACTTTCAGGCCGAAAGAAAGCAGCCCTGAAAACAAGGTCGTAAGGAGTGTGGCAATATCCATCTCGGTAACTTTTTCAACGATTTCCTTCACCGGTATCGTCTGTTGAAGAGAATCAACAGGAAGCGCCTGCAAGAACAATAATTGCAACAAGTTCATTTTTTTATATTTTTTGTTTATTCATATACGGCTTTGTACCAACTCAATGTACGATAATAGTCATTGAGCGACGTTATGGGTTTCGCCTCCGGAATATACATCGTAAGCCCGCAATAATGCTCGATAGGGTATTCTTGGAAAAAACCATCGACACGGCAACCGTATTTATCTGTGGCATCGGCATAAATGATAGTCCGTTTCAGGCAATCGGAAAAATACTCGTACGATGAAGCATCAACTGCGGTCTGCACGTAATCGTCCAAATCGAAAAATAAATCTTCATAGCCCCTTTCGTGGGAAAACTGTTGTATGGAGGCAAGGTCTACGGCGTGTCTGCTTTGCAGTGCCGATTTTACCTCCGATGCCAAGGCGTCCATGCCGTTCATATCGACCAACGAAATAGTGCCACAGGGTGGATTATAATTCTGATAATAAAACCGCATATATTCCCTGCAAACTTCTATCATCGTCGCTTCCAATGAACTTTCCGCAAAAAAAAGTTCGGGCACTATCTCCTCATAAGGAAATCCCTTCCCCATGACCGGTGCCGGCGAAGAGATATAATAACGGCAGTCGTGTCGCAGCTCGTAAGCCACTTCGACGCAGCCCATATAACAGGCGTCGCATATAATGAAGTCGAAAATTCCGTCGGGAATGGCTTCCGCCAATTGAGGTATATTCATCGACGCGCCTTCGTCAGACCCGAACGACCGCGTTTTGACGGTCGTCGATGTCGGATACCAGCCGTTGGCATGAGACCACAATATCAAGCCATAACTTGCAGCCGGATACAGTTCTACGACATCGTCGATGACCGTGCGCATGACTTCCGGCGAAACCGAATCGTCGTCTTCATACGTTTTGATGACGATTTCTTCGGCAACACCGTTTTTCAAACTGATACGCTCCAATACAGGCGAAGAATTATATCGGTCGATATACAGCAGCATATTGCCGCCGTTCAAAGCGCCTTTTTCCACCGCACGCTTTATCTCTTCTATATTTTTGGGGACGTATGACTTCAAACTATTGCTTGCCACCATATAGACGAGAACCGTACGGTCGCACACCGGTAAATCCACTTTTTGGCACGCGCCTAAAAAGAGAGCGGCTGTCAGACTGATAATGAAACTGCGAAAAGTATGCACGACCAAAAAATTTTTTCGCTGCAAAATTAGGTAAAAAAACAAGCTGCACAATACATAAAACATTAAAAATACTATATTTACTTTCAATTTCTGCCCGAATGTGTTAGCTTTGCAAAAGCGATTGAATATCCGTATCGTATATGAAAGGCATATCCGTTTTTCTCGTTCTGCTATGTATTCCGTTCTCGACCGTCAAGGCGCAAACGTATATGGAGTATATCGACTCGTCTTTCATATACTTGGACAACGGAAATTTAGCGGCAGCGGAACAGGCTCTGCTGAAAGCCCTGCGCAACGAACCCGGAAATCCCGAAAACGTGATGCTACTCTCCAATCTGGGCACGATACAACGCCGTATGGGAAAAAAACGGGAAGCCCTGCAATCGTATAACAATGCGCTGATCATGGCGCCGCAGTCGATACGGCTGCTCGAAAACCGCGCGGCGCTGCTCGCCGAAATGGACAGTCTGCAACGCGCCCGCAACGACTATTCCCGCATCTTGCTCATCGACGACAAATCGAAAAACGCCCTCTACCGGCGAGGGCTCGTCGAACTGGAACAGGGCGACACGGCTGCGGCGCGGCGCGACTTCGAGCGACTGCTCGCTATCGACCCGCAAAGCACCGAAGCCTGCATGGGCATGGCGGCTCTGATGAAATATCGCGGCTACTACACCGACGCCATCAATCTATACACCCTGCTCCTGCGGTCGATGCCGCAGGAAGCGACATTTTACCTGAATCGGGCTGAAGCCTATTATTACACCAAACAATACAACCGCGCCGATGCCGACGTGGCACAAGCCATCGCATTGGCCCCCGACGACCCGCTGCCTTACGTACTGCGCGGCAGGCTGAAACTCGTCCGCTATGCCAAAGAAGAGGCGCAGCAAGATTTCGAAAAAGCGGTCGCACTGGGCTTCGATGCAAGAATCATCGATGAAATTCTCGCCACGGACAAATAAAACGACGGCGATATTTTTCGCGAACCGTTATCGAATTTTTCATTTTTTTGCTACCTTTGCCGTGATGCTTGAAATTTGCCGACATATCGAATACCTGCTCACGGAACACGATTGCGTGCTGATACCCGAATGGGGCGGCTTCGTGTTGCAAGACGTTCCGGCACGGCGGTCGGACGACGGGAAAACATGGTTTCCGCCGACACGCGCCATCGTGTTCAATCCGTCGCTCACCTACAACGACGGCATGCTGGTCGCATCGCTCATGCGGGCGCGGAAAACCGACGCCCACCGCGCACTCCTGCTTATCCGCCGAGAGGTCGGCACGCTGCGCTCGCTGCTGCAAAAAGAGGGAGACCGCGTGGCGTTCGGCAACTTGGGCAGTTTCGTGCTCGACGAGAACTGCCGACCGGCTTTCACGGTAAATGCCGACTACCGCATCGACCTGCGGCAATTCGGTATGCAGCAGCTGACAGTCCTGCCCCTGCGGGAGTTGTCGGCACCGGCGGCACCGATAACAAAAAATATCGATACCGCAACCGACAGCGACAATACGATAATTTCCATACACCGCCGCACGATATATAAAATCGCTGCCGCCGCAGCGGTTTTCCTGCTGTTGTTTCTGACGGCATCGCCGATAAGGGAAATAAACCGCACCGAGAACCTCGCGGCTCTCGCTCCGACGGAAATCGTGCAGGACGACATGAACAACCGCATCGCCGAGCCGGAATATCTGATTGTCGTATCGACGCTATCGACACGGGAAAATGCGCTGTTGCAACTGCAACGCTTCCACAACAAAGGCGTTACCGAAAAGATGTTTCTGTACGAGGACGGCCGGCGCGTTTACCTCTACACCCGTTCGTTCACCGACCGGCAGGCGGCCTACTCCTACGTGCGGCAGCAGCGGCAAGCGGGCACGCCTTTCACCGATGCTTGGGTGATGAAAGCCGAAATGTCCGCAAAGAAATAGCGCATATTATCTCTTAAAAATCTATCGTCGCGACAAAACGAGTGCACAAAGTTCATCGAGCGTTTCCGTTTGAGAAAAGTCATCGGCGTGCAATTGCACGCGATACGTCGCCTCTATTTCCTCAGAAAGGGTTACAGCCAGAATCATGTTCCACTCTTTCAACCGTTTGTAGCAGGTATCGCCCGAAATGGTTTCGGGCGGCGTGCAATAAAACAACGGCGTCAAAAGACGTATGAAACAACTCTTTTCCATTTATTTACCAGATAAAAACGGCGGGCGGAAATGTCGTGTAACGACAAAAAATCATTGATTCGGCACATCAGCGGAAGAAACTATCTCCTCCGGTTTTTCTTTGCGAGAATGGCGCAGCAGCGAGCCGATAACGCTGTCGAGCGAGAACATGCCGGGCCCTGACAGATACATCGCCACAAAGACCGCGAAATAAACGAATGCCAGTTCACCTGCTCCGATGTCGGCGCGATGCACGAAGAAAAACGCCGTGCCCACCGTAAAAATCATCGGCACCATACATATCCGATAAAAAAGTCCGAAGATAAATGCTATCGAACAAAACACCTCGACAAGGATAGCCGACAGCAGCGAAAAACGGACACCCAGTCCGAGCGGGTCGGGAAACGTTTCCGACAAAGCGGCGTATGCACACCATTTACCGATGCCGTGCAGCAACAGCAGCGTCCCGAACAGCACCCGCAGCACCAAAAGGAAAAGAGAGAATTTCGTCGAGACGCTTCGCGGGAAAAGAAATGTAAGTATTTTCGGTTCCGACATTTTATAAACTTTTCCTTACAACAACCGGCAGCCGTCAAAAGTTTGAAAAAATTTTTGTTATCTTCTCTCCTATTTATCTTATCTTTGCGACAGGTTTTGAAAATACGGATATGGACTCTTTATATGGTATCATCGAAAACTGGCTGCGGCAGAATCTCGGCGAAGATATCGCCGCATGGGGAACAAAGGGCATATTGCTCTTCGGCATCGTCGTCATCTCCTATTTTGCAGTAAAAGTATTCCGGCGTTTGTTGATTCCTTGTTTACAAATGCTCAGCCGTTACACGAAAGTAAAGTGGGACGACTACCTGTTTCACGACAAAGTGCTGCAAAAAGCGGCTCATGTGATACTGCCCATCATCTGGTACGTACTCCTGCCGTTCGTCTTTCCAAAGTCTTCGCCGTGGCTCGCCGTACTGTTGAAAATCTGCCAAATCTATCTGATTGTCGCATCGTTGATGCTCTTGTCGGCATTTTTCGATTCGCTGTACGAAATATCGAATATGCACCGAAATCTTCGCAACCGTCCGTTGAGAGGCATCTATCAAATGTTGAAAGTCATTGCGGTATGTGTAAGCGTCGTTTTGATAATCAGTGTCATCATCGATAAAAATGCTATGTCGGTCTTGGCGGGATTGGGCGCTTCGGCAGCCGTACTGATGTTGATATTCAGAGATTCGATACTCGGATTGGTTGCCGGCGTACAGCTGTCGGCAAACGATATGCTGCGTCCGGGCGACTGGATTACGATGGAAAAGTACGGTGCCGACGGATATGTTACGGAGGTAAATCTCACGACCGTAAAAATCCAGAATTTCGATATGACCATCACCACCATTCCGCCCTATACGCTGGTCAGCGACTCTTTCCGGAACTGGCGGGGTATGCAGGAATCGGGCGGACGACGCATCAAACGTGCCGTGCCCATCGATGCCGACACGATACGCTTCTGCTCCGACGAGGAGTGCGCGCGGTTCCGCGAAGAGGGGCTGCTGCAAGGTATGCGCGACACGGGCGAACGGCCGGTTTCCAATCTTACCGTGCTGCAAAACTACATAGCGCGATACATGAGCAAACACCCCGACCTGCACCCCGATATGCTGCAAATGGTGCGGCAGTTGCCGCCAACGCCCGATGGTGTGCCTCTCGAAATCTACTGTTTTACCAACAACACGGAATGGACGTTCTACGAATCGGTGCAAGACGAAATCATCGCTCACGTCATTGCCGTGCTCCCGCAATTCGGGCTGCGGCTGTTCCAACGCCCCACCGGCAACAGTTTGCGCGAAACAGGGCGCAACAGCATGCCGCCGGAGCCGACACCCCTTTCCGATGCAGAAAAGGAATAATACACAATACGCAAATCAAAAACAGCCCTGTCGGAAACTCCGGCAGGGCTGTTTAGTTAGGTCTAATGCCTTACAGATTGGCTTCGATTTTTGCTTTCAAATCGGCTTTCGACGAGGCGCCCACCTGTTTATCGACGAGCTTTCCGCCTTTGAAAAAGAGAAGCGTGGGAATGTTGCGGATTCCCATTTCGCTGCTCAGTTCGTTGTCGTCATCGACATTGTATTTGCCGATGAATGCCTTGCCTTCGTATTCGGTTGCCAACTCCTCGACCGAAGGAGCGATGCTGCGGCAGGGACCGCACCATTCCGCCCAAAAATCTACTACCACAAGTTTGTCCGATGCCAAATATTCTTTGTAATTCGCATCAGTGAATTTCAGTGCCATAGTCAATCGTTTTTATTGTTATTGTTTTATTTGTTATTTGTTTTCAGTCTTGTTCGCCAAAGATAGGGAAAAAACATCGGAATACCGAAAAGGTTTGCGATTCTTTTTTCATATCGTCTACGCCACGTCGTTTTCGAGTTCGGGCATAAGTATTTCGGCATCTTCGTCTTCGACGGAAATGCGTTCTTCGACATGCTCCCTGCCGTTTATCTTAAACCGCATATTGTTGTTTGTCAGATAGCTTACGAGTTCGTTATCGATATGCACCTTCAACGAGCGGGCAAAGAGCCGGACGGTATGCGACGAATCGGGGTCGGCTTCATCAAGAATTTCAAAATAGAGCAGCGCGCCCGATTTGGAGTCGCTTTTGAAATTTTCTTTGAAGATACTTATGAGGTTGGCGTTTATCTGATCGTAAG
Organism: uncultured Bacteroidales bacterium; assembly: GCA_947589325.1. Lineage (GTDB taxonomy): Bacteria > Bacteroidota > Bacteroidia > Bacteroidales > UBA11471 > Caccoplasma. Next base: position 198,052 of record CANQAM010000001.1, on the reverse strand, counting down.
GCAACATGACGGAAAGGGATTCGACAAGGCGGTCTTTCACGTCGGGCAACAGCTCGATAGAATTGATTTTCAAATCGAGCACACTCTCGTTGAAACGGCGCGGCGTAACTTTCGCGCGTATGAATACATACATATTATTGACGCCGTACTTGTGGAAGTCCACATAGTCCTGTCCGAAAAGGGGAATTTCAGCGGCGCCGGAGTAATCTTCCACTTTGAGTATGGCGAAAGGCTTGTTCTGTTTCGTCATGCCTTCGCGGTAGCCGACCACGATGCCGCCCATCGTTATCTCCCGTTCGCGGAGGGCTTCCCGATTTTCGAGTTCGTTCATGCGGGTATTGCAACCGTATTCCAAGGCGATGCGGTATTCGTCGAGCGGGTGGGCGGAAAGGTAGATGCCTATCAGCTCCTTTTCTTTTTCGAGGCGGGTGAGTTCCGTCCATGTTTCGGCGGCCGGCATTTCGGGGTGCGTTATCTCTATGGCGCTGTTGTCGCCGAAAAGCGAATTGACCTGCGACGATTTGTCGAGCTGGTATTTGTTTCCGTAACGGATAAGGACGTCGGAAAAAAGTTCGCCTTTCGGAGTGGTCGCCACATAGATTTCCCGTTTCAGGCCGAAGCTGTCGAATCCGCCCGAAAGGGCGATGTTCTCGATGTTTTTCCGGTTGCACGCCGACAGATTGACCCGCTCCACGAAATTGTATATATCGGTATAGGGTCCGTTTTTCTCGCGTTCTTCGACAATGGCGCGCACGGCGTTTTCGCCGACACCTTTCACAGCGCCCAGACCGAAGCGTATATTTCCGTCCTTATTGACGGTGAATTTGAGATTGCTTTCGTTTACATCGGGACTGAGCACCTTGATGCCCATGTTTTTGCATTCGTCCATGAATTTGGTTATCTCGCCGATATCGGAAATGTTGCGGCTCAGCACGGCAGCCATGTATTCCGACGGGTAATTGGCTTTGAGATAAGCCGTCTGATATGCGACCCACGAGTAGCACGTGGCGTGCGACTTATTGAAAGCATACGAAGCGAAGTCCTCCCAGTCGTGCCATATTTTTTCGAGAGTTTTCCGGTCGTGTCCGTTTTTCTCGCCGCCGGATATGAAAACGCCTTTCAGCTCGTCGAGCTTGTCTTTGAGTTTTTTGCCCATCGCCTTTCGCAGGCCGTCGGACTGTCCTCGCGTGAAATTCGCCAACATGCGGGAGAGCAACATCACCTGCTCCTGATAGACGGTAATGCCATAGGTGTCTTTCAGGTATTTTTCCATGATAGGAATGTCGTAGGTGATTTTCTCCTTGCCCTGCTTGCGCGCGATGAACGAGGGTATGTATTTCATGGGGCCGGGACGGTAGAGGGCGTTCATGGCAATGAGGTCTTCAAACTTCGTGGGCTGCAATTCGCGCAGGTATTTCTGCATGCCGGCAGACTCGAATTGAAAAGTGCCCACCGTGCGCCCTTCGCCGTAGAGCTTGTAGGTGGCGGGGTCGTCGATGTCGATGCTGTCGATGTCGAGATCTATCCCGCGCGACTGCTTGATGTTGGCTACCGCCTCCTTGATGATGGAGAGCGTTTTCAGCCCAAGAAAGTCCATTTTGATAAGACCCGTATCTTCGATGACGGAGCCTTCGTATTGGGTTACCAAAAGTTTTTCGCCGGTTTCCTTGTCGTCGGCGGTACTTACGGGCACCCAGTCGGTAATGTCGTCGCGGCAGATAATCGTGCCGCAGGCGTGTACGCCCGTGCCGCGCACGTTGCCTTCGAGCATCTGCGCATACTTCATGGTGTTGCGGGTCTCCTCCGCCTCGCAGGCGGCACGCAGCTCGGGTATGGCGGCGATGCAGTTTTTGAAATTCACTTTCGGCGATTTACCATCGACTTCGGGCAGTCGGAAAGGTATCAGTTTGGTCAGGCGGTTCGACTCGGCGAGGGGCAGCTCCTCCACGCGGGCAACGTCTTTGATTGCCATTTTGGTCGCCATCGTGCCGTAGGTGATGATATGCGCCACTTTCTCGTGTCCGTATTTTTCGGTAACCCAACGCAGCACCTCCCCGCGCCCGTCATCGTCGAAATCGATATCGATATCGGGCAGGGATATACGGTCGGGATTGAGGAAGCGTTCGAAAAGGAGGTCGTATTTTATCGGGTCTATCTGCGTGATGCCCAAACAGTAAGCCACCGCCGAACCGGCAGCCGAACCACGCCCCGGACCTACCGACACACCCATTCGACGGGCGGCGGCGATGAAGTCCTGCACGATGAGGAAGTAACCCGGGAAACCCATCGTCTTCATGACGTGCAGCTCGAAGTTGATGCGTTCGTCTATCTCTTTGTCGAGCGGGTTGCCGTAACGTTTGCGCGCCCCGTCGTAAGCCAGTTTTTTCAAATAGTCGGCTTCGAGTTTGATACGGTACAATTTGTCGTACCCGCCCAAGACCTTGATTTTTTTCTCGGCAGCTTCCTGCGAGAGCACGACGTTTCCGTTTTCATCGCGGGTAAATTCGTCGAAAAGATCTTGTTCGGTATATTTTTTCCGATACTCCTCCTCCGTACCGAAGTCCGCCGGAATTTCAAAGGTGGGCATGATAGGGGCATGGTCGATGCTGTATGTTTCGACCTTGCCGAGCACTTCCAACGTATTGTCCAGCGCCTCGGGCACGTCGGCGAAAATGGCGTTCATCTCCTCCGTCGTTTTCAGCCACTCCTGTTTGGAATAGCCCATGCACGGATTGCTCTCGCGCAGGGTGTGCCCCGTATTGAGGCAAATCAGCCGTTCATGCGCATCGGCGTGCTCTTCATTGACGAAATGCACATCGTTGGTGCAGATGAGTTTTATGCCGAATTTTTCGGCATATTCCAGCAGACGGGCATTCACCACCTGCTGTTTCTCGTAGGTATCGTGATTGGCGTTGGGCACGGTGGCTTTATGGCGCTGCAATTCGAGGTAGTAATCGTCGCCGAAAAGATTTTTGTACCACAATATGGCTTCCTCCGCCTCTGCCGACGTACCGTTCATGATTTTGCGGGGCACTTCGCCGCCGAGGCACGCCGAAGCGACAATCAACCCTTCGTGGTATTTTTCCAACTCCGTGCGGTCGGTGCGCGGACGCATATAAAATCCTTCCGTCCACGCTTTCGACACCAGTTTTATAAGGTTGTGATACCCTTTTTCGTTTTTGGCGAGGACTATCAGGTGGTAGCCGCTCTGATCTTCCTTGCCGTTTTTATCCTGCAACCGGTTGCGGGCGACGTACATTTCACAGCCGATAATGATTTTGAACGGCTTTTTCGCTTCTGCCTCTTCGAGCTTTTTCTGCAAGTCGGCAAGTTTGCTTTCCCGTTCGGGGTCGTCGTCTTTGAGTTCGGCAATCTGTTTCTCGATGTCCTTGACAGCCTCTTTCAGTTTGCCGTTTTTCTTTTTGACGTAGTTATAAAGTTCCTTGATTCCGAACATATTTCCGTGATCGGTCAGCGCGATGCCCGGCATACCGTCGGCAACGGCTTTATCGACCAACGCGGGAATGGAGGCTTGTCCGTCGAGGACGGAGTATTGCGAGTGTACGTGCAGATGTACGAAAGGGTGCATAGGATTTTTCGTTTTGGGGTATAAAGATACGAAAAGCACGACGAAAGATTCGGGGCTTTCGTCGGGAAAAAGACCGGATTGTTGAAAAAATGTGTGAAAGACTGATATCGAAACAGTTGTGATTTACCGGGCAACTTCTGCCTGCCAAGCACATCAATCGTTATTCCTTTTCGTCCAAGGGCTGTATGCGTCTGATTATTTTTGCCGGATTGCCGGCGACCACCGCGTTGCTCTCGACATCTTTCGTAACGACGGACCCCGCACCAATGGTTACATTGTCGCCTATGGAAACGCCCGGCAGTATGGTGGCGGAGCCTCCTATCCACACATTGTTGCCGATAGTTACCGGCTTCGCATACTCCTGCCGCGTATTGCGCTCGACGGGGTCGATGGGGTGGCAGGCGGTGTAGATGCTGACATTCGGACCGATGAAGCAGTCGTCGCCGATGGTTACAAAAGCCTCGTCCAAAACCGTCCAACCGAAATTGGCGAAAAAGCGTTTTCCGAGCCGTATCTGCTTGCCGTAATCGCAATAGAAAGGCTGTACGATGAAAGTATCGTCGTCGCATCTGCCCAACATCTTTTTCAACAGCGCCGTGCGTTCAGCCATCTGCGAAGGGCGCAGGCGGTTGTATTCCCACACGAGATCTTTCATGGCGTTCAACTCCTGCACGAGGGCATCGGCGGTAGCGTCGTACACTTCGCCGGCAAGCATTTTTTCCCGTTCGGTTTTCTCCTGTTTTACCATTTTTCAAAAAGAATTACATCTAAATAACGGATTTCGTCCGATTTCGCTTTACAAATATAGCGATTTTCGGAATACGGCACACGAATATTTGTCCGCAAGACGAAAAAAGCGTAATTTCGCACGGCAAAAAAGAGATACCCATGATACGGCTTGCCATATTCGACTTGGACGGGACGCTGCTCAACACCATCGGCGACCTTGCCGACGCCACCAACTACGCATTGCGGCAGTGCGGCTACCCCACGCACCCGCTCGATGCCTACAATATGTTCGTGGGCAACGGCATCGCCAAACTTTTCGAGCGGGCTTTGCCCGCCGAAGCGCGCACGGCGGAAAACATCGCGCGCATACGCACGTACTTTATACCCTACTATACGCAGCACAATACGTCGCACACCCGTCCCTATGCAGGCGTGCCCGAACTGCTGGCGGCGCTGCACGACGAGGGCGTGGCAGTGGCTGTGGCATCGAACAAGTATCAGGAGGCGACGGAAAACCTGACGGCACACTTCTTTCCCGAACGGAAATTCGCCGCCGTATTCGGACAGCGCGAGGGCGTGCCCATAAAGCCCGACCCCACCGTCGTGCGGGAAATATTGGCGGCGGCATCGGCTACGCCAAATGAAACAATATACATCGGCGACTCCGGTGTGGATATGCGCACGGCTGCCGCCGCCGGCGTGGAGTCGATTGGGGTAACGTGGGGATTCCGCACCCGCGAGGAGTTGGAGGAAAACGGAGCGTGCCACATCGCCGATACCGCCGAGGAAGTCTTCGCCCTGTATCGGCAGCTCAACGGAAAAAGTCGATGACACCGTTCGGACAAAAACCGAAAAGAGCGCATTCATGCTCAAAATAAAACCATACTCGTTTTGTGAAACAAAATAAAAGTGTTACCTTTGCAGCGATTTTTCGCCGAACAGCCGCAAGGCGTCGGAGGAATCGGGGTCGGGTAGCTCAGCTGGATAGAGCAACAGCCTTCTAAGCTGTGGGTCGTGGGTTCGAATCCCACCCCGATCACTAAAACCAAATCAGTATTCGAGCATTCCGTGTGATGGGAAATTAAGAAACTGATAAACTTAATTTTGAGTAACACAAAAAGAAAGAAAATGAAAACATTCAAATTGGAAGGTGCTCCCAGAACCGAACTGGGCAAAAAGGCTGTGAAAGCCCTGCGCAAACAAGAGTTGATACCGGCTGTGCTCAACGGCGGCGAAGTGTTCCCGCTCCCCTACACCGGTAAATTGAAAGAAGGCGAGAAAGTCGTGGAGATAGCCAACAATCAAGGACTTATCGTAACGGATTTCTCGGTAACGGTAAACGCCGTGCGCAAACTCGTCTATACGCCCGAAATCTTTGCCGTAGAACTCACCGTCGGCAAGAAAAAAACGATGGCTGTCGTAAAAGACATACAATTTCACCCCGTAGAGGAGAAAATACTCCACATGGATTTTCTTGAAGTAAACGAGAAGAAACCGGTGGTCATGGAAGTGCCCGTAGTGCTCGAAGGTCATGCCGAAGGTGTGAAAGCCGGCGGTAAGCTGAGTCAGGAAATGCGGAAACTCAAAGTGAAAGCCGTTTACACCAAGATACCCGAAAAGATGGTCATCAACGTCGATAACCTCGGTTTGGGCAAGACGATGAAAGTGAGCGACCTGCACTTCGAGGGTCTCGAACTCATGAACGCCAAGACCGCTATCGTATGCGCCGTGAAAGTAACCCGCGCCGCTCGCGGTGCCGCCGCTGCCGACACGACCACTCCCGCAGCAGCAGCCGAATAACCTCTGACAGAGAAAACGCATGAAGTACCTGATTGCAGGGTTGGGCAATATCGGCGACGAATATGCTGCCACCCGGCATAACATAGGATTCAGAGTATTGGACGCCTTAGCCGAGGCGTCCAATCTCGTTTTTGAAGACCGGCGCTACGGTTTCGTAACCCAGCTGCGTGTGAAAGGGCGCACCCTCGTCTTGCTGAAACCCTCGACGTTTATGAACCTGAGCGGGAATGCCGTGCGCTACTGGCTTCAAAAAGAGAATATTCCGGTGGAAAATCTGCTGGTCGTGGTCGATGATTTGTCGCTCCCGTTCGGCACGCTGCGACTGAAACCGCGCGGCAGCGACGGCGGACACAACGGACTGAAACACATTCAGCAGATTCTGGGCAGCGATGCCTACGCCCGCCTGCGATTCGGCATCGGCAGCGATTTTCCGCGAGGAGGGCAGATAGATTACGTACTCGGCGCCTTTCCGCCGGAGGAGGAAAAGCTGCTGCCCGAAAAGCTCGAACGTGCGGGCGAAATCGTGAAAGAGTTTTGTCTGGCAGGCATCGATACCGCCATGAACCGTTTTAACAACAAATAGCGACGCCATGCCCAAAAAAGAAGAAGTGCGCATCGACAAATTCCTGTGGGCGACCCGTCTGTTCAAGACCCGCACCGTCGCCACCGAAGCCTGCAAAAAAGGCCGTGTCGCCGTTGGCGGAACAACGGTGAAACCTTCGCACCCCGTGCAGACGGGCGAAATCATCGAGGTGCGGAAGCCGCCCATCACCTACTCTTTCCGTGTGCTGGCGCTCGCCGAAAACCGCATGGGCGCCAAGCTCGTGCCGCAATACCTCGAAAACATCACGCCGCCCGAACAGTACGAACTGATAGAGATGATACGCCTCAGCGGCTTCGTAAACCGCAGCAAGGGCATGGGACGCCCCACCAAACGGGAGGGTCGGGAGTTAAAAAAATTCACCGACGAAAGCTATTTCGGCGGCATACCCGACGACGGTTTCGATTTCGACTTCGACGATTCCGACGACGACCTCGATTCATAAAAAACGGCTTTTCGTCAGACGAAAAAATATTGTTGATAATTAATCCGCGATTTCGGTACTGTAAATCCCGAAAATTTTTCTAATTTTGCCGTTTGTAAAAATCTCGTAACTTTTTCAGTTGTGAATACAAAATACATTTTCGTTACAGGCGGAGTGGTATCGTCGTTAGGCAAAGGCATTATCTCGGCGTCGCTCGCCAAACTGCTGCAAGCAAGGGGGTACAACGTTACGATTCAGAAGTTCGACCCCTACATCAACATCGACCCGGGTACGCTCAATCCCTACGAACACGGCGAGTGCTACGTAACCGTCGATGGTCATGAAGCCGACCTCGACCTCGGACACTACGAGCGTTTCACCAATATCCGCACCACGCGCGCCAATAACATCACGACCGGACGCATCTACAAAAACGTGATAGAGAAAGAGCGGCGGGGCGACTATCTGGGCAAGACGGTGCAAATCATTCCCCACATCACGGACGAAATAAAACGCAACGTCAAACTGCTCGGAAGCAAAAACAATTACGATTTCGTCATCACGGAAATAGGCGGAACGGTGGGCGACATCGAGTCGCTGCCTTTCATCGAGAGCGTGCGGCAGCTGCGCTGGGAAATGGGTCGCGACTGCCTGTGCATACATCTGACGTATGTGCCTTTCATCGCCGCCGCCAAAGAGCTGAAAACCAAACCGACGCAGCACTCCGTCAAGCAATTGCAGGAGGTGGGCATACAGCCCGACATTCTGGTGCTGCGCACCGAACACGAGCTCAACTCCTCCCTGCGCCATAAGGTGGCGCTGTTTTGCAACGTCGATGCCGACGCCGTGATACAGTCGATAGACGTGCCGTCGATATACGAAGTGCCGCTGATGATGCAGGCGCAGAAACTCGACGAAATCGTCTTGCGCAAAACCGGCATGGAGGTGGGCGCCGTGCCCGAAATGAAACCGTGGCGCGAATTTCTCTCGCGCATGAAAAATGCGAAAGAGTCGGTGCGCATCGGGCTCGTGGGAAAATACGTCGAACTGCAAGACGCCTACAAATCCATCAACGAAGCGCTGTTCCAAGCCGCCACCTACAACGACCGCAAACTCGACCTGCAATATATCCATTCCGAGAAACTCGACGACGGAAACGTCGAGGAGAAACTCGCGTCGATGGACGGACTCATCATCGCGCCGGGCTTCGGACAGCGGGGCATCGAAGGCAAATTCGCGGCGCTGAAATATGCCCGCGAACACGACATTCCCACGTTCGGCATCTGTCTGGGCATGCAGTGCATGGTCATCGAGTTCGCCCGCAACGTGTTAGGATATAAAGATGCCAACTCCACCGAAATGGAAGTCCATGTGAAGCACAATGTCATCGACCTGATGGAGAGCCAGAAATCTATATCGAACATGGGCGGCACCATGCGGTTGGGCGAATACGATTGCGTGCTGCGCGAAGGCTCGAAAGCCGCCGGGGCTTACGGCAAGACCCATATCAAGGAACGCCACCGCCACCGCTTCGAGTTCAACGGCGAATACCGCGCCGAGTTCGAGGCAGCCGGTATGCAGTGCGTGGGCGAGAATCCCGAAACGCATCTGGTCGAGGTGGTGGAAATGCCGTCGCTCACGTGGTACATCGGCACCCAGTACCACCCCGAATACAACAGCACCGTACTCAACCCCAACCCGCTGTTCGTCAGCTTCATCAAAGCCGTCATCAAACACAAGAAATAAATCGAAATGGATAAAAATACAATCATAGGCTTTCTCCTCATGGTCGCCGTACTCTTCGGGTACACGTGGTTCATGCGGCCGACGCCGGAGCAGAAAGCCGCCATGCAACACTACCAAGATTCTTTGCTGCAAGTCGAAAATGCGCGTGTAGCAGAAATGCAGAGCGTCGATACCGGCATCGAGCCTGCGGCGCAGGAGGCTGCCGCCGAAACAGCCGACAGCCACGCCGATGCGCTGCGGCAGGAGTATGTCGATTTCGCACCCTTTGCCGAAGGCGAAGAATCGACCGTAACGCTCTCGAATCAACAAGTGTCGCTGACGTTCTCGACCGCAGGCGGTCGCCTCACCGAAGCCGTGCTCAACGACTACCACACTTACGACTCGCTGCCGCTGACCCTGTTCGATGCCAGCGACAACACCTACGGATTCATATTCAAGACGCAGGGGCGCACCATCAACACCGCCGACCTCTACTTCACGCCTGCGCTCTCTGCCGACGGGCGGACGCTCTCGATGAAACTCGCTTTCGACGACAAGCGGTATTTCGAGATATGCTACACCCTGCCCGTCGAGGGGTATATGCTCGACATGAAAATCCGCCAAAACGGTATGGAAACCATACTGCCCCGCAACACCGTCGACCTCGATATGTATTGGACACAGGACTTGCGCCGGCAGGAACGGGGGCGCGTGTTCGAGGAGCGGTACAGCGCCATTTACTATAAGATAGGCGACGACGTGGAACACCTCAGCGAGTCGAAAGCCGACCGCGAAAGCATTTCCACGCGCGTGAAATGGATAGGATTCAAAAACCAGTTTTTCTCGTCGGTGCTTATCGCCGACAAGAGTTTCAACGGCGCGCGCATGGAATCGGAGGTGCTCGCCACCGACAAATACCTCAAAAGCTACAAGGCGGAGACAACGCTCGATTACGACCCCGCTGCGGCTGCGGGTCCCGGCTTCCGCTTCTTTCTCGGTCCCAACCTTTACCCGCTGCTCCGCAGCTACGACAAAGGGGTGAGAGCCGACGACAAGTTGCAACTACCGAAACTTATCCCGTTAGGTTACAAATTCTTCCGCTGGATAAACACGGGCATCATCATTCCCATATTCACGTTCCTCGGTAAATACATCGCCAACTACGGCATCATCATACTGCTGCTCACGCTTATCATCAAGGCGGTGCTTATGCCACTGACATTCAAGTCGTATATGTCGAGCGCACGTATGCGCGTGCTGAAACCGCAGGTCGAAGAAATCAACGCCAAATATCCCGGACAGGAAAAGGCGATGGAACGGCAGCGCGCCACGATGGAGTTGTACAGCAATGCGGGTGCCAATCCCATGAGCGGCTGTCTGCCGGTGCTGTTGCAGATGCCTATACTGCTGGCGATGTTCGCGTTCTTCCCCTCCTCCATCGAGCTGCGGCAGCAGTCGTTCCTGTGGGCTGACGACCTTTCGTCGTACGACGCCATTTTCTCGTGGGACGCCTACATTCCCATCATCACCCCCTACTTCGGAAACCACATCAGTCTTTTCTGCCTGTTGATGACCATCACCAACATTCTCTATACGAAGATAAACATGGACAGCACGGGCGGCGGACAACAGATGCCCGGCATGAAAGCGATGATGTATCTCATGCCGCTGATGTTCCTGTTCATCTTCAACAACTACGCTTCGGGATTGAGCTACTACTACTTCGTATCGCTGTTGATTACCATCGTGCAGACCTACATCTTCCGCAAGTGCATCAACGAGGAAAAAGTGCTCGCCAAGCTCAAAGAGAACCAGAAAAAGCCCAAGAAAAAATCGGGCTTCATGGCACGGCTCGAAGAGGCGCAGCGCCAGCAGCAGGCTGCCCTGCGGAAGCAGCAACAGCAAAACCGCCGGCGGTAACGGCGAGCGGCGGTTTCGCCGCCGCACCGAAAAACGAAAGAGGAAAAGCATCGTAACATTCCGATTATCAAAAATATGTGTCGAAATGTTAAGAATGCACCCTATATGGTAATTTGTAAAAAAAATTATTATATTTGCTCCGTAAATTCGATAAAATATCATTGTCGGATTTGCGCAAACCAACAAATTAAAAGAAAGACCATGAAAAAGACAACTTTCATCATGGGAGCGCTGTGGCTCGCCATGTTGTTCGTCCCCGCTGCCGTACAGGCACAGGAAAAGCTGTTGGCATTTCCGGGAGCCGAAGGCTTCGGTCGGTATGCCACCGGAGGCCGGGGCGGAGAAATCTATCACGTAACCAACCTCAACGACAGCGGTGAAGGATCGCTGCGCGATGCCGTAAGCCAGCCGAACCGCATCGTCGTATTCGATACGACGGGCGTCATCAGGCTGAAATCACTCTTGGTGTTCAAAGGCGACCTCACCGTGCTGGGACAGACCGCTCCGGGCGAAGGCATACAGGTGTACGGCAACCGCGTATCGTTCTCGGGCGCCAGCAACCTGATTGTACGGCACATGCGTTTCCGTATGGGAAAAGGTGGCGACAGCGGTAAAGACGCCTGCGGCATCGCCAACGGAAAAACCATGATATTCGACCACATATCCGCCCTGTGGGGACGCGATGAATGTTTCTCCATAAACTGGGACAACAAAGGTTCGGAACCTACCGACATTACCATTCAAAACTCCATTATGGGGCAGGGTCTGCAAAGTCACGCCTGCGGCGGCTTGATGCAGACCAACGGCGGCGTTACGCTCTACCGCAACCTCTATATCGAAAACAAAACCCGCAACCCGAAAGTGAAAGGCCTTAACCAATATGTCAATAACGTGGTATATAACTGGGGCGGGGGCGGCTGCTACATCATGGGCGACACGGAGGCTTCTTCGTGGGCGCACATAGAGGGCAACTATTTCGTAACAGGACCGTGGAAAGGCTCCAAACCGTTCACACGCGGAAAAGATGCATTCCAATTTTACGGTGCAGGCAACTATTACGACAACAATAACAACGGCGTACTGGACGGAACGGAGTATACCGAAAACGGAGGCAGCAAACAGGTAGCCAACCTCAACTCTTTTACCGACATTCCCAAACTGCACCCTACGATTTCCAAGATAATGACAGCCGAAGAAGCACTCTACTGGATTATCGACAGCGTAGGCCCCTGCCTTCCGGCGCGCGATGAGGTAGACCAATACCTGATCGACGAATTAAAATCGTTCGGAACAAAAGGTTCGATAAACGGTATTTCTTCCGAAAAAGAACTGCCGCACGGTGGTACGGGCATACTCAACAAGGGTAAAAAACCGCTCGACAGCGACAAAGACGGTATACCCGACGAATGGGAAACGACTCACGGCCTCAATCCCCAAAATCCCGACGACGCCAAGAAAATCGATGAAAAAACCGGATACGCCAATATCGAAAGATACGTATTCACCATCGACAGAGCTTATCCGTACATGAAAATGCCGACCCAGCTGCAAGCAACGAAACAGGAAAAATTCGCTATCGAATTGCAGTGGCAAGACAATGCCGGCAGTAACAATACCGTGAACGAGACCGCTTATATTGTCGAAAAATCGGAAGATAACCAGACATTTACAGTATGCGACACACTGCCTGCAAACACAACGACTTATCGGGCAGAGGGTCTGCAACCTGAAAAGGCTTATTATTTCCGGGTATGTGCAATCAATAGTGAATATGAGTTTCAGTCGGATTACATTTCGCTTTCCACCGAAACGATAGGCGACCCCACTGCACCTGTCGCCTGCACCAACCCCACTCCCCAAAACAACGGAGCCGTTCCTCCATCTGTCCAATACGTTACCCTTTCGTGGGAAAATACGACCAAAAGTTACAAGGACACGGTAAAATACGATGTATATCTCGGTGATTTTCGCCACCGTGATGATATGACAAAAATAGCATCGGATCTTACTGAACCAAAATTGGTATGGCGGCCAACGGATACGAATCATGAGTTTTTAGAGAACCGTCCCTTTTATTGGCGGGTAGATGCTAAAAATAAAATCGGTACGACAAGTGGAGAGATTTGGACATTTACGCCCAAGCAAACGCTGTTCATAGAAAAATATCCCGATGCGGAGAATATCAGCTATATGGACGGGACAAAACTTGAATTTACGCTCAACGAGAATGCCAAATATAATGAAGGCATCGGCATCGAACTCTCGCCGCGCAAATATGAAGAAATGAACGTTACGGTATCGGGAAAGACCGTAACCCTTACATTCAACGCATTGAATGTCCTTACGGAATATACCGTTACCATACCCAAAGGCGCACTGACGACGACCGACGGTTCAAAAACGTTTGCGGAAAAAATCACTTTCACGACACGCGATTTCTTCAATCCGAAAGAAGAAGGCGAAACTCACTATGGCAAAGCAGCCATAAACCAACCGCTCGACTTCTCTCCGTTCAATGACTATACCCACTTTACACGGACAGACGGCACGCAACAAAGCCAAAAAGACGATTATCCCCATTGGATAACCGGCACGGCTACAAATGACGACGCAACTCTTACGAAAACGAGCGATAAAATCATGGCTTATTTCGATGACATAGCTTTAGCCATAGACGTGAAAGCCGCCTACAACGGAACGGGAAATGTGGAATTCAAAATACAGGAAACGCGGAATCCCGATGTAGTCAAGGACTCCGGTGATCCGACATGGCGCACAATCCGCGTACTGCATGCCGGCGATTTTCCGTTCGACGATATAATACGCCTTAACGAAGAATCGCGCTTCATCAAGCTCACGGCAACAGAACTTGGCGACGGCAGCGTTACCGTCAGCCAGTTGAAAATTTCCGACAGCGAAGGAAATGGCGTAAGAGAGCTGAAACGGGAAGAAGAGATTATTCCGACAGGCATAACGCCGGACACGGCGGAAACGCACACGTCGCTCAAAGAATTTATCTTGTCTTTCAGGGACAACGAAAGTTCTATCCGAACGACAGAAACAGCGGCAGCAACGCTGACGAATGGAGAAACCGAATATCCTGTCACGCTCTCCGACGGCGAAGCCAACACAATCGTAGCGACATTGGGCGAAGAAGCGGTAACCGCTGCGGGCAAATACACCCTGAACATACCCGCAGGCTCTTTCGGTGAAAGTATATTCATCACCACGGAAACCGGACGCTGCAACCCCGAACTCTCCTACACCTTCACCATTAAAGAGGTCGATGCCCTCGATGAAAACATCGCCGACAACATAACCGTAACGGTAGCGGACGGCACGGTAACCGTAAGCGGCGTACCGACGGGCGAACAGGTAGATGTCATCGACTTGTCGGGACGCATCATCGCTTCGCAGAAAGCCGCAGCCGACAAAGCGACATTCTCGCTGCAAAAAGGATTCTACCTGCTGAAAACCGCAGCGCGGACATTCAAGGTAAGCCTTTGAACATAACGCCTTAACAAGAGAACGAGGTCGGACGTGTCCGACCTCGTTTTTTTCATGCGGCTTGTCCCCCGCCCCAACCACGTTCAACAAGAAAATATGGTTCCGCCGCTTTCAAATTCCTTCACACGAGCCGAAAAAAAAGAAAAGTTGAAATAATCGCGGCATGTTGAAAAATAATAAAAAACGAATAGAGTCTATCTCGTTTTTTTGTTGTAAATTCGCGCAGTTTTTCATTCGACGATAAAAATCTTATGGCGACAAAACGACAATTATATCCCGATTATCTGTTTGAAGTGAGCTGGGAAGTGTGCAATCTGGTGGGCGGCATCTACACGGTGCTCTCGACGAAAGCGCATACGCTGCAGCAAATCAACAAAGACCGGAATATCTTTATCGGCCCCGATGTGTGGAAGTCGGCGCCGTCGCCCTTTTTTACTGAATCGCGCACGCTGCTGAAAGGCTGGAAAGCCGCTGCGCTCGCCTCCGGACTGAAAATACGGGTGGGACGCTGGAACATTCCCGGACGTCCGATTGTCGTGCTGGTCGATTTTCAGGACATGTTCGCCCGCCGCAACGAAATATACGCCTCCATGTGGGAGACATACGGCGTGAAGTCGCTCCGCGCCTACGGCGATTACGACGAGTCGTGCATGTTTGCCTGCGCGGCGGCGCAAGTCATCGAACACTTCTATCATTATATAAAAGGCGAACAATACAAGGTGGTCGCCCACTTCGACGAATGGCAGACGGGCATGGGGCTGCTCTACCTGCGCCGCGCCGTACCCGGCATAGCTACCGTGTTCACGACCCACGCCACGTCGATAGGCCGCTCCATAGCCGCCAACGGCAAACCGCTCTACGGCTACATGGCGGGCTACAACGGCACCCAGATGGCGGAGGAATTGAACATGGAGGCGAAACATTCGGTCGAGCGGCAGGCCGCCCATTTCGCTTCGGCATTCACCACCGTGAGCGAGGTAACGGCAGCGGAATGCGCCCAACTGTTGGAGAAACGCCCCGACGTGGTTACGCCCAACGGCTTTGAAAACAACTTCGTACCCAAAGAGGAGCTCTATGCCAAAAAGCGTGCCGCCGCCCGCGAATGCCTGCTGAAAATCGCGGCATCGCTCATAGGCTACCGTCCTTCCGACGATGCTTTCCTGCTGGCGACTTCGGGTCGCTACGAATTCAAGAACAAAGGCATCGACCTCTACGTCGATGCCCTGCGCCGCCTGCAATACCGCTACAACGGCAAACGCGAAATCATCGCCTTCGTACTCGTGCCGGCATGGGTGCGCGAAGCCCGCACGGACTTGCAGGAGCGCATGCACAGCAAAACGCTCTGCGACTATCCGCTCACCGACCCCTACATCACCCACACGCTGCACAACTACGCCGAAGACCAAATAATGAACCAAATCCATTACTGCGCTTTCGGGCAGCACCCCGACTCGCGGCTGAAAGTGATATTCCTGCCGTCGTACCTCACCGGCAGCGACGGAATAGCCAACCGCAGCTACTACGACCTGCTGATAGGATTCGACGCGACGGCATTCCCGTCGTATTACGAGCCGTGGGGCTACACGCCGCTCGAAAGCATCGCTTTCGGCATACCCACCGTAACGACCGATCTGTCGGGATTCGGACGCTGGATTTGCTCGTCGGGCGAGGGCGACATGGAGAAGAAAGGCGTCGCCGTGCTGCGCCGCACCGATTTCAATTTCGAGCAGGTGGCCGAAGACCTTGCCGGCACCATCATGTGGGTGGCCGGCCTCGACAAAGAACGCTGGATACGCATGCGCCACGCAGCTGCCGCCACCGCCGAAAAAGCGGAGTGGAGCCGCTTCATCGAGTATTACAAAAAAGCCTACGACATAGCCCTGCGCCGCGTCGCCGAAGAGGCACGGCAGCCGATGTTCGCCGGCGAAAACGAAGAGGAATAAAAGATATATAAACCAATATAAACAGTTTATGAAAGTACAAGTAAGCAATGCCAATGCGCCTGCATGGCGCGACATTACCATCGAATCGCGCGTACCCGCCCAATTGAGCGTGCTGCAAGAAATGGCACACAACGTGTGGTGGGTGTGGAACAACGAAGCCACCGAGATGTTCAAAGCCATCGACCCCGAACTGTGGAGCGCCGTCGGCGAAAATCCTGTACTGATGCTCAACCGCACCAGCTATGAACGTTTTGAAGAAATCATCGCCGACAAAGCGTTGATGCTTACCATCAACACCCAATACGTGAAATTCCGCAAATACATGGACGAGAAGCACAGAGCCGACCTCCCCTCCATCGCCTATTTCAGTATGGAATACGGTTTGGCAAACATTCTGAAAATCTATTCGGGCGGTCTGGGCATCTTGGCAGGCGACTATCTGAAAGAGGCAAGCGACAGCAACATCGACATGGTTGCCGTCGGATTCCTCTACCGCTACGGCTACTTCACGCAGACCCTTTCGATGGACGGTCAGCAGCTTGCCAACTACGAAGCGCAGAACTTCAACCAGCTGCCGCTCGAACGTGTCGTCGATGAAACGGGCAAACCCATCATACTCGAAGTGCCCTATCCGGGCCGCATCGTCTATGCCAACATCTGGCGGGTGAACGTGGGCCGCGTGCCTCTGTATCTGATGGATACCGACATGGAGCTCAACAGCGAATTCGACCGCTCCATCACCTACCAACTCTACGGCGGCGACTGGGAGAACCGCATGAAACAGGAATACCTGCTGGGTATCGGAGGCATACTGATGCTCAAACGTTTGGGCATCAAGAAAAACATCTACCACTGCAACGAAGGACACGCCGCCCTCATCAACGTACAACGCTTGGTGGATTACATCGAAGAAGACAAACTCTCATACGCCGAAGCGTTGGAAGTGGTGCGCTCGTCGTCGCTCTACACGGTGCACACGCCCGTGCCTGCGGGACACGACTACTTCGACGAATCGCTGTTCGGCAAATACATGGGCGAGTTCCCCGCCAAACTCGGCATCACGTTCAACGAACTGATGGACATGGGCCGCGAAAATCCGGGCTCGGGCGAAAAATTCTCGATGAGCGTTTTCGCCTGCAACACCTGCCAAGAGGTAAACGGCGTAAGCTGGCTGCACGGGAAAGTGTCGCAGCGCATGTTCCAACCTATCTGGAAAGGCTATTCGCCCGACGAGCTGCACGTAAGCTACGTAACCAACGGCGTGCACATGCCCACATGGGCGGCTTCGGAGTGGAAAGAGTTTTATACCAAACATTTCGGCGCCGACTTCCTGACGCATCAAAACGACCGCTCGCTGTGGCAGAAAATCTACGACGTGCCCGATGAAGAGATCTGGGCCATGCGCCAGACGATGAAGAACAAACTGCTCGACTTCGTGCGCAAAGAGTTCCGCGAAAACTGGGTGAAGAATCAGGGCGACCCTGCTCGCGTGGTTTCCATTCTCGAACGCATCAATCCGAATGCGCTCCTGATAGGTTTCGCCCGCCGCTTCGCCACCTATAAACGGGCGCACCTGCTGTTCTCCGACCTCGACCGCCTCGCCAAGATCGTGAACAACCCGCAATACCCCGTACAATTCCTCTTTGCCGGCAAGGCACACCCCGCCGACGGCGCCGGTCAGGATTTGATAAAACGCATCATCGAAATTTCGCGCCGGCCCGAATTCCTCGGTAAAATCATCTTCCTCGAAAACTACGACATGAAGATGGCGAAACGCCTCGTTTCGGGTGTGGATATCTGGCTCAACACGCCGACCCGCCCGCTCGAAGCCTCCGGTACGTCGGGCGAGAAAGCCGAAATGAACGGCGTACTCAACTTCTCGGTGCTCGACGGCTGGTGGTACGAAGGCTACAAAGAGGGCGCAGGCTGGGCATTGACCGACAAACGCACCTTCCAAGAGCAAGGTCATCAAGACCAACTCGATGCCGCCACGATTTATTTCATGCTCGAAAACAATATCATTCCGCTCTACTTCGCCAAAAACAGCAAAGGCTATTCGCCCGAGTGGATTCAATACATCAAAAACTCGATTGCGCAAATCGCTCCCGAGTTCACGATGAAACGCATGCTCGACGACTATCTGGAACGCTTCTACATCAAAGAGGCCAAACGCTCGAAACTGCTCATGGCAAACGACTTCAAAAAAGCCAAAGAGATTGCCGCATGGAAACAGAAAGTGGCAGAGAAGTGGGCCGGCATAACGGTAAAAGGTGTCAATCTGCCCGAAACGCGCACCACGCTCTGCGCCGGCAATACCTACGATATAGAGGTATCGATTGCCTGCAACGGACTTGCCGACTGCTTAGGCGTAGAGTTGGTTGTCGTACGTATTCTCGACGGAGAGCAGAAACTCTACAAAGTTTCCGAAATGAAACCGATAAAGAGCGACGGCGACGTCGTAACGTATGCGGTACAGAACAGCGTGAAGCGTGCCGGCGTATTCAAATACTCCTTCCGCATCTATCCGAAAAATCCCGACCTGCCTCATCGTCAGGATTTCGCATACGTGCGCTGGTTCTAATAATACTGTGAAAAAACGCTGTATCGGGACGCTTCGGCGTCCCGATTTTTTTTGTCCGCAGCCGGAGGCACCGCAAGGGAAACGTGCGTCCGGACACGGGCAAAAACGAATGCCGCCCGAACGACAATCGTCCGGGCGGCGCATCTATCAAAAGATTATCGGGAGTTTACTTTTTGACCAACTTGCGGGTGTAGGTGCCGTCGGAGGTCGTTACCGAAAGCGTGTACACGCCGGCGGGCAGTTCGCCGAGTCCGCTGATAACCAAAGGCTCGCCGCCTTCGATGTAGTAGCTGCGGTTATAGACTTCGGCACCCGCCATGTTGTTGATGACGAATGTTGCCATTTCGTCGGAAACGCCGTTGAGTACGATGCGGGTATAGTCATCGACAACTGTCGGATATACGTTCACGCGCTCGGTTGCCGATACGGTGGTTTCGTCGATGCCGGCAGCCTTGTGCTCTTCGTACATTTTTCTGACCTTAGCGGCGCTCAATGCACCGGTGGAAATCTTCAATTCGTCCAGTGCGCCCTGATACGGATTATCGAAAAGGACGTTGCGATTGCCGATAACCATGGCTTCCGTCTCCGATATATCGCCGGTCT
The DNA here is from genome assembly GCA_947589325.1 of uncultured Bacteroidales bacterium. GTDB lineage: Bacteria > Bacteroidota > Bacteroidia > Bacteroidales > UBA11471 > Caccoplasma. The sequence continues at coordinate 178,630 of CANQAM010000001.1, read as the reverse complement.
TGTCGGTGGTCGAGCCAACCCTTTCGCCGTCGATATACATGATTATCTCTTTGCTCTCCACATCGCGCACGCAGGCAAGGAAGTGCCAGCGGTCGTCGAAATAGTCCGAAGCGGGAACGTCGATATTCGTTTTCGTCTTATTATCGTCGATACCGAACGTGAGGTTATTTTTCCTATATTGTATGCCAACCCACTTGCCGCTCGCTCCGGTTGCCTGATCTTCTGTATGGCTGCCTTTGTGGAACAGATACCAGTCTAAATCGCTGTCGGTGCCGCCCGGCGACTTAAACCACAAAGTGATGGAGAAAGACTCATTTCCCAGCTTCATGGCATCGTAATGCGACTGCACCATACCGCCTATCTTTTCTCTATTCGGGAACGAAATAGCTCCGCCCTCTATGCCTTCCACCCACTCGGGGGTAAAATCGCCGGCAGAAGACGAACCGGAATTTTCGTTTTTATCGGTAGCAATAGCCGAACCGGAAATTTCGTTTTCGGCAGTCGTGCCCGATGTTTCGTCGAATTTGAAATGCGCCACATCGGTGATAATCGCTTTCTTCCGCACGGTTATCGTACCCGACTGCGAGGCATCCGTACTGCTTCCGACGGTAGAGAGGGTATAATTATATGTTCCTTCTTTCGTCGGCGTGCCGCTGATCCATATCGTACGCGCCTCTTTATCGACTTTGGCGGTTACGCCGGCGGGCAACCCCGCAGCCTCCATGCTTTCGGCATTTGTCCATCGGTAGCCGAACGGCACTATCTCCTCCTCTATTTCAAGTATTTGATTGGGAGCGCCTTCGCCGAGTTTTGTCAGACGTGCACCCGTCTTGTCGGGTCCGTCGCCTATGTAATATCCCAAGTGGGGAGGCTGGTTATATGCCACATTCTGCCACGCAATGCCCATGCGATAGATGTGGTCGTGCATGGGGGTAACCATGCGGTAGGGCGAATCGTAGGTCGTCGTAAACACGACCAGCGACGACGAATTGCTACCATTCCACAACACCAACTCCTCCCGCCAGTCGCCGAAAAGGTCGGCTTGCAGGTTCGGCGTTTTCTTGGTAGAGTTGCATGTACTGGCATTTTGATAACTTGACGGCGAGAATATGCGGGAAGCCTTTTTACGGCCGGAATTCCATTTGTCGATGACATTGCCGTCGAGCAGTTCGTCTTGCAGGTCGCCGTCCCAATAGATGCGGAAATTGACTGACGGTCGTCCGCTCGAACTAATAACCTTACCCTGACAATCATAGACATTGCCGTTGGCACTACTCCAAAACTCGAAGCCGCGATGATTAACATCGATATCGGCAGCTATCCCGCGCCCGTTATCTTCGGAAGACGATTCACTGTATAGTATATCTCCTGTTCTTGCATTGTGAATATCGAAACCATAAGGGCTTTCTTCATGCGGGGTAAATACTTCCAAATCTTCGGTACTCGGGTCGAGGTCGGAAAAGTGTATGGCGTCGCCGTGTCCCCGTCCCGTGCGGTAAAGCAGCGAGCCGTCATGATCGATGGCGCAGGCGCCGTAAATGATTTCGTCGCAGCCGTCGTAATCGACATCGCCGACGGAGAGATTGTGGTTGCCCTGTCCGTAAGCATCTTTTCCGGCAGTGGCAGAATCGTGCATCCACTTTTGCTTCAGATTTTTGCCGTCGAAATCGTAAGCCACCAACGTTGTCCGCGTATAGTATCCGCGACACATGACAAGGCTCGGCTTTACGCCGTCGAGATAAGCGATGCAAGCCAAAAAACGATCGACACGGTTTCCATAGCTGTCGCCCCAAGCGCTGACACTTCCGCGCGGCGGGTTGTAGGCAACGGTGGCAAGCTCAGCGCCCGTTTCGCCGTTGAACACGGTCAGATATTCCGGTCCGCTAAGTATATAGCCCGACGAATTGCGATAATCGGCATTCGGGTCGTCATTGTTCATCAATACGTTTTTTCCTTTTCCATCGACCGTACCCGGCGCCGTCTTGCAGGCGACTTCAGCTTTGCCGTCGCCGTCGAGGTCATAGACCATAAACTGCGTGTAGTGCGCACCGGCGCGTATGTTCTGCCCCAAGTCGATACGCCACAATTTCGTGCCGTCCATTTCATAGCAGTCGAGATACACATTGCCCGTATAGCCGGCTAAGGAATTATCCTGCTGATTGGAAGGGTCCCACTTCACGATGATTTCGTAATCGCCGTCGCCATCGACATCGCCCACGCTGCAATCGTTGGGAGTATAGGAATATTCTTCCCCATTGGGATAGTTGTATTGCACTTTATTACGGGTACAGGAATACGGCGGCGTAATACCGGCGGCGGGACGGTTCAACGGAATTTCCTTGTAGATATTTCCCCAAACTTCTCCGGCGGCAACGCGCTCTACCGACTTGCCATCGACAAGAGTTTCGACTTCATATTTGGAAGAGACGCTTCCGCCCGTATCGGTATAGTTCGTTACGGCAGTGAGCGGTTCCGCATTCAGCTTGGTGCCGTCGCGATAGACGTTGAATGCCGTGCTCGCCTTGTCGGTTTCGAGAAAGCGCCAACTGATGAAAATTCCGTCTTTCTTCTGTCCTTCGCTTTTCGACATCTTCACGGCTACGACACCGCGCGAAAGCTCTTCCGTTTGCGGCAATTCCAATTCCTGTGCGGTCACGAACAGCGGAAACAGCAGCAGCAACGCTCCCGTTCCTATTTTACGATAAATACGCATATATAAGAATTATTTGATTTCATGGTAGTTATGCAAAGAAACTCTATAAAAAGGGGGCTATTTCTTTTATTTTGATATTTTTCATAACGATTTTGATACCGTCAAGTAAAATTAACTTTTCCCTGTCCGGTAGAAACCGTTTCTTTTTCAGGCAAAACCGTCAGCGGCAAAGGCTTTTAAGCCACGCGATTTCTTCGCTCCACCGCTCTTCGTCGGGCGTTTCGAGAATCAGCGGAATGCCCTCGAAACGGGCGTCGCGCATGATGCGCTCGAACAACGGCGCTCCCAACTCGCCCTCGCGCAGCACCTCGTGGCGATCGATATGAGAGGCAAGCCCTTTCTTGGAATCGTTGATGTGCATACCCCGCAGGTATTTCAATCCCACGATTTCGTCCAGTTGCCGGAAGGTCTGCTCGAAGCCTTCGGGGGTTATCAGGTCGTAACCGGCGGCCAGCGTGTGGCAGGTGTCGATGCAGACGCCGACGCGGCTTTTGTCCTCGACCTTGTCGATGATGTATGCCAGATGTTCGAACAGGAAGCCCACGTTGGAGCCTTGCCCCGCCGTGTTTTCGATGACCGCCGTAACGCCCGACGTCTTGTCGAGCGTCCGGTTGATGGACTCGGCGATGCGGTCGAGGCACGCCTCGACGGAGATTTCACGCAGGTGCGAACCCGGGTGGAAATTCAGCAGCGACAGCCCTAACTGCTCGCACCGCTGCATTTCGTCGAGAAACGCGGCGCGCGACTTCGCCAACCCCTCTTCCTGCGGGTGTCCCAGATTGATGAGGTAACTGTCGTGCGGCAGTATCTGCGCCGCCGTGTAGCCGTATGCCGCACACCGCTCCTTGAAAAGTTGTATGCTCTCTGCCGACAAGGGCGACGAAAACCACTGACGTTGATTTTTCGTAAAGAGCGCGAAAGCCGTCGCTCCTATCCGATGCGCATTTTCGGGGGCGTTTTCCACACCGCCCGTCGCGCTGACGTGTGCACCGATGTATTTCATAATTCGTATTTATACGAGCAAAGGTAATAAAATTGTCGAGAAATTCTACTGCACCGACTGTGCAAAAATCTTTCTGTGTACGATTTGTATCATTAAATATCCATGCCTTTGTAATAATATCGAAAAAATCATATATTTGCACTTCGATGCATGAGGCCGGCCATTGCTGTCGAACGGCATTTTCATACGACGCCCGCCGAATGTTTCCAAAAGTTACAATACACAAAAACGAACATGATGATAAAGAAATTTATTTTACCGCTTTTGCTGTTCGCAACGGTTACTGCACCGCTATATGCAGCCTATCAACCGACAAAAGAAAACATGGAGAAGCGCACTGAATTCGAGGGTTTCCGCTTCGGCATCTTCATTCACTGGGGTATATACAGCACATTCGCCCAAGGGGAATGGTACTTGAATGACGGCATCAACAAAGATGAATATGCCAAAGCCGCCGATGCTTTCTATCCGCACCGGTTCGATGCCAGCGAATGGGTACGGCTCATCAAAGAGTCCGGTGCAAAATACATTACATTCACATCGCGGCACCACGACGGATTTTCCATGTGGAATACGGCAGAAAGCGACTACAACATAGTCCGTGCCACCCCTTTCGGCCGCGACGTGTTGAAAGAGCTCTCCGAAGCCTGCCAAGAGGAAGGAATACGGCTGCATCTTTATTATTCCCTGCTCGACTGGATACGAGAGGATTACCCTATCGGCGGGTCGGGAATCCGCACGGGACGCACGCCACACCCCGACTACGAAAGTTATTTCGGCTTTATGAAACGGCAGATTCACGAACTGCTGACACAATACGGCCCAATCGGCGCGCTTTGGTTCGACGGCTACTGGGATCATGATTCTAAAAATTTCGACTGGCGGATAACCGAATTATACAACTATGCCCATTCAATCCGGCCGGAGTTGCTCATCGGCAACAACCATCACCTTCTGCCGCTGGAAGGTGAAGATTTCCAAATGTTCGAGCGCGATCTGCCCGGCGAAAATACGGCGGGACTTTCGGGGCAGGAAATCAGCCGTTTGCCGTTGGAAATGTGTCAAACGATGAATGGAATGTGGGGCTACAAGGTAAGCGACACCAATTACAAATCCACCGAAGAATTGATAACTCTGATTGTGCGGGCTGCCGGAAAAGGCAGCAACCTGCTTCTCAACATCGGGCCACAGCCGAACGGAGAGCTTCCCGCCGCGTCAATCGACCGCCTGCGCGGAATCGGTGCATGGCTGAGCCAGTACGGCAAAAGCATTTACAATACTGTCGCCGGACCTTTTTCCGAAAAATGGGGCGTATCCACGCAAACCGATAACCGAATTTTTCTTCACGTGCTCGACCGTGCCGTTACGACCATTTCCGTCGCTCTGCCGAAACGGCCGAAATCGGTATATCTTCTCACCGGCGAAAAATGCGGCTGGCAGTACGACAGGAAAACAAAATGCCTCACTTTGCAATTGCCCGAGCATGCCGACGAAGTAGATTCGATTGTAGAAATCGCCATTTAGCTACTTGACTGAACCGAACGCCGCGGAAGGACGGCTGCCTGATTACTGCTATCGTCGTATGCATAATATGGATAGGCATCGTCATCATCTGCATAACGACTTTGTTAGCTTACTACCGTTAAGCACCTTTCTATACGAAAAACAGCGCACCCGAAAAACGGGTGCGCTGTTTTATTATATCGTTTCGCCTATCGACGACCGAGAAGATAGCGCTTGAAGTGTACGAAATCGGAGGGCAGCGGTATGCTCTGTTTTGTGCCCTGCATAAAGCGCTGCAAGGTGTCGGGTATCGCCACGCGCTCGCCGATAATCGGCTCCACGCGGTCGATGAATTTCGCGGGGTGCGCCGTTTCGAGGAATACGCCCGTCTCGCCGGCTTGCAATCCCTCTGCCAGCGCGCGATAGCCGCAGGTGCCGTGCGGGTCGAGCAGGTAATGGTGGCGGCGGTAGACGTCGGCAAGGGTTTCCCGTATCTGTTCGTCGGTATAGGCGGCGCCGGAAATATCGGCGCAAACGGCTTCGTGCGAACCGCCGTAGAGGTCGAGCACGCGGGCGAAGTTGCTCGGCGCGCCCACGTCCATCGCATTGGCAAGCGTCGGCACGGAGGGTCGGGGCGAATATTCTCCCGTGCGCAGGTATTGATAGAATATGTCGTTCCGGTTGTTGGCGGCGATGAAGCGTTTTACGGGCAAGCCCATACGCTTGGCGAAAAGCCCCGCCGTAATATTTCCGAAATTGCCGCTCGGCACGCATATCACCACCTCGCGGGCAGCGTCCTGTTTTTCGAGCTGCGCATAGGCGTAGAAGTAGTAAAACGCCTGCGGCAGGAAGCGGGCGACGTTGATAGAGTTTGCCGACGTGAGCGCCATCTTGCGATTGAGCTCCTCGTCCATAAAGGCATTCTTCACCAGCGCCTGACAGTCGTCGAAGGTGCCGTCAATTTCGAGCGCGGTGATGTTTTTGCCCAGCGTCGTAAACTGTTTTTCCTGTATTTCGCTGACTTTTCCTTTCGGATAGAGCACATAAACGTGTATTCCCTCGACATCGAGGAATCCGTTTGCCACCGCGCTGCCGGTATCGCCCGAGGTGGCGACGAGCACATTCACCTCACGACGCCCCTCTTTCCGTATGAAATATCCCAGCAGCCGCGCCATAAACCGCGCGCCGACATCTTTGAACGCCAGCGTCGGACCATGGAAGAGTTCGAGGCTGTATATGGAGTCGTGCACCCGCACTAACGGGACGTCGAAACGGAGCGTGTCGTAAACGATGTTTTTGAGAATATCCGCCTCCATATCTTCGCCGAAAAAGGCTTCGGCCACGATGAACGAAATTTCCTGAAAAGACATTTCGCCCATGTTGTGGTAAAAGGCGGGAGGCAGGGTTTTGATGCGCTCGGGCATATACAAACCTTTGTCGGGTGCAAGTCCGCGCACGACGGCTTCTTCGAGCGCAACGGCAGGCGATTGCTTATTGGTACTGTAATATAGCATGATACGATTTCAAATATTTGTGCGGACGGCATTTTGCCGTTTTATAGCGACCATTTTGCCGCCCGTCTTAGCGCAAAGATAAACATTTTTATCGAATATCAAAAAAAAATGTATCAAAATTCCATTTTTCTTGCCGAGCCGGTGAACCTGTTTATACCGTGAAATACCGTTACTTTCCGGGTGCGGCGAAGAGCGCCTGCATGAATTGGTCGCCCGAAAGCGTACCGTAGTAACCGCCTGCCACACTGAACTCGTCGTACTTTTGCACGGCGTCGGGCGCCTCACCCGGCTTGTAAATGACGAACGGTATCGCCGCCGCCGTGTGGGTGCGGAGCCGGCAGGGCGTCGGGTGGTCGGGCAGCAGGGCGATGGTGAGCGGCTCGCCGAAGCTGTCGGCGGCGTCGAGCAGCGGCTGCAATATGCGGTGGTCGAGGTATTCGACCGTCAGTTTTTTGAGGTCGGCATCGCCTTCGTGCCCCGCCTCGTCGCTGGCTTCGACGTGCAGATACACGAAATCGTCGGTGCGCAGCGCCTCGATGGCGGCTGCTGCCTTGCCTTCGTAATTGGTATCGTAAAGACCGGTGGCGCCGGGTACGGCAATGGGGCGCAGTCCGGCATACACGCCGATGCCCTTGATAAGGTCTACCGCCGAAATGACCGCCCCCCGCCCTATTCCGTAGCGCGCCGAAAGCGTCGCCATGCGGGGCTTGTAGCCGGGCGACCACGGCCAAATGCTGTTTGCCATGTCCTTGCCCTGCTCTTTGCGGCGCAGGTTTACGGGGTGCAGCGGGAGCAGCGTTTGCGAGCGCAGAATCAGGCGGTTGAGCAGCGCGGCGGTCGGCTCGGCTGCGGCATCGAGCGGACGCACGAGCACGTCGCAAAAAGGCGTGCCGGGCACGTCGTGCGGCGGGGTGCATTTTAGGGCTTTGTTGCCGCCTTTGATTTTCAGCAGGTGGCGGTACGAAACGCCCGGAAAGAAATTCACCGCTCCGCCGCCCAGCTCTTTTTGCAGGTAGGCTATCAGTTCTGCCGCCTCCTCGTTGGAAATGTGTCCCGCCGAGTGGTTTTTTATTTTGCCGTCTTCGATGCAAATCAGATTGCAGCGCATCGCCATTTCGTCGGAGGCGATATCGATGCCCATGCTGGCAGCTTCGAGCGAGCCGCGCCCCTCGAATACCGTCGGCAGGTCGTAGCCGAGAATCGCCATGTTGGCAATTTCGCTGCCCGGCTCGAAACCGTCGGGCACGGTGTTGAGGCGGCCGCAGCGTCCGTGCGCCGCCAGCCAGTCCATAGCGGGCGTATCGGCAGCCTGCAAAGGGGTCTTGCCGCCCAATGCGGGTATCGGCTCGTCTGCCATACCGTCGCCCAAAACGATAATGTATTTCATGTTTCCGGTCTTTTATCGAATGTTCGCAATGCTGATGATGTCGGCGAACACACCTGCCGCCGTAACGGGTGCGCCAGCGCCGTATCCCTTGATAATCATGGGGTATTCGTTGTAGCGGGCGGTCGTTATCAGTATCACGTTGTTGCTGCCTTCGAGTTCGTAGAAGGGGTGTTCGCGCCCTATCGCCTGCAAGCCGATACGTGTCTTGCCGTTGCGGAGGGAGGCGACGAAACGGAAGCGCTTGCCCTGCACCGCCACTTCGCGGCGGCGCTGCTCGAACTCGGCATCGAGTTCGGGAATGTGCTTCCAGAAGTTTTCGAGCGTGCCTTGAAAATATTTGTCGGGAACGAAAAGCTCTTTTTCGACGTCGGACTGCTCGATGCGGTATCCCGCCTCGCGGGCGAGAATGACGAGCTTGCGCAGCACGTCTTGTCCGCTCAAATCGACGCGCGGGTCGGGCTCGCTGTACCCCGCCTCCTGCGCCATGCGTATGGCGCGGCTCAACGGCACCTCCTCGCTCAACACATTGAAAATGTAATTCAGCGTTCCCGACACGACGGCTTCGATTTTGAGTATCGTGTCGCCGCTGTTTATCAGGCTGTTAATGGTATTGATGATGGGCAGACCCGCACCCACGTTGGTTTCGAAAAGAAACTTCACATCGCGGCGGCGGGCGGTCTGTTTCAGCAGCGCGTAGTTTTCATAGTCCGACGCTGCCGCCACCTTGTTGGCAGCCACCACCGACACATTGTGGTCGAGCAGCTCCTGATAAATGGCGGCGATTTCGGGGCTTGCCGTGCAATCGACGAAAACCGAGTTAAAAATGTTCATCTGTATCACCGCATCGCGAATCGTCTCGGGCGTGCTTTTCACCGGCGAGGCTTTCAGCTGTTCTTCGTAATTGTCGAGCGAAATGCCTTCGCGGCAGAAAATCGCCTGACGGGAATTTGCCAACCCTACGATGTTGATGCGCAGCGATTTTTCTTTCAGCAGGCGGGGCTGCTGGCTGCGTATCTGTTCGAGCAGGTTGCTGCCCACCAGACCGATGCCCGTGATAAACACGTTCAGCACCTGCGTGTCGGAGAGGAAGAACGAGTCGTGTATCACATTGAGCGCCTTGCGCAGACTGCCCAGTGCGATGACAAATGAAATGTTCGTTTCCGATGCGCCCTGTGCGCAGGCGATGACGTTTATACCGTTGCGTCCTAACGTGTTGAACAGTTTTCCGGCGATACCCGGCGTGTGCTTCATGTTTTCGCCCACGATAGCGACGGTCGCCAAATCGCGTTCGGCGTGGGCTTCGCTCATCTCGCCCATCTCTATTTCGTGGGCGAACTCTTTGTCGAGCACGGCAATAGCGCGGTCGGCATCGGCATTGCGCACGGCAATCGAAGTATTGTTTTCGGAGGCGGCTTGCGACACTAAAAACACACTGATACCCGATTGCGCCAACGCCGTGAAAATGCGGCGATTGACGCCGATGACGCCCACCATGCCCAGACCTGACACGGTGATAAGGCAGGTATCGTTAATCGACGAAATGCCCTTGATGGCTTTTCCGTCGGTACGGCTGACGGTTTCGGTAATCAGCGTTCCGGGAGCCTCGGGGTTGAACGTATTTTTGATAACGATAGGAATGTTCTTGTGGTAAACGGGATATATCGTAGGGGGATATATCACTTTGGCGCCGAAGTTGCAAAGCTCCATTGCCTCGATGAAAGAGAGGCGTTCGATGACGTAAGTGTTGTTGATGACGCGGGGGTCGGCGGTCATAAAACCATCGACGTCGGTCCAGATTTCGAGGCGGGAGGCATCGAGAGCGGCAGCCAGAATGGCGGCGGTGTAGTCGGAACCGCCCCGTCCGAGATTGGTTATCTCGCCGGTGCGGCTGTCGGAAGAAATGAATCCGGGCACGAGCGCCACCTGCGGCAGCATGGCGAAGACTTCGCGTATCAGGCGGTTGGTGGTTTCGAAATCGACGATGTTTTTCTCGAACTGCGCTTCGGTCTTGATGAACGCGCGCGAGTCGTAATGTTCCGCACCGTCGATGACGCGGCTGATGATGAACGACGACAGCCGCTCGCCGTAGCTCACGATGATGTTTTGCGTCTTCACCGAGAGGTCGCGGATAAGGGCGACGCCGCGATAGATGTTGCCCAGCTCGTCGAGCAGGCTGTCGGTCTGCCGGCGCACCTCGTCGCGCCGCTCTTCGGCTACGATGCCGGCGATGATGTCGTGGTGGCGGGCGACGATTTCGCGCAGATTGTCTTCATAATCGGGCAAGCCGGCGGCTGCCTGCCGCGCGGTTTCCAGCAGCTTGTCGGTGATGCCGCCCAATGCCGAAACGACCACGATGACGGGTTCTTGGCACGCCTCGACTATCTGTTTTACATTTTTGAGACTTTTCACGGAACCTACCGATGTTCCGCCGAATTTCAACACTTTCATGGAATATACATAGTTTTACCGCTGCGCAAACCGCATTCGCCACAGCCAAATAACAGACTTGAAAACAAGAAAAATTCTCTACCGAGAAAAATACGGAAAAAACGTTCAACCTCCCCCCCCCTAAGGGGTAGTGATAAATAGAATATGCGGTACGATATTACACATAGCGGTTTTTGCTTTTGCGGCGCAATATTACACAAAATATCTCAAAAATGCCCCATACTTTTGCAGATTTTCCACAAAACGGGTGCTTTTTCATTGTTTTCTCAAAAATTTTCAATGCGTTTTGTTTTTTTCGGTTTGACAATCATTATATTTGTTCTGTTAAAAAATTTTCTGCCATGAAAAAAATCGTATTGCTGCTATGCACTTTTTTAGGCGGCGCGGCAGCCTTGCGGGCACAGGCGATACGCCCCCTGCCCGACGACATCTACCAAGATATTCCTTTTGAAATGCAGGCGGTCGCGCTGCCGACGTTTCCCGACTATCGGGTGAGCATCGTCGATTTCGGCGCGACAGCGGGCGCAGGCACCCTCAACACGCAGGCTATCGACGCGGCGATACGCCACGTAAACGGCAAAGGAGGCGGCACGGTGGTGATTCCGGCGGGACTGTGGATTACGGGTCCCATCGAGCTGCGGAGCAACGTGCGGCTCCACACCGAAGCCAACGCCTTCGTGCTGTTCACCGACGACCACACACAATACCCGCTGCTGCCCAACGACAACAGCATGGACAACCGCAAGATACACGCCACCTCGCCCATTTATGCCAACGGCGCACACGACATCGCCATTACGGGAAAAGGCGTGTTCGACGGCAACGGCAGCACGTGGCGCATGGTGAGGCGCGGCAAACTCACGGAAAGCCAATGGAAACAGCTCGTCGCTTCGGGCGGCGTGCTCAGCAGCGACGGCAACACGTGGTACCCCAATGCCGCAGCCGCCACCGAAGAGGGCGAAGGTCGCCCCAACATGGTGCGGCTGTTCGAATGCAAACGGGTGGTGCTGCAAGACGCCGTTTTCCGCAATTCGCCGGCATGGTGCATTCACCCGCTGCATTGTGAAGACCTTGTGATACAAGGCGTTTCCGTTATCAACCCGTGGTACGCCCAAAACGGCGACGCACTCGACGTGGAGTCGTGCGACCGCGTAATCGTCTGCGGCTGTTCGTTCGACGCCGGCGACGATGCCATCTGCATCAAGTCGGGCAAAGATGCCGCCGGACGCCGCAGAGGGTGGCCGTGCCAAAACGTCATAGCGCGCGACAACACGGTGTATCACGGACACGGCGGCTTCGTGGTGGGCAGCGAAATGTCGGGCGGCGTGCGCAACGTGGTCATCGACCGTTGCACGTTCATCGGCACCGACGTGGGTCTGCGCTTCAAGAGTACGCGCGGCAGAGGCGGCACAGTGGAAAACATTTTCTGCCGCCGCATCAATATGTTCGACATCGCCAACGAAAACATACTTTTCGACCTCTATTACGCCACGAAAGAGGCGGACTCGCCGCGACCCGCCGCCGTAGATGAAGGCACGCCGGTATTCCGGAATATCCACATCAGCGACATCACGGGCATCGGCGGGAAAAAAGCCGTCTATTTCAACGGCCTGCCGGAAATGCCGATACAGGACATCGAGCTGCGAAACATCTCTCTTGCCGACACCGACAAGGGTGTCATCATACGGCAGGCGGAAAACGTCGTGCTCGAAAACGTCGCCGTCGCACCCCGCGACCAACGACCGTACGTGTTGCAGAACGTGAAAAACGTACGCCTCAACGGGCGCACGATTCCCGCCGTCGAAAAATCCAAAACGTTCGAGCGGTAATAAATCACTCCTGTCGGTAATCAAGCAGGGAGTCCAGTTGCATTTTTATCTTCGGAAAATCCTGATTCATATCCAGCGTCCGAATCATAAAAATGTTTCCATCTCTATGCGTAAACGACACGTCGTCGGGTAACTCGTTATCCAACGGACGTGCATACAGCAGTATGCCATCGACTTTTCCCGTATGCGCGGTATCCTCGTTCATGACATACGTGTATATCTGATAGAAATTCGGTGAATGGATAGTGTGTTTTCCGAAATTCTCCTGCATGATATGGCTGTAATATTTCGTGTCGATAATGAGCGTCCGTTCGCCTATCGACAAAAGAATATCACTCTGCATAATCGGCAGGATATTATTCGATTCGGTTTCGCCGACAAAATTCCATTTTATCTGTTTTGCCCGCGGCTTGTTCTGCGGGTGGTGCCGCTTGTAGTAATTCAACACGAACCGCTGAAACAGCAGATTCATGTGCTCGTCGGAAAATTTCGGCATCTTCGCAAACCCGTCTTCCGTCGTAAGCAGTTCGTTTTGCAGGAGGAAATAACAAAGGGAATGCAACATTCTGTATGTACGGCTGTTGCGGTCGTACCGCAATCGGTGCCAATGTATATCCGCCGGCTTTATTTCATCGACCCGTTCAAAAAACAGCATCGCGCGGCGCAGGGCGTGTTTGCGCCGCCTATCGACGCCAGTATGCCGGACAAGCAGTAAAACCGAAGTTTTCAAAATTTGATTGAACAGGTTGTTTTCCATCAATTCGTCGTATTCGCAAACGAGCTGTACCCGTTGCGACCGCTTTTCCTGCATTGTGTTTTGCAGATTCAGTTTTCCACGCAGTGAAGTCGTCGGTTCCGTCTTCTCGACGTATTCTTTGTGCAAACCCTGTTTCAAAAGATAGGCAATGCCTTTCGAGAGTATTTCGGCGAACAGGTCGTAAATATTCTCGAAATCTTCTCCGGCTATCTGCTCGTAATTGTTGTGCGTCAATTCCTTGAACGCATACGTAAGCATATAGTAGATGTTTTTAATGGGTATGCCTTTGTCGATCATCATTTTAGCAGGTTGCGCAGTTGTTCGATTCGCGTTTTATACTTTTGCTCGTCGTCGAACCAATATTCGCACAACATCGGGGCAATGTCGTATTCGATGACGTTCGCCAGCCATTCGTCGTCAAACGATGACTGCCCACAGAAATAACTGTGACCGATGCAGAACCCTGCACCCAAAGAATCATCGTCGGCAATGATGTCATTCAAATGCTTCACACCCTCGATAATCTTGTCGAAACGCTCGCTGGCGAGACCCGACCGGTATTTTTTGAAGCCGTCGGTATCGAATCCGGGATTCATTTCGAAGAAACTGAAACGTCGGCGCAGCGCATAGTCTATCATCGCCAGACTGCGGTCGGCGGTGTTCATCATACCGATGATATACAGATTTTTCGGGACGGAAAACAGCTCCTCCGTATAGGCTAATTTTATCTCCTTTCCGCGATAGCCGTTTTCGATAAGCATCAACAGCTCCCCGAAAATTTTACTCAAATTGCCGCGATTTATTTCGTCGATGATGAAAAAGAAATCTTTGTCGGGCGTATTCATGGCTTTTTTGCAAAACTTGTAAAATACGCCGTGCCGCAGCTCGAAACCGCCCGTTTCATCAGGCTTGTATCCCATGATGAAATCTTCGTAAGTATAATTCTGATGAAACTGTACCATCTCCACCCGCTGCTCATCTTTTACGCCCATCAACACGTATGCCAGCCGTTTGGCGGTAAATGTTTTCCCCACACCGGGCGCACCCTGTAAAATGATGTTCTGTTTCTTTTGCAGCAGATGCTTCAATCTGTGCAGATTGTCGGCAGACATATACACCTCGTCGAGAAAATCGGCATCGGTGTACGACGGCAACGATGCCGACGCCGGCAACGGATTCTCTGCACGGATAATTTCCATAAGTATTTGATATTCTTCGGGAGTTACTTTGAAAAGCGTTCCCCTGCCACCGCCCGCCATACACTCCATATTCTGCAATTCACTGCATTTCTTTATCTCGGAATAATCGACGGGATTGAGCAGCTGCTCGGTCTTGCGGAAATAGAGCTGCTGCGCGTCTGTTTCCCGAGCTATTTCACCCAAAGCCACAATTTGCAGGGTCGGGGTCGAAGCGTAGCCGATAACCTTGTCGCCCGTCTTGGCGTCCAAAAAATTTTGAAATACCCTGCGTTTGTTTCCATTTTCATTATACAGCGTGTACGCTTCCGTTTCGCCGACACCGATATCGGAAAACCTCCACATATCGGGCGAAGCAACCAGCCACCAATAATTTTTGTTATCTTCTGCACCGGCACCGCCGACCACCAAATCATTCAAATTCTGCACGAAATCGGCATACGAACTTATATCCGTCAAAGTTTTGGTTACCAATGTTTTTGGTTGAGAGCCATACACATCTACATCGGTCATCGTATCGGGAATCAGTTTGCGTGCCTCATAATTCCGCGCCTTCCAATGCGTCCATTGTACTCGTCGGATATTCCGGTAAGCAGACAGAGAGCTGTCGTAAACATACTTCCCTTTCACAATACCCCGTCCGAGAATCGTATTTTTCCCTTTCTTCGCATAAACAATATCGCCGACCTGCATTTCATGAACGAATTGCCATAAGGCAAGACGGTCGTTTCGGAAAGTGGCGTCTTTTTTATGATAAACTTCTTGCAACGCCTTTGTCAAATCATCTATATCCCGATACCCAGCCAAATCGCCCATCTCGTCCCATGCAATACATATTTTGTTTTGGGCCAGACAATCGTTCCACATACAGGCATTTTCACCCGGGTGATAAAGCCATACACGCGGGGTATGCTCCGATTTTTGCTTTTCCTTACTCAAAAAATTTTTTTGAGACTTCTCTGTCGGTGGTATCATCTACTCTGTTTTTAGGTGAATTATATTCCACAAATTTAATATAATTATCTAAAAGCAGAGGTTATTACCACACTTTTTCGTAAAAATTTACCGCAGGTGGAGGAGTTTGTGGGTTTGGAGGGAAAGCGTCCAGCGGGGGTGCGCCTCGACGTAGGCAATCGCGGCGGCGAGGAGTTCGGCATTGCGCGCCGCATCGCTGCAATCGCAGGGTTGCAGGGAATAGACTTTCGCCGCGATGCCGTCGTACGGCTCCATAGGCTGCCCGCAATAAACGACTTTCAATTCATCGACGGATTGCAGGCGGAGCGGCGCATCGGGGCAAAAATCGAATTTCGGGGAGCAGGTGTACCAATCGACGGCAAGAGCATCGGCGGCGGGTACGGTGCCGTTGGTTTCGACCTGCACGAATTTGCCGGCGCGGTGCAGGCGCTCCACGAGCGAGGGTGTGAGCTGGAGCATCGGCTCGCCGCCGGTAACGACCACATGCCGAGCAGGGTACGGAGCAACCGCCTGCATGATGTCTTCCTCCGAGAGTTCGCAGAAGGCGCGATGGTCGGTGTCGCAGAAGCCGCACCGCAGGTTGCACCCCGCCAAGCGAATGAAAATGGCGGGCGTGCCGGTGAAGTGCCCTTCGCCTTGCAGCGAATAGAAAATTTCGTTTACTCTCATAGGGCGTCGTCTTCGCCGCCGGCAGAGTCGGCTACGTAGAGGGCGGTGTTGTTTTCGCTCTCCTGCTCCTTGCATTTGTAACATTCGGGTATGCGCTCGACGACCCAGCGGGCAATGTTTTCGGCGGTGGGATTGAACGGCAGCAGCTCGTTGAGGTTGCCGTGGTCGAGGTAACCGTGTATCTGTTCTTTGATGCGGGTGAAATCGCACACCATGCCGTCGGCATTGAGCGTTTCCGACTTGCAATATACGGTAACAATCCAGTTGTGCCCGTGCAGACTTTCGCACTTGCTTTCGTAAGAGAGGGTCAGGCTGTGCGAGCCTGCTATTTCCATGCGTTTCGAGATATAGAACATCGGTATTCGTTTTTTTGTCGCTTTCGTTACCGGAAATTCCCGCGTAACAAACAGGCACACAAAAGTAACAATTTCTTGCATACGGGTGTGCTTTTTTCAAACAGATTCGATGCCGTGTGTAAAAATTCGGGCAAGAGATTCTGCGAATTTGTTTGCGGCGGAATCGAATATGAATTAATTTTGCATCGGAAAAATTCGTATGACACCATGGCACGGAAAAATGCAGCTTCCGAAACGAAAGAACCTCTCGCCGCCCGTCCTTCCGAGCGTCTTTGGAACAAGGAATACATCAAGGTGATGACGGGCAACTTCCTGCTGTTTTTCTCGTTCTATATCCTCACTCCTCTCCTGCCGCTCTATCTCGACTCCCAGTTTACGGCAAACAAAGACATGATAGGCTTCGTGCTGTCGGGCTACGTGGTGGCCGCGCTCGTGGTGCGACCGTTCAGCGGATTCATCGTCGATACGTTCGACCGGCGGAAGGTGCTGATGCTTTGCTTTTTCTGTTTCTTCATCTGCTTTGCGGGGTATCTCGGGGCGGCGTCGATACTGATGTTCGCCATCGTGCGCACCCTGCACGGGCTGCCGTTCGGCGCCACTACGGTGGCCAACAGCACGGTGGCGATAGACGTGCTGCCGTCGTCGCGCCGCAACGAAGGGGTGGGCTATTACGGACTGAGCAACAACCTCGCCATGGCAATCGCCCCTACGGTGGGCATCTACATCTACTCCGCAACAGATAATTTCCGGCTGCTTTTCTGGCTGTCGCTTGTCGTGGCTTTCTTGGGCTTCGCTACCGTATCGACCATAAAAACCCGCCCCCGCGAGCGCGTGGCGGAGAAACCGAAATTGAGCCTCGACCACTTCTTCCTTGCCCGCGGATGGCTTCTGGCGGTGAACATCATGTTGTTCGGCTTATGTTGGGGCGTGATGAGCAACTACGTGGCGATATACAGTAAAGAGAAGTTGGGCATCACCGACGGTACGGGGCTGTTTTTCGCCATTATCGCGACGGGACTTTTCGTTTCGCGCCTGACGGGTGCCCGCTCGCTGCGGAAAGGACGGCTCACGGAAAACGCTCTGCAAGGGACGATACTTTCGTCGGTGGGGCTGACGCTGTTCGCATGGTCGCCCGGCACGTGGGCTTACTACGTGTCGCCGCTGTTGTTGGGCTTGGGCAACGGACGCATGTATCCGGCTTTTCTGAACATGTTTATCAACATGGCGCGCAACGACCAGCGGGGCACGGCAAACTCCACGATACTTACATCGTGGGACTTGGGCATGGGCATCGGCATACTGCTCGGCGGCATCTTGGCGGAATATTTCGACTACGCGGCGGCATTCTGGTTCACCGCCGCCATGCAAGTGGCAGGGACGCTGCTGTTGCTGCTGTTCACGCGCAGCTTCTTCCTGCGCCGCAAGCTGCACGACTGAATCGAGGAATAACCCAATAAAAACATATCGATATGAAAGTAGTTTTGATAAACGGAAGTCCGCACGAAAAAGGGTGCACCTACACGGCGCTGGCAGAAGTAGCTGCCGCACTGAACAAGAACGGCATCGACACCGAAATCTGCTCTATCGGTACCAAGCCCGTGCGGGGCTGCATAGCCTGCGGCCGGTGCTGCGAACTCGGCCGGTGCGCTTTCGACGACGATCCCGCCAACGAGATATTGAAACGCCTACGGCAAGCCGACGGCATGGTGGTAGGCTCGCCCGTATATTACGGCGGACCGAACGGCGCGCTGTGCGCCCTCTTAGACCGCATATTCTACGCGGGCGGCGACGCGCTGCAATTCAAGCCTGCCGCAGCCGTGGCGAGTGCCCGACGCAGCGGCACGACGGCGACGTTCGACCGGCTGAACAAATATTTCACGATAAACCGTATGCCGGTGGTGTCGTCGCAATATTGGAATGCCGTGCACGGTCTTACGCCCGCCGATGTGTTGAAAGACAAAGAGGGGTTGCAGACCATGCGCACGCTGGGCAACAACATGGCGTGGCTGCTGAAAAGCATTGCCGCAGGCAGGCAGCAGCTCCCCGAAATCGAAGACCGCACGCCGACCAACTTTATCCGATAACAAATCCATTTTACCGGTCGGGCGCGTCTGCGCGCAAGAAATTTCCGGCTGCGCTCGCAAGAGCGGCAGCCATGGCATGCCGCACGCGAACGACATCTTCCGAAAACGGGCACGAAAGAGAAAAATATTTTTGGTATCTGAAAAAATTTCCATAAATTGCACCGTTTTTCGACCGCAGAACCGGCGTGGAAAGCCCACGCCGTCCGACATAAGAAGGAATGAACATGAAAAAATTTTTCCGGCACATATTCATGAGCCGTATCGGTTGGTGCCAGTTGGCTTATTTCGTCGGTGCAGTGGCTTTGGTATTGTACTTTTTCCCGAGAAAAGAAAAATCGGAATACATCTTTCAGGAAGGGAAACCGTGGCGATACAACCTGCTCACCGCCGACAGGGATTTTCCTATTTACAAGGACGAAGCGCAATTCCGCCGCGAGCAGGACAGCGTGCGAAAAAGTGCGCTGCCGTTTTTTGAAATTAGTACAAACATCGGACAGGAGGAAATCGAAAGTTTCAAGGCAGACCACCAATATCTTTTGGAAAACAAACAATCGACCGCAGCTTACCAATATGCCATAAAGGCATTGAATAACGTTTATAATCAGGGTATTATCGATATAAACACCTACAATGACCTTTTACAAAAGAGTACTCGCGGCGTGCGTATCGTCAATCGCAACACGCTGCGAGGCGAATACAATATCGAAAGCCTGTTTACTCCGCGTTCGGCATACGAATATATCATAAGCCGTGCGGATAACAAGCAGCAGGAAATTTTGAACCATTGCAACCTCAACAGCTATCTGGTGGCGAACCTTCTGTATGACAGTATAAAATCGCAGGACGCACTCAACATCATGCTGCAACGCATACCGCAATCGATAGGCATGGTGCAAAAGGGAGAGAAAATCATCGGGCGGGGCGACATCGTTACCCCGCAAATTTACCTTATCCTGCAATCGATGAATCGCACATCGCAGAAAGACAATCGGCGCAGCGACAAGCAGCATGAACTGTTTTCGTTTGCGGGACAGGTAATTATCATACTTATACTATTCATTTTTCTGTACCGCTACTTGGCGATATTCTACTCCCGCACGTTCTACGACTTGAAAAAACTGGGGTTCGTGGTACTCATGGTTACGGCAACGACTGTCGTCTGCTATCTGTTGTGCGACCTCTACGCGACCGCCGGCATGTACGTCATGCCGTTCGCCATTCTGCCGATTACGGTCGTAGTGTTTCTGAAAAAGTCGATTGCGCTGATTTCGAGTGCGATTGCGCTGCTGCTCTGCACGTTTGCCGTACCATATCATTTGGAATTTATTTTCTTCCAGTTGGCGGTAACGATTACAGCCATCAATAATTTGAAAGAGTTGGTTCGCCGCTCGCAACTGCTGCGCTGCGTCATCTTGATATTCCTCACCTATTCGTGCACCTACACGGGTTACACGTTCATCTTCGAGGGTGCCGACAAGCTCGACCCGCAAATATTTTTCTACTTCGGTATCAACTGCACGCTGCTGTTCTTTACTTATCTGTCGATATACCTGCTCGAAAAAACGTTCGGATTCATATCCACCGTAACACTGGTGGAATTGTCGGACATCAATCTGCCGATATTCCGACACATGTCGGAAACGGCGCCGGGCACATTCCAACACTCCATACAGGTGTCGAATCTGGCAGCCGACGCCGCCAACCGCATCGGCGCGCAAGCGCAGCTCATACGCACGGGCGCCCTCTACCACGATATCGGGAAATTGGAAAATCCGGCATTTTTCACCGAGAACCAATCGGGCATCAACCCGCACGACACGCTGCCTTACGAGGAGAGCGCCCAAATCATCATCAACCATGTAAAAAACGGGGTGAAAGGTGCCGAAAAACTGGGACTTCCGCAAATGATTACCAACTTCATAAGCACGCATCACGGACTTGGAAAAACGCGCTACTTCTACAACAAATATGTAAATGAACACCCGAACGAGCCCGTCGATGAAGATGTGTTCACCTATCCGGGTCCGAACCCTTCGACGAAAGAAGAATCCCTGCTGATGATGGCGGATTCGGTGGAGGCGGCTTCGCGCAGCCTGAAAGAATATACGGAAGAAAGCATTTCCAAACTGGTCAATACCATTATCGACGCGCAGATAGCCGAAGGGCTGCACAAAGACAGCCCCATCAGTTTCAGAGAAATTTCCGAAATAAAGACGGCTTTCATCGAAAAACTGAAAACGGTGTATCACACGCGCATCAGCTATCCCGAACTGAAAAAGAAATGATTTCGCCAACAGACGAAAAGCCCCGTTTCTCGTGCGAGAAACGGGGCTTTTCGGTATGGTATCGAGCGATTATCTGCCGTGCTGCAAAGCGGCTCTGATGCGGAAAAATATTTCGGTGTTTTCGAGTACGCCGCAGAAATCGTCGGCGTGCGGACCGTAGGCATATACGGGCACGGGCACGGGCGAGTGTCCGGTCGAGGTAAAGCGGCCCGATACGCGGCCTTCGCTCACATCGCCGTCGCCCAACGCCAAGCCGCCGGTTTCGTGATCGGCGAGTATGACGACGAGGGTTTCGCCGTTGCTGTCGGCAAAGCGCAGGGCTTCGGCAACGGCTTTATCGAAATCGAGGGTCTCGCGCACAACGCCTTCGAGGTCGTTGCCGTGAGCGGCATGGTCTATTTCAGCCCCTTCGATGAGCAGGAAAAATCCTTTGTCGGACTTGTCGGCAAGAAATTTCATGGCAAATTCGGATACCGCGCGCAGGTAGTCGGAGTCGCGTCCGTTTTGCACCCATTCGGCATCACGGTCGCAAGCAATCAAAGCTATCTTGTCGGCTG
Source organism: uncultured Bacteroidales bacterium (assembly GCA_947589325.1). GTDB lineage: Bacteria > Bacteroidota > Bacteroidia > Bacteroidales > UBA11471 > Caccoplasma. The sequence goes on along the minus strand of CANQAM010000001.1, from coordinate 157,354 downwards.
CAAGCTCAGGGAGGGCGCGGAAGTCGTGCACGACGGTGAAACCGTGTGCCCGCAGCGAATCGAGTTTTCCACCTTCCATTTTCTCAAAGAGCGACACGCTGCTGCCGGCGACAAAGTCGGCGCGCGTGTGGGCAAGGTCGGTGAGTATCTCGGCGGTCATGCTCCGCTTGGGCTGGTGAGCATAAAAAGCAGCAGGCGTAGCACCCGAAATTTTATCGGTGGTAACGATGCCGGTGGCATAACCGCGAGCAGCAAGTATCTCGGTCATATTTTCGAGGGTGTCGCCGGCAGCGGCAGTGCCGACACAATTGTTGTCGGTTTTCCTGCCGGTGGCATAAGCTGTGCCGGCGGCAGCCGAGTCGGTGATGTAGCGGTTTCCCGACTGTGTGCGCACAAGCCCGATATGGTGCAGCCGTGCAATGGTGAGGTCGCCGCGATTGGCATAGAGGGCAGATGCCATGTGTGCCAGCCCCATGCCGTCGCCTACCATGAATATGACGTTTTTCACAGGGGCGTCGATGCCGTCGTTGCGATAGGTCGGTTCGTAAACAGGCTGCGCCGACGGCAGGGTATAGACTTTTTCTTCCTGCGCTTTAACCGCTGTCGGAAAAAGCAGGATTGCCAACAATAAAACAGCTCCGTATTTTTTCATAATTAAACACTTTTTTACGGGGCAAATATAATCATTCGTCCCGATTCCGTTGCGGAATTTCGCGTTTTTTTTCAAAAAAAACAAAAGAGCGCGTATCGACCCTACGCGCTCTTTCTATCGGTGTTCCGGAAGAATTATTTTCCGGAGAGTTTTTCTTTGAGGGCAGCCAGTTCTTCGATGTCGCCGAGCGTGGTTTTTTCCACTTGGGGAGCTGCGGCTTCTTCGGCTGCTTTGGCAGCTTTCTTTGCAGCTTTCTTTGCGGAAGCCTCTTTGTGGGCTTCGGCTTTGGCGGCATCTTCGAATATGCGGCTGTGCGAGAGTATGATGCGTTTGGCGTCTTTGTTGAACTCGATAACTTTGAAGTCGAGTTTTTCATCGACCTGTGCCTGTGTACCGTCTTCTTTCACCAAATGTTTGGGAGTGGCGAAACCTTCGACGCCGTAGGGCAGTGCTACGACAGCGCCTTTTTCCTGCATATCGACGATGGTGCCCGGGTGTACGGAGCCTACGGTAAATACGCTCTCGAATGCGTCCCACGGGTTGTCTTCGAGCTGTTTGTGTCCGAGACTGAGACGACGGTTTTCCTTGTCGATTTCGAGTACTTGTACTTCGATGTCGGCGCCGATTTGGGTAAATTCGGAGGGGTGTTTGATTTTCTTCGTCCACGACAGGTCGGAGATGTGAATCAAGCCCTCGACGCCTTCTTCTATTTCGACGAACACGCCGAAGTTGGTGAAGTTGCGCACTTTTGCCTGATGACGCGAACCTACGGCATATTTGGTTTCGATACTCTCCCAAGGATCGGGTTTGAGCTGTTTGATACCGAGCGACATTTTGCGTTCTTCGCGGTCGAGGGTAAGTATGACGGCTTCGACTTCGTCGCCTACTTTCATAAAGTCTTGTGCGCTGCGCAGGTGCTGCGACCACGACATTTCCGATACGTGGATAAGCCCTTCGACGCCCGGAGCTATTTCTACGAATGCGCCATAGTCGGCCATCACGGCGACTTTGCCTTTCACTTTGTCGCCCACTTTGAGGTCGGGGTCGAGAGCGTCCCACGGGTGCGGGGTGAGTTGTTTCAGACCGAGTGCAATGCGTTTCTTCTCGTCATCGAAGTCGAGTATCACGACGTTGAGTTTCTGGTCGAGTGAAACGATTTCTTCGGGGTGACTTACGCGGCCCCACGAGAGGTCGGTGATGTGGATAAGACCGTCCACGCCGCCGAGGTCGATGAACACGCCGTAAGAGGTGATGTTCTTGACGGTACCTTCGAGCACCTGACCTTTTTCGAGTTTGGCGATGATTTCTTTTTTCTGTTGTTCGAGCTCGGCTTCGATGAGGGCTTTGTGCGAAACAACGACGTTCTTAAATTCCTGATTGATTTTTACGACCTTAAATTCCATCGTTTTGCCAACGAATACATCGTAGTCGCGTATGGGTTTTACGTCGATTTGCGAGCCGGGCAGGAAGGCTTCGATGCCGAATACATCGACAATCATACCGCCTTTGGTACGGCACTTGATGTAACCTTTGATGATTTCGTCGTTTTCGAGGGCAGCGTTTACGCGATCCCACGAGCGGGTTGCGCGCGCTTTTTTGTGGGAGAGTACCAACTGTCCTTTTTTGTCTTCCTGATTTTCGATGTACACTTCGACTTTGTCGCCCACTTTGAGGTCGGGGTTGTAGCGAAATTCGTTCATCGAAATGACGCCGTCCGATTTGTAACCGATGTTTACTACGACTTCTCTTTTGTTGAGGGAGATGACGGTACCTTCGATTACCTCTTTGTCGTTTACGGTGTTGAGCGAGCGATCGTAGGTTTCGATCAACTCTTCGCGGCTTTTGCCGGTAACTACGTCGCCTTTTTCATAGGCTTCCCAGTCGAAATTTTCGACGGGATTGACTTGTTTTTCTTCCATTGTTGTTTAATAATTTGATTTTCTTACTACTAAATTAGACATTATATGGCCTCAAAAATCAGGAGCAAAGGTAGTATATTTTTTCGAGAGGACAAAATAATACGGGCGCAAAAGATTGCGTCCGTAAAAAATATGTTCAATTTTCTCTGTGGTGGTGGTCGATGAGCAGCTCGTCGATGAGTTTTTCCGAAGGTTCGGGAAGCGGGGGCAGTTCGTCGCGCCGGTTTCCGCGTACATTCTCACCCGATTCGCTGCCGCGTATGTGGACGCGGTATTCCAGCGGGGTAAATCCGTTTTTTTTCTTGAAGAGGGAGAAGAAATGCTCCGACGACTTGTAATTGAGTATATAGGCGATTTCTTTCACGGAAAAAGAGGTGTGTACGAGCAGGTCTTCGGCTTTTTTTATTTTGAGTTCCTGATAGTATTTGGCCGGGGCGTAGCCGGTGTATTCTTTGAAGAGTTTACGGAACCAACTGTACGAGAGGTTGAGTTTGGCGGCAAGTTCTTCGACATCGACTTCTTTGTAGAGGTTTTCTATCATGATGATTTTGGCACGTTCTATTTTCTGACCGATGTTGTCGTCTTCGAAGGTGTTGTTGCGCGAGAGGTAGCACGCCAAGCCGAGTATGTGTACGATGATGCTGCTGAGGCGTTCTTGCACGGCATTTTTGTCGGTTTTTCCCACTTCTATGGCTTCTTGAAAAAGGCGCACCAAGTCGGCATTGAAGCCGACTTTCAGGATAGGGTTTTCCGGCGTTATGCCGGCTTCGTCGAGGTATGTCAGAGCAGCGGCACCGTTGAAGCCGATGTAGTATTCGTTCCAACCGTTTTTTTCATTGGGGTGGTAGGTGTGCCATTCGTCGGGGAAGAGGCATACCAGCGAGCCTTTTTCGAGCGGTTGGTCGGGACGGTGGGCAGAGGCAAAAGTGCCACTGCCTTTGGTGATGTAGAGCAGTTGGTATTCTTGGAGGGTGCGCCCCTTGACAGTGTTGAAGTAGAAGCCTGACGGGTGGGTAGTCGGCGGGTAGTGTTCGCCCGGCTTCACCGACTGGAAGCCGACGGTATCGACTGACAATCCGAAATGTACTCCGTGTTCTCCCGCGAAGTATTTTACAGAGTTTTCCAAATTGTTATAATTCATAAATTCTGTTTATAAATACCTTATTGTTGCAAATATAATATATTTTTTGAAAAAGACAAAAAGTTATGTATAAAAATCAATTCGTTGGGAGTCGGGATTTTCCCGAAATAAAAAAGCAGGACGAGGAAAAAAGGAAAATAAAAAAATGGGACGGCGGGTCGGGAGCGAGTGGACGCACTTCCCTCTCCCGCCACCCGCATAGGCGGGTGGCTTTCTCTTTTTCTTTGCGGCACGGCGGGTAGAGTGCGGCGGGGAAAAACGGCGAGGTGGAAATTTTTTTTGTTTTCTTTTGCGGGTAATAAATTTATTACCTATATTTGTACTTTCCAAATATTGAAAGCAATGCCTACTATTTTTATTTTATTCGGTTTCCGATTCATGTTTTACGCCAACGACCACGAGCCTATTCACGTACACGTCGTGAAAGGGGATACGGGCAAAGTTTTCTTTGAACCCTGTTTCGTTGGTCGAAAATCACGGCTTAAAGCCGGCGGAGCTGAAAATGGTTGAAGCGGTCATCGAAGAAAACCGCGAAATCATTGCCGAACATTGGAACAAATTTTTTAACAGCAACAAATAGTTATGATTACAGTTAGGGATATATGGCTTTCCGATACGGGGGTGTGCATTCGGACGGACGACGGCAGGGTGGCTTGCGAAAAGTTTGCCGACTACCCGCGTCTGAAATATGCAACGCCGGCGCAGCGGGCGAATTTCTCACACGATGCTTTCGGCATTCACTGGGAGGAACTCGACGAGGATTTGAGTTTCGAGGGATTTTTCCGTTCCAAAAAGGAGAATACGTTATACGACCTGTTCATGGCGCACCCTGAAATCAACGCTTCTGCCATAGCGCGGCGGTTGGGTATGGCGCAAAGCCTGTTGGCTCAGTATATCAGCGGGTCGAAACGTCCGTCGCCCGAACGGTTGGAATCGATAAAAGCGGAAATCCGGCGCATCGGGGCGGAACTGACGGCGGTGTGAACGGCTTTTGCGGAGAAACGCTTTCCCTTTGCAGATAACCCGCAAGGGGATTTTTTTATGTCGTTTTGCGGCAGGGGAGCGGCGGCAGGCGAGGGCCTCCACCCTGCCACCCGCGCTCCGCGCGAGTGGCGGAAAAGGTGTACGCGCTGCGAGAGAGGAAAGCGTATGCGGCTTTCTTTTTTCCGTCGGCGGGTAAAAAAATCGGGCAGCCGCTTTGCTGCGTCTGCCCGACCGAAATGAAAAGAAACTATTTTTTAGGCTATTCTTCGTCGGGTTCTTTCATATTGTGGAAGACATTTTGCACGTCTTCATCGTCTTCGATGCGCTCGATGAGTTTTTCGATTTGGGCGCGCTGTTCGTCGGTCACTTCTTTCGTGTCGTTGGGAATGCGCTCGAACTCGGCAGAGGTAATCTCGAAGCCGTTGTCTTCGAGGTATTTCTGTATGGCGTTGAAGGATTCGAATTCGCCGTAGAGTACGATTTCTTCGTCGTCGGCATCGAGTTCATCGACACCGAAATCGATGAGTTCGAGTTCGAGGTCGTCGAGCGACACGCCGTCTTTGGGTTTGACGTGGAACACGCTTTTGTGCTCGAAAAGAAAGGAGAGACTTCCGGAGGTGCCGAGCGAGCCGCCGGCTTTGTTGAAGTAGCTGCGAATGTTGGCGACGGTGCGGTTGTTGTTGTCGGTGGCGGTTTCGACGACAATGGCGATGCCGTAGGGTCCGTAGCCCTCGAAGAGTACTTCCTTGTAGTCGCCTTCGTCTTTGGAGGTGGCTTTTTTGATGGCGCGCTCGACGTTTTCTTTCGGCATGTTGGCGGCTTTGGCGTTCTGAATGAGGACGCGGAGGCGGGGGTTGGCGTCGGGGTCGGGACCGCCGGCTTTTACGGCGATGGATATTTCTTTTCCGAGTTTGGTAAAGGTGCGTGCCATGTTGCCCCACCGTTTGAGTTTACGGGCTTTCCGGTATTCAAATGCTCTTCCCATATTGTTCTGTTTTTTCTATTATATATAATGTATGATTTTTCGGAGTTTATCGCAGCTCGGCGCCGAGTTTGCTGCGGAGGTTGGCGACAACGCGCTGCATGGTGTTTTCGATTTGCCGCTCGTCGAGGGTCTTTGTCTCGTCCTGCAAAAGCAGGGCTACGGCATACGACTTTTTGCCGGCGGGAAGGTTTTTGCCTTCATAGACGTCGAAAAGGGTTACACTGCGTATGATGCGGCGGTCGGTTTCGAGCACGGTTTTCTCGACGTCGGCAAAGGTGACGGCATTGTCGAGCAGAAGCGCCAAATCGCGGCGGACAGGGGGATATTTGGGTATCTCGGTAAAGGTAACTTTCTTGCCTGCCATGCGCATGAGGAGCGACCAGTCGAGTTCGGCGAATGCGACTTCGGCGTCGATGTCGCACTTTTTCAGCATTTTGCGGGCGACGATGCCGAGACGACCGACCGCGCGACCGTCGCGCGAAGCGATGTCGAGGGCGGCGGAGAAAAGCTCGTCGGCGCTCTGCGTGAAAGTGAGGCGGCGGCTTTCAATACCGATGCGGGCGAAGATGTTTTCGACATGGGCTTTCAACTCGAATACGCCGGCGCGTTCATCGGGGTGCGCCCAACTGCCGGCGACGCGGTTGCCGGTAATCCACAAGGCGAGATGCTGCGTTTCGCTGTACGGAGCGAGCACCTTGACGGAGGCATCGGCGGCTGGGTCGAAGCGGTAACAGTTGCCGAACTCGTAGAAACGGAGGTCGGGACGGCGGCGGTTGATATTGCGGGCGATGCTCTCCAACCCGCCGAACAGAAGGGTCTGGCGCAGGACGCTGAGGTCGGCGCTCAGGGGGTTGAGCAGGCGGACGCAGCGGTCGGCGGGGAACAGGGCGGAGTCGGCATAATAAGCTACTTTCGTGAGCGAATTGTTCATGATTTCGTTGAAGCCGCAGCCGGTAAGCTGTTCGGAGATAAGCCGCTGCATGGCGTAGCTGCTGTCGGTCGGGGTTTTATAGGAGAGGTTGGAGTGTACGGTGTCGGTAACCTCCACGTTGTTGTAACCGTAGATACGGAGTATGTCTTCGATGACATCGACGGGGCGGCGCACATCGACACGGTAGGTGGGGACGCGCAGGGTGAGCACGCCGTCGGCATCGGAAACGATTTCGACTTCGAGGGAGCGGAGTATTTCGCGCACGACGTCGTGAGGTATCTGCTTGCCGACGAGGGCGTCGATGTGGTCGTAGGCGAGGGTTACGGGGTACGGGGCGACCGGCTCGGGATAGATATCGACGATGTCGCCGGCGATTTCGCCGCCTGCCAGCTCCTTGACCAAGAGGGCGGCACGTTTGAGCACATAGAGGGTGTCGTTGGGATCGACGCCGCGCTCGAAGCGAAAAGAGGCGTCGGTAGAAAGTCCGTGCCGGCGGGCTGTCTTGCGCACCCATGTGGGGTGGAAACAGGCGGATTCGAGAAAGACGTCGGTGGTGGCAGCGGTTACGCCCGACTGCAACCCGCCGAATACACCGGCGATGCACATACCTTCGCGGTCGTTGCATATCATGAGGTCGCGGTCGGAGAGCTTGCGCTCTACCTCGTCGAGGGTTACGAAGGGGGTGCCTTCGGGGAGGGTCTTCACCCGAACAGTGCCGCCCGATATCTGTTTCACATCGAAACAGTGGAGGGGCTGCCCGGTGGCGTGCAACAGGTAGTTGGTAATATCGACGATGTTGTTGATGGGTCGCAAGCCGATGGCGGAGAGGCGTTTTTTCAGCCAGTCGGGACTTTCGGCGACGCGGACGCCGCGTATCGTCAAGCCGCTGTACCGTATGCAGGCTTCGGGATTTTCGACGGATACTTTTATGGCATCGCCCGCCGGATTGTCGATGCGGAAGGCTTCGACAGAGGGGCGGTGCAGCTCGGGCTCCACGCCCTGCCGGCGCAGCCATGCCGCCAAATCGCGCGCCACGCCGTAATGCGAGGCGGCATCGATGCGGTTGGGGGTAATATCGACTTCGAGTATATAATCGCTTTCGAGGTGATAGTATTCTTTGGCGGGGGTGCCCGGGCGGGCGGTGTCGGGCAGGACGATGATGCCGTCGTGCGAGGTGCCGATGCCTATTTCGTCTTCGGCGCAAATCATGCCGAAACTCTCGGCGCCGCGTATTTTCGATTTCTTAATGGTGAAACTCTGGTCACCGGAATAGAGCACCGTGCCTATGGTGGCGACGATGACGTGCTGTCCGGCGGCGACGTTGGGGGCGCCGCAGACTATCTGCACGGGCTGCCCGTCGCCCAAATCGACGGTGGTGATGTGCAGGTGGTCGGAATCGGGGTGGTCGATGCAGGTAAGCACTTTGCCTACGACCAACCCTTCGAGCCCGCCGCGTATGGCTTGCACTTCTTCGATACCGCCGGTTTCAAGACCTATGGAGGTAAGGGCTGCCGCCGTTTCTTCGGGGGTGAGCGTGAGATGCAGGTACTCTTTCAGCCAATTATACGAAATATTCATTTTTTCTTGCTTTTATCGAACGATGCGGCGGTTTCGGGGAAACGCCGCTTCTTTTTTGCGTATGCAAAGGTAATAAGATTTTTGTTTATTTATGTTTTTCAATGCACAATTTGTCGGAAACCTGCCGGCAAAGGGGTCTCGAAAAACATGTCGCGCCGTGTAACGGGGTGGACGAAGCGCAGGCGGACGGCGTGCAGCGCCAGCCGTCCGAGCGGATTGCCGGCAGCGCCATACTTGCGGTCGCCGGCGATGGGGTGCCCGATGTCATGCAAGTGCACGCGAATCTGGTTCTTGCGTCCGGTAGCCAATTGCAGCTCGACGAGGGAGTAGCGGCCGTTGGTCGCCAAGACTTCGTAAGCGGTGCGGGCGAATTTGCCGTTCTCGCGGTCGTCGGTGGAATAGACCTGAAAGGCGACGTTTTCTTTGAGGTAAGAGGTGATTTCGCCTTTCGGCGGGTCGGGCTCGCCCTCGACCACAGCGACGTAGCGGCGGTCGATGACCATGTCGTTCCACGCCCGCTGCATCGCCTCCTGCACGGCTTGGCTCTTGGCAAACATCATCAGCCCCGACGTGTCGCGGTCGAGCCGGTGGAGAATGAATATGCGGGCAGCGGGGTCGGACTGCCGCACGTAGTCTGCCAGTATGCGGTAGGCGGTCTTTTCGCGGACGCGGTCGGTCGCCATGGAGAGCAAGCCGTAGCCTTTATCGACGACGAGCAGGTATTCGTCTTCATAGACAATGCGCAGGCGTGGGTGGCGAAACTCGGGAAACCCGCGCGTGAAATCGACCGACACTTCGTCGCCCGCGTGCAGGGGCGTGTCGAAGCGCGTGGCGACCGCATTGTTCACCGTGACCTGCCGGTGAGCAAGGTACGACTTGACGGTCGTCTTGCTCCTGTCGCCGAAGGTGGCGAAAAGGAAGTCGAGCAGGCGGGCGTCTTCGGCGACCCGATAGAAAGCCGTCTTGTCGGGGCGGCGGGTGCGGCGTGCATCTTTCTTGTCCATGAACGGAATTTTATCGGCGCAAAGGTAGTCAATTTATCGCGAAACAAAAACAGATGCAGCGAAAAAGCCGCTCCCCTGCCCTGCCGGACATCGCGACAAAAGAGATTATCGCGGAAAGACAAAGGGTGTCGGAAAAATCGCTACCTTTGCAAAAATTATTTTTTATGGTCGTTTTTCCGAATGCCAAAATCAATCTGGGCTTGCAGGTGATTTCCCGCCGCACGGACGGCTATCACGACATCGCCACCGCTTTCTACCCCGTCGGGTGGTGCGACGCCCTCGAAATGGTTCCCGCCGACGGCGAAGGGTGCCGGCTGCATCTGTCGGGCATCGCCATCGACGGCGACCCGCAAAACAACCTCGTGGCAAAAGCCTACCGGCTGCTGGCGGCGGACTTTGCGCTGCCGCCGGTGGAGGCGTACCTGCACAAAAACGTTCCTTTCGGGGCGGGTCTCGGCGGCGGCTCGTCGGACGCTGCTCACGCCTTGCGCCTCCTGCGCGACCTCTACGCCCTGCCGCTCACCGACGAGGCGCTGGCGCACTATGCCGCCCGATTAGGCGCGGACTGTGCTTTCTTCATATACGACCGCCCCATGCTGGCGGAGGGAATCGGCGACCGGCTGTCGCCTCTCGCGCTGTCGCTGAAAGGGTATCACCTGCTGTTGGTGAAGCCGCCGGTGGCGGTTTCCACTGCCGAAGCCTACTCCGCCGTAACGCCCGCCGTGCCGCCCGTCGCCCTGCGCGACCTGCTGCAACGCCCCGTAACGGAGTGGAAAGGGCGGGTGGAAAACGATTTCGAGAAGAGCGTCTTTGCCCTCCACCCGCAGCTGGCGGAGTTGAAAAAACGGCTTTACGAGGCGGGTGCGGCGTATGCAGCGATGTCGGGCTCCGGCTCGACGGTTTACGGGCTGTTCGAACAGCTGCCCGAAGATGCGGAAAAGATTTTCGCCGGCTGCCGGATTTGGAGCGGAGCATGCGCCTATTAAGGCAGGCTGTCAAAAAGACTTATTTGCCATTTTGGCAATATTTTTGCATAAATAGAGTTGCCGGCGCGATGCCGGCGACTGCCCGTAAAACGGTAAAAGAAATTGCAATTTATTGATTATGAAAAACAAACATACGAAAGAGCAACCGGAGGAAGAGTTGGAAACCCCGAAGGAAGCGACGCCGGAAACACCGGAAGCGAATGCAGAGGTGTCAGCAGAAGAAAATGCCGACACCCCCAAAACTGACACATTGGCAGAGGAAAACGAACGCCTCAAAGCCGAAGCAGAACAATTGAAAAAAGATTATCTGCTGGCGCGCGCCGACCTCGAAAATTTCAGAAAACGTACCCTCAAAGAGAAAGCCGACCTCATACGCAACGGCGGCGAAGGGTGCCTGAAAGATATTCTGCCCGTCATCGACGACTTCGAGCGCGGCATGCAAGCCATCGCCTCCAACGCCGACGTGGAAGCCGTGAAGAAAGGCATCGAGCTGATTTACAACAAATTCAAAAGCTATCTCGAACAGCACGGCGTGAAAGAAATTCCAACCGAAAACGCCGACTTCGATACCGAATACCACGAGGCGGTAACCACCTTCCCCGCTCCCACTCCGGAACAGAAAGGGAAAGTAATCGACTGCGTGCAGAAAGGCTACACGATGAACGACAAAGTGATACGCTTCGCCAAAGTGGTCGTGGGCGAATAATCGTAAAAACAAATTGCCATGAGCGAAAAACGAGATTATTATGAAGTGCTGGAAGTCGCCAAAACAGCGACGGCAGATGAGATAAAAAAAGCCTACCGCAAAAAAGCCATTCAATATCACCCCGACAAAAATCCGGGCGACAAGACGGCGGAAGAAAAATTCAAAGAGGCGGCAGAGGCTTATTCGGTGTTGAGCGACCCCGACAAACGGGCGCGCTACGACCGCTTCGGACACGCCGGCATGGAAGGCGGCGCAGGCGGATTCGGCGGCGCGGGCGGCATGTCGATGGAAGATATATTCTCACACTTCGGCGATATATTCGGCGGGTTCGGAGGTTTTGGCGGATTCAGCGGCTTCGGCGGCGGCAGCCGTCGCAGCAAACGGGTGAATCGCGGTACCGACCTGCGCGTGCGCGTGAAACTTACGTTACAAGAAATCGCCACCGGCGTCGAGAAAAAAATCAAGGTGAAAAAATATGTCGCCTGCCCCGACTGCAAAGGTTCGGGCGCAGAAAACGGCACGGCATCGGAAACCTGCCCGCAATGCAATGGCAGCGGTGTCGTAACGCAGGTGCGGCAGACCATACTCGGCGCCATGCAATCGACTTCGCCCTGCCCCAAATGCGGCGGCGAAGGGCGCATCATCACCCACAAATGCCCCAAATGCAACGGCGAGGGCATCTTGAAAGAAGACGAAGTGATTTCGCTGAACATTCCGGCGGGCGTGTCGGAGGGCATGCAGCTCTCGATGAACGGCGCGGGAAATGCGGCACGGCACGGCGGCGTGAACGGCGACCTGCTGATTCTCGTACAGGAAGAACCGCACCCCGATTTGCTGCGCGACGAAAACGACTTGATATACAACGCACTGATAGATTTCCCGACAGCAGCGTTGGGCGGTACGCTCGAAGTGCCCACCATCGAAGGGAAAGCCAAAGTAAAGATAGAAGCCGGCACGCAACCCGGCAAAGTGCTGCGGCTGCGGGGCAAAGGACTGCCCTCCGTCAATAGCTACGGCACAGGCGACCTGTTGGTGAACCTTTCGGTCTATGTGCCGGAAAATCTGAGTGCCGACGAGCGGAAAAAAATCGAGGAGCTGCGCACTGCCAACTTCACGCCGAGCCGCTCGGTAAAAGACCGTATTTTCAGCAAGCTGCGCCACATGTTCGAGTAATTCACAAAGAGTGATAACAATAGAGGCGGAAATGAAAATTTCCGCCTCTATTGTTATATAAGGTATTACCTATAACAGCAGGGCGCAGATGCCCATGTAGATGAGCATACCGATGATATCGTTGGTTATGGTGATGAAAGGACCGGTGGCAATGGCGGGGTCGAAATTCATCTTTTCGAGAGCAATGGGTACACACGTGCCGAATATCGAGGCAAAAATGACTACGGCAAAAAGCGAAAGCGATACCGCTATCGTCAGCGCCGCACTGCCCAAATGCAGGAGGTAGCAGGCGGCGAACACCAATACCGAAATCATGCAGGCGTTGATGATGGAAACGCCCAACTCTTTGAAAATCTGCCGACCGGCGTGTTCGAGCGAGAGCGATTTGTTGGCGAGACCCTGCACGATGATAGCCGACGACTGTATGCCCACATTACCGCCCGTACCGCCGACCAGCGGGATAAAGAGCGCCATGGCGGGATTGAGGGCGAAACCGCTCTCGAAATTTCCCAGTATCACGGAGTTGGCTATACCGCCTATCATGCCGATGAGCAGCCACGGCAGGCGGGCGTAGGTCTGTGCAAAAATGTTGTCGGTCGTCTCCACGTCCTGCGAGATACCCGAAGCCATCTGGTAGTCGCGTTCCGCCTGTTCGCGCACCTCGTCCATGACATCATCGACGGTGATGCGGCCGACCAGCCGCCCGATGCTATCGACGACGGGTATCGCCACCAAGTCGTATTTTTCGATGGTCTGCGCCACTGTTTCTATCGTATCGTCGGTACGCACGGACACGGGGTCTTTCTTCATGACGTGCTTTATTTTCGAGACCGACGGGTGGGTAATCATCTTTTTCAACGGAAAGACGCCACGCAGCTTGCCGTCGTCATCGACGACATAGACGTAATAGATTTCGTCCATTTCTTCGGCTTGCCGGCGCATCTCTTTCACGCACTCGGGCATACTCCAATTTTCGTTCACAATCACCATTTCGGTGCCCATGATACCGCCGGCGGTGTCTTCGTCGTACTTCAACAAATCGACAATATCGCCCGCCTGTTCGGCGTCGTCGATGTGCGAAAGCACTTCTTCCTGTGCCTCCTCGTCGAGGTTTCGTATGAGATCGACGGCATCGTCGGTGTCGAGGTGGTCGATAAATTCGCGGGCAATCGTTTCGGTAGGAATTTCTTTGAGCAGCTTTTTACGCTCGTCTTCATCGAATTCCATCAGTACGTCGGCGGCCTTTTCCTTGTCGAGCAGCTGGTTGAGAAACTCGGCATCGTCGAGTTCCAGCGCCCGATAGAGTTCGGCAATGTCGGCAGGGTGCAGCTTTTGAAGCTCGACTTTCGCCTGCTCGGTATTTTTTTCGGCAACGATGGCGCGAATCATCTCCAAATATTCCGGTGTGAATTTTTCCATTCTGCGCTATTGTTTGACGGGTAATACATAGGGTTGCATTTGTCCGGTAAGCGTTACGAACTGGGCAACGGTAAGTTGTTCCGGACGTTTGTCGAAAACAGGCTCGTTCAGCAGCGGGCAATCTTTTTCCACCAACGAACGCAGCGAATTGCGCAGCGTTTTGCGCCGCTGGTTGAATCCCGTTTTCACGATTTGGCGGAACAGCCGCTCGTCGCAGCCGAGCGAAACCGAGCGGTTGCGCGTCATGCGAATGACCGCCGACTTCACTTTGGGCGGCGGCTCGAACACGTGTTCGGGTACGGTGAAAAGGTATTCGATATCGTACCACGCCTGCATGAGTACGCTCAATATGCCGTAGGCTTTGCAGCACGGCTTTGCCGCCATGCGCTCCGCCACCTCTTTCTGTATCATGCCGCTGCAACAGGGTATGCGGTCTTTGTAGTCGAGCACCTTGAAAAATATCTGGCTCGATATGTTGTAGGGATAATTGCCGATGATGCAGAAGCGGTCGGGGAACATTTCGTCGAGATGCAGCCGCAAAAAGTCGTCTTCGACGATGCGGCCGTCGAGGTTGGGAAAATGCGTCCGCAGGTAGGCGACCGATTCGCGGTCGAGCTCCACGACGGAAAGATCGTGATGCGCTGCAAGCAGGAATTGCGTAAGCACGCCCGTGCCCGGTCCCACTTCGAGGAGGGGCATACCCTTGTAAGCGTCCATCGTATCGGCAATGCGACGGGCGATGTCGAGGTCTTTCAAAAAGTGCTGCCCCAACGATTTTTTAGGTTTTACAGGCGACCGCATATTTTTATCTTTCGCTATCCGAAAACCGTATGCCATAAAAAAACGGCAAACAGCTCTTATTTTCAACTAATTGTATGCCGAAAATATTTCACGACGAAGCACAAAACTCCGCATAAAAAATCGAGCATACCAATCGCAATTACAAAGATATACAAATTCTTTTGAAAGCCAACGTCTGCGGTAAAGAAATTATTTCATCGAGGGAAAGGCTAAAACATGGCAGAAACAATCGGCATACAATATTTTTTCGATGAAAAAAGTTCGCATTTATTGTACAAAACAAAAATATCGCTTATCTTTGCAACCGCAATTCGAAAGAGAACCTTGCGAGTTGCAAGCCCGAAGGTGCGGTAGTTCAGCTGGTTAGAATACATGCCTGTCACGCATGGGGTCGCGGGTTCGAGTCCCGTCCGCACCGCAGAAGTCCAACAATAAAGCCATACAAATCAATGATTTGTATGGCTTTTTGTTTTCACGGACGGCGTGAACTATGCCGTCATTCTATTCTTTTCCGCGTTCAATTCGATTACTTTCACTTTGGCATACTTGTATTGCGGCATACTCTCGCCGATGTCGGCATTGATATCAGCGGCGGGCGAGCATCGAGAAAAATTCTTCGCGGCGGGCGATGTCTTCGAACACGCCGGTATAGGAGCAGGTAGTCGTTACGGTACCCTGCTTTTCGACGCCGCGCATCTGCATGCAGAGGTGGCGCGACTCCATCATGACAATGGCGCCCTCCGGGGCGAGCGTCTTTTGCAGGGCTTCGCAAATTTCGAGAGTGAGGCGCTCCTGCAACTGCAAGCGGCGGGCAAAGGCATCGACCAGTCGCGCCAACTTGCTAAGCCCCGTTACGTAGCCGGTGGGTATGTACCCGATGTGCACTTTGCCGAAGAAGGGAAGTATGTGGTGTTCGCAGAAGGAATAAAATTCGATATCGCGTGCGACGACGATTTGTCCGCGCGAACCGTATTCCTCTTTGAAAAGCGCCGAGCGGAGTATTTCTTCGGGCGACTGCCGGTATCCGGCCGTGAGCGCCAGCATGGCACGTGCCGCCCGACAAGGGGTTTTCAACAAGCCCTCCCGCGAAGGGTCTTCGCCCAACAATTCGAGTATGGCTTTGTAATGTTTTGCCAACAACTCTACGCGCCGTTCGTCGGAAAGCGATTCTATATCTTGCATGATTATTGTACGGAAAGGGGTAGGACGATTTCATCTTTGACGATTCGCATCTCGGCGGCGTATCGCGGGAATTGTTTTTTTATCGCCTGCATCTGTATGAAGGCTTCTTCGTACGTGCGGTAGTCGCCTATGCGCAGCCGCCAGAACGGCGACAGATAGGTAACGTATACGGGTATGAGTGTATCGGACTCGGCGATGTATTGTGAACGGACGTCGGCTTCTTCGCGCGCATTGCGCCGGTTGTCGGAGAAAACCTGTATCCGGTATCCCTGTGTAAAAATATGCCCTTCTTCGTTCACTTTCAACGACCCGCTGTTGCGCGAAAGGCGGACATCGAGCACGGAATCCTGCGCGACAACGACCTGCGCTCCGCCGGACGGTCGGGTCAATGACTGCACGATAGAGGTATCGGCGGCAGCGGCTTCGTCGTCGGTCGCCACCTCTTGCGCGCCTGCCGACAGGGCAAGGGCAAAGGAGAAGAAAAGGAAAAGAATTTTTTTATTCATACGTTCGGATTCTTTACGTCCCAAAGAGATGTTCTGTCTGCTCCCGCAGGAGCAGACAGAACGGGAATTTTTCAGTTACGAAAAGGCTTCGATGATGCCCATGAACGACTCGACTTCGAGGGCTGCGCCGCCGATGAGTCCGCCATCGACATCGGGATTGGCGAAAAGTTCTTTGGCATTGGAGGGCTTGCAGCTGCCGCCATAGAGAATGGAGCAGTTGTCGGCTACCGTTTTGCCGTATTTGGCAGCGAGCGTGGCGCGTATGAAAGCATGCATCTCCTGAGCCTGTGCGGCGGTTGCCGTCTTGCCGGTACCGATAGCCCACACGGGTTCGTATGCCAGCACGATTTTACCGAACTCTTCGGCGGAAAGGTTGAAAAGCGAATTTTCGATCTGCGACTTTACGACCTCAAAGTGTTTGCCGGCTTCGCGTTCTTCGAGCACTTCGCCGATGCAGAAAATCGGAATCAGGTTGTTGGCCAGCGCCAAGAGCACTTTTTCTTTCAGTATCTCGGGCGTTTCGTGATAGTAGGCGCGGCGTTCGGAGTGCCCCAGTATGACATACTTCGCTCCGGTGGAAGCGACCATGCTTGCCGACACTTCGCCGGTGTATGCGCCCGAAACCTTGTCGGCGCAATTTTCGGCGGCGATGCCGATTTTTTTCGTGTCGATGGTCTGCGCCAACGACGCCAAGTGGATAAACGGCGTACCGATAATAACTTCGCAATTTACCTTTTTTCCTGCCAAAGCAGCTTCAATACCTTTTGCCAAATTCAAACCTTCTTGCAGGGTTTTGTTCATTTTCCAGTTTCCTGCGACAATGTTTTTTCTCATATTCTTTATATTAGTTGATAGTATCTTTTTTCGGGTTCTTTTTTATTTTTTCAGACAAGGTGTCGCGCAATTTCCGCAGGCGGGCCACCCGACGGGCGCGAGCGCGTATGACATACGCCTCGACGATTTTCGACATGAGCAGCAATAGCAGCAGCGGTACGAAAAAGAGGATTATCACCGTCATAAGCGGTCTGAAAATTCCGTATTCCACCGGCACACCGGCAGCATAGCTTTCCAAAAAATCGGTCAAGCGCGATTCTTCAGGGAGGTTTGCCGCCCGCATTTTCTGTACGATGACGCCGTCGTGCAACAACACGATACCCGGGTCGCCGCGCACAACGGTGCGTATCGTCGAAGCCTCCATCGTGTAGAAGGGATAATCGGCGCCCGTATCGTCCTGCCACTCGGCAATTTCTTCGGCAGACGAGGCAGTCAGGCAATAGAGGTTGTACCCGTGCCACAACACGTATTCGTAGAGTTCGTCGATTTTGTCGATAGCATCGTTCTCGGTATCGCGAAGCGAGGGTATCATCAAGAGAAATGTATACCCTTTGTCGGCAAGAATATTCTCGGTAATATCTTCATCGTCGTCGTATATGACGAAATTCCGTATATCATTCGGCTTTCCTGCCGGTGCTTCCGTTCTGTCGATAAAATGCCATGCCGTATCGGCGGGCAGGGTGTCTATCGTAAATTCTTGCCGCACCCCGTCTTTTTCATAAATGAAATGCGGGTCGTCGTAAGGATTGGCAGCAAGAGCCTCCCGCAAGTTCACGCCCCTTTTGTACGGACGAAAATCGAACAAGGGGCGATAATAGTAGGCATAAAGCGACAATCCTACCGAAAAGAGCAGAAAGAAATAGACCGTAAGTAATTGCAGCTCTTTATGATACACGCCTCTCACCCGCTCGTTGCAGCGCACCAGAAAGAGAACGAGCAACAGCAAAACGATGTTTTTCCCGAACGACTGCCACGGGGTAAGATGCACGGCTTCGCCGAAACAGCCGCAATCGGCTATCGGCTCCGCCACGGCCAGATAGAGCGTGAGCAACGTCATAAACGACATCGTGAACAGCAGCAGCCACGAAGTAAGCCGGCGGTAAGTGCCGAAGAGCGTACCCGCCCCCAGCATAAATTCGTATGCCCCGAAAGCCACCGCCAAAAAGAAAGAGAACGACCGGAAATAGTCCAGTCCGAAAGTGAGCAGGTATTCCTCGATTTTCAGCGACATACCGACGGGATCGACCGCCTTCACGAATCCGGAAAAAAGGAATGTGCCGCCGACAACGAGCCGCGCTGCCACGACAAGCGTCTGCAAAACAAACTGTTTAACCGTGTCTTTCTGCTTAACCTCCATATTCGAGTTTTATCAGACCGAACAGCGAATAATTGACCATATCCATATAATTGGCATCGACGCCTTCCGACACGAGGGTTTTGCCTTCGTGGTTTTCTATCTGTTTGGTGCGATATATCTTCATCAGTATCAGGTCGGTGTATGAAGTGGTGCGCATACCGCGCCACGCCTCGTCGTAGTCATGGTTCTTGGCGTACATGAGATTCTTGGTAACGGTCATGTGCTTGTCGTACAGTTCCAACGCTTTTTCGTTGGTGATATCCACCGTATCGGTATATCCCAGCTCCAACTGTATCAATGCGATAATTCCGTAATTGACGATACCGATGATTTCGGAGCGAATGCCCTCGGCTATCAACGCCTTGCCTTTTTCTTCGATACTGCGTATGCGTTTCGCCTTGATGAATATCTGGTCGGTGAGCGATGCCGGACGCATAATGCGCCACGATGCCCCGTAATCCTGCAACTTTTCGGCATACAGGTCGCGGCAAATCGCGATGACGTGCTCAAACTGTTTCTCTGTATCGGACATAGGTAAAAATTTTAGCTGCAAAGGTAGCAAAAAAATCGGAAATAGGCAGGTCGTTTCCGCCGCATTTTCTTCTATCTTTGCCAATATTCCCGAAAAAATTTTTTCATCGTTTTTTTCTTTGACAAATCGTCGCCATTTTTAATAATTTTTCTATATTTGTTCCCCTATTCATAAAAGTAAAATGAAAACAAAATTCTTTATGGCGCTGACAGCGGCTTGCTGCATGTTGTCGGCGTGCTCCCGAAAAGAGGTTCGCATACACACGATAGGCGACTCCACCATGGCAGACTATGCCGAGAATACCACCCGCGCACGCGGCTGGGGAGAGATGTTCCAAGAATTTTTCACCGACGATGCCGTAGTGATAAACTACGCACGCAACGGTCGCAGCACCCGCTCTTTTATGAGCGAAGGGCTGTGGGATAAAGTGAAAGCCGCCGTACAGCCGGGCGATTACGTGCTGATACAGTTCGCCCACAACGACGAGAAAGGCAACGGCACTTACAGCGACGACGGTCGCGGCACCGACCCGTGGGGTCACTACAAAGCCAACCTCGAAACTTACGTGAACGAAACCCGCGCTCTCGGCGCCACCCCGATACTCATCACTCCTATCGTGCGGCGCTACTACACCGCCGACGGGACGATTTCGCCGAAAGGGTGCCACAACTTGGGCGCGGCGGGCGACACCACGCTCGACTACGTATATGTGATGAAGCAGGTCGCCCGCGAAATGCAGGTGCCCCTCATCGACCACACCGCCCTCACGAAAGCCTTTATCGAGGAGTTGGGCGAGCAACAGGCGACCGACCTCATCTACGCGCCCACCGACGGCACGCACACGCAGGCTACGGGTGCGGCGCTCTACGCCCGCATGGTGGCGCAGGCGCTGCAACAGGCGGGCATCTTGACGGAGTATGTACGCCCCGACGTGCCTATCGTTCTCAATCCGAGAACCTTGAACTTCGGACAGATGTACGTGGGCGACGAGGCGTGTATGCGCTTCGACCTGACGGGTCTGGCGCTGCCCGAACGCGAAGATGAAATCGTCGTTACCGCCCCGAAGGGCATGACCGTCGCCTCCGCCCCCGACGCCCAACGGCAGGAATCGGTGACGCTGCCCTACACCGAAGGCAAACTGTGGAACCAATGCTGCTACCTCTACTTCACCCCCGAACAGGCAGGGACGATAAACGATGCGGTAACCGTCGCGTGCGGAAAGGTGAAACGCAAAATTCCCGTCGTAGCCGAGAGCCGCGTCATCGCGCTCGAAACACCCGAAAAAGCCGAAATCGGAAAATATACGCTGAAAGGGCTCGACGAGAGCGAAGCCGGCATCGCCATTGCCGGCGGCAAATGGCCTGCCGACATCGACGAGGCGGGCGACCGTTACGTGGAGTTCGTATTCAAAGGAAACAAAAAGACATTCCTCGCCCGTCAAATCACTTTCACGTTGGACGGCGGCGTAGCCTATCGGGCTGCCCTGTCGAAAAGCAACGACTTCTACCCCCGCACCATTTTGGGCGAAAACCAACGCCCCGAAAGCGGCGCCCGCACCGTCACGCTGCCGGTAAACACCTCCGTAAAACCGGGTGAACGGCTGGCCGTGCGCATCTACCCGTGGAGCGTCGCCGAGAGCGACAACCTCCGTTTCCGCATCGCCGATTTCGTCATCGACGGCATTACCGTGGAATAACCCTCATGTTGCACCCAAAAAACAAATCGCTATGAATATATCATACTTGTTCCTTGCAGAAGGATTTGAAGAAATCGAAGCCTTGACCGTCGTCGATATGATGCGACGCGCAGGCATGGAGATACGCACTGTCGCCATTACCGGCGAAAAGAGCGTAACCGGCGCGCACGGCATACCCGTTACCGCCGACCTTACCCTCGCCGAAGCACCGCTTGCCGAAGCGCTGTGGCTTATCCTGCCCGGCGGTCTGCCCGGCGCCGACAATCTGGCAAACTGCGCGCCGCTCATCGAGGCGCTGAAAGCCCACGCCGCCCAAGAGCGTCCGGTGGCTGCTATCTGTGCCGCGCCTTACGTGCTCGGTGCGTGCGGCATTCTCAAAGGTCGCAAAGCCACCTGTTATCCGGGCTTCGAAAAGCG
The DNA here is from genome assembly GCA_947589325.1 of uncultured Bacteroidales bacterium. Classification (GTDB taxonomy): domain Bacteria; phylum Bacteroidota; class Bacteroidia; order Bacteroidales; family UBA11471; genus Caccoplasma. The sequence continues at coordinate 136,551 of CANQAM010000001.1, read as the reverse complement.
CATGACGGGTGCGACGCCCACCGGCAATATGGTCGAGATAGACGGTTCTGTGGTTACGGGCAAAGGTCCTGCCGCTGCTATCGAGTTCGCCTCGACGATTATCCGCCTGACATACGGCGACGAAGCCGCCCGCACGGTACGCAAAGGTATGCTGCTCGACTGACAGCCGTCCGGCGGAAACCTTTATCCCCTCCCGACGCTTCCTGTCGGGAGGGGATTTTTTCGTACCGGAAAAACTCCGAATCCTAACTCTGTTTTTCCTATATGCCTTTCTCTCTGCTGTCCCGAAAATTTATTTGATTTTTCGCTTGCCGCTTTTCTGAAAATTTTCCGCGAATAAAACCAAAAATTTTTAGCGGAAAGTTTTGTAAATTCGTATTTTCTAAATTATCTTTGCGGCAAAATAAGAAAGACCATGAAAATGTGCCGGCGTGATATGCCGACTGCTTTTTACGGGCGATTGGTGCAGTCAATTCGCCTTTTCCGGGCAGACGGAGAGGCGTTTGCCTGCGTCTGTTCGGTGCCGGAAAATATCGCTTTTTATCTTTTTCGATAAAAAAACAACAATACAAGAGCGTACTTTCAAGAAAATGACTACCTTTGCTCCGTACACCCGACCGGTGTGCAGACATATTGAAGAAAGCGTTTTCGCATCGTCCATTGCTGAAACCTAGGAAATTTCAACGATGAAATACGGAAGGTGGAAAGTACGCTCTCTCTTTGGTTTGTTATATCTATCTCGGATATACGACCAAAGTGGGGTTGCTATCACTTGTTTGTATTTCATGGGATTCCTAGGTCCACAGCAATAAACGGGTGAAACAGTGGCTCCGCTTCTTTTTTATGCCTGAATCGAAAAATCGTTATCGGCACTCTCCGAGCCGCAAGTGCCTTTTAATTTTTTTGCAATGAAACGACACAGACAAATGTTTCAAAAATTTTGGGGAGTCATCTTCTTCCTCGCCTTCTCCCCCGCTGCGTGGGCGTATGACTATGACTTTTATACCGGCGGCATCTATTACAACATTACTTCATCGAGTGATAAGACGGTCGAGGTTACGAATAAATATCTTTCGGGTGGAAACTATTATTCGGGCGATGTAACCATTCCCGAAACGATAACGCATAACGAAACCGAATATCGGGTTACCGCTATCGGCAAGACGGCTTTTTTATTGTGCGATAGATTGAAGACGGTAACGATACCCGAAAGCGTTACATCTATCGGGAACGGGGCTTTTAGGGGTTGTACGGGCTTGACGGAGGTAACGATACCCGAAAGCGTTACCTCTATCGGCAGCCAAGCTTTTCTCGATTGTAAAGGTTTGACAGAGATAACGATACCCGAAAGCGTTACCTCTATCGGGAACGAGGTTTTTAGGGATTGCACGGGCTTGACGTCGGTAACGATACTCAATACATCTATCGGGGACATGGCTTTTAGTGGTTGCACGGGCTTGACGTCGGTAACGATACCCGAGAGCGTTACCGCTATCGGCGACGGGACTTTTTCCGGTTGCACAGGTTTGACAGAATTTAAGGGAAAATTTGCATCGGACAACGGGCATTGTCTTATTGTAAACGATACCTTGAAAGCTTTTGCGCCGAGCGGTCTGAACCGATATGCCATACCCGACGGTGTTACCGCTATCGGCAAGTGGGCTTTTGTCGATTACACGGGCTTGACATCGGTAACGATAGGCGATGGCGTTACTTCTATTGGCAAATTTGCTTTTTCCGGTTGCTCCGGTTTGAAAGAGGTAACGATAGGTAATAGCGTTACTACTATCGGCGACTATGCTTTTTATATCACGGGCTTGACGTCGGTAACGATACCCGAAAGTGTTATCGCTATCGGCGACTATGCTTTTTACTTTTGCAGCCAATTGAATACGGTTACTTCATTAAATCCTATTCCATCAACTATTGCTATTAAGGTTTTTGATGACAGGACATATAAAAATGCCGTTTTTCATTATCCGAAAGGGGCTATGGTTGCATACCTGAATAGCCCTTGGGGAAGCTTTATACATGGTCTTTTGCATCTTGAACTTGTGGAAAACCGAGTGGGAGAAACAACCTACAGTTGTACTCTAAGGGATAAATTCGGAATGGAATTTCCGGTATCATCAGTCCGTTGCGATGCTGAAAATACGAATTATACCATCACGCCGTTATCGGCATCGGTAACCGTTACCGACCTCGAACCCCAAACCGAGTATGAGGCTAAATTCTTTGTGGAAACAAAATACGGCGACCTGCTTACCTGCGAAACGTCCTTCACCACCGATACCGTAAAACTCACCACCCTGCCGGCGATCAACATATCCAACACCTCCGCCACCCTTACGGCGGACATCGCGTGCGATGCCGTAATCGGCGCCGGCTTCGAGTGGCGGCGCTACGACGACCCCGAACTCGTACCCTCGACCTTCTCGGAAACTCCCATTGTCGATGGTAAAATCTCGGGAACGCTGCGGAATCTCACTCCGGAAAAATATTATAAATACCGTCCTTTCTACCGCACCGTAAGCGGGAAATACTACTACGGTGCATGGTCGGCATTCGGCACCCGTGACGTCTATGCTTACTTCGAGCCGACGGTAAGCACCCGCTCGGGCGAAGTGCACGGCAACAACAGCACGATTTCGGGCTACATTGTGGAAGGCTCCGACGAGCTGCTCTCGCAGGGCTTCGAGTATTGGGCAGAAACCCCTGTTTCCCGCTCGACGGCGAGCAACCCCGAACGCATCGAAGGCTCCGGCTCGCTGATGAGCGTAACCCTTACGGGACTTGACTACAATACCACCTACTACTATCGCGCTTATGCCACCACCGCCAAAAAGACGACCTACGGCAATACCGAGAGCTTCACCACCGGAGAAGATCCCAATCTGTCGGGAATAGAAGAGACCGCAGCGGAAGAGGGATTTGCAGTCCGCCTGTCCGGCAATCCGGTGCGCAACGGCGAGATAGGCGTGCAGGTAGTCGGTGCCGACGGAGCGACATGGTATCGGGTGATAAGCCTGCATGGCGCACAGATAGCACAAGGTGTGCTTTCCGGTACGGACGAATGGCAGCCGGTGAAAATTCCCGCCGCCTCGACCGGTTATTATCTGTTGCAGATTATCGGCAGCAAAGGGACGAAAACCCTGCGCATCGTCGTAGAATAAAAAATGACGATAGAATAAAAAGAGAATTTCCTGAATAAATAATTTGGACACGCCGCCCTGCCATTCACATGGCTGGGCGGCTTTTTCTATATCCAGAAAAAACGCTTTTGCAACGGGTGCGAAAAATATTTTGTAATTATTTCGGGAGAAAATTTGGAAGGTATGTTGAAAATCGCTTACTTTGCACTCTGTTTTTCAAACACCCTTGAATAAAATAATAAAATAGATAGCGAGATGTCTAAAATTTGTCAGATTACGGGAAAGAAAGCCATGGTTGGCAATAACGTATCCCACTCGAAAAGACGTACGAAGAGAAGATTCAACGTCAATTTATTTACCAAAAAGTTCTATTGGGTAGAACAGGATTGCTGGATCAGCTTGCGCATTTCGGCAGCAGGTCTGCGCACCATCAACAAAATGGGTCTGGACGCCGCTCTGAAACAGGCAGCCAGCAAAGGTTATCTAAACGCTTAATGTAAGAGGATATGGCAAAGAAAGCAAAAGGCAACAGAGTCCAAGTGATTCTCGAATGCACCGAGCAGAAAGAGAGTGGTATGCCGGGTATGTCGCGTTACATCACGACCAAAAACAGAAAAAATACCACCGAACGTTTGGAGTTGAAAAAATACAACCCCATACTGAGAAGAGTAACCATTCATAAAGAAATCAAATAATAAGCAGCCATGGCAAAGAAAACCGTCGCATCGCTCCAAAAAGGTGAAGGCCGCACCTACTCCAAAGTCATCAAAATGGTGAAATCGCCCAAGACCGGAGCTTATGTATTCCAATCGGAAATGGTTCCCAACGAAAAAGTGAACGAATTTCTCGCAAAATAAGGAGAGTCCTTTCAATCTATATCAAAGGTCGCATACACGGTATGCGGCCTTTTTTCGTATCGAAAAAAACGGGAAGAAAGGGAAAAGGTTGTTAATCGGGAAAGAGGGTTCGAACCAACGGGTCGGCAAGGCGTTGTATGGGTGTAAACAAAAGATTAATCATCGGTCTAAAAAAAAGGATTATGGAATTTGTATGGTACATCATCATCGGCATTCTTGCCGGATTTTTGGCGGGCAAACTAATGCGGGGCGGCGGTTTCGGGCTGTTCGTGAATCTGCTGCTCGGAATTGCGGGCGGCGTGTTGGGCGGCTGGCTGTTCGGACTGTTCGGTTTTACGTCGGCAGGGTTGGCGGGTAATTTGCTGACATCGCTCATCGGAGCGGTGCTGCTGTTGTGGATTGTTTCGCTGTTCAGACGCAGACCTGTAAATCAATAGAGTTCAATTCTAAAAACATACGATTATGAAAAGTAAAAATTTCTGTTTGGGCATAGGGTTGGGTATCGTACTCGGCATGGCGATGTGCTGTTGCAAAATGTCGGCGAAATCGAAAGAGGCTGCCGAATGGAAAAAGCGCCTGCTCGAGGCCGGCACGAAAGTTGCCGACAAAGCCGCCGAAAAGGTGGAGGAGATGAAAGACAAGGCCCACTCCCTCGCCGACGAAATGAAGAAATGAAAGCTGTCGGATTTTCTGAATAGCTATGTTTAACTTTTTAATTTTTTAAGTCATGAACAAAATGGACGAAAAAAAATCGGGCAAATGCTGCAACGATGAAGCGCAAAAGGGTGGCAAATCATCTTCGTGCGAGAAGCCGGGCAAGAAATAATCTGCTCCGACAGGCACACTATTTGTCCTTGCTTGTTTCGGTCGGAAAAGTTTTCCGACCGAAATTTTTTACATCGACAATACGAGGGTGAGGTAGGCTGCGGCTGCGGGCGCGGCGAGAAATACGCTGTCGAAGCGGTCGAGCATACCGCCGTGTCCGGGCAGTATCGAGCCGGAATCCTTGACTTGCAGGGTGCGTTTCAGGAGCGATTCGCACAGGTCGCCGAAAGTGGAAAAGAGCGACACCACGACGGCGAATCCCAACCATTGCCACAGGTCGAGCATCAACGGGCAATAGCGTGACCATACCCACCCCAATAGCAGGCAGAAAATGAATCCGCCGAAAAATCCTTCCCACGACTTTTTCGGAGATATGCGTTCGAAAAGACGATGCCGTCCGAGCGTACAGCCCACGACGTAGGCGCCGGTGTCGTTAATCCAGATAAAGGAGAGGAACGCGAGCACCATTCGGGCGTTGTAGGCGCTCCCCGCGCCCACCGGAGGATAGGCGACAAGGGCAAGCAAGCCCAACGGCAGGGCGATGTAGAGCTGTCCGAGCAGCGACGTAGCCCACGAGGCAATGGGATTTTCTTCTTTGAGGTAAAGGCGTATGATGAACGTATAGAACAGATACAGCATATAGGGAATGAACATAAGCATCACTGCCGACACCGGAAGCACGACCGGATAGGCGAAGATGATGAACAGCACGCCGACTAAATAGGTGCCGCCCATTATGTCGGCATAGAGCGTGCGCCGAAAGGCATTCGGGCAGACAAGGCGGTAAAACTCGGAGAGGCTGAGTATGGTGATGATGAGTACGAGTCCGCGAAAAGATTCCGCACTGTACCACGTGGCGGCGATGATGACGGCGACGAACAAGATTCCGGTTATGGAACGGGTAAGGAGATTTTTCATGGTTCTATGCGATAACGCCGCCGACGGTCGTCCGTCGGCGGCTATGTATTTTATTCTTTGTCTTTGGTTTCGACGGAAGTGTCGGCAGCCGGAGTTTCGGCATCTGCGGGATTCTCCGTATCAGCCTTTGCGGGTGCGGCATCGCCGGTGGAAGCGGCATCGACCGGTGCGGCGGATTCTTCGGTTTTCTGTTCTTCCAACGCCTTGTTGTCGCGGAGTATTTCCTCGCTTCGCGATGCCCACTGGCGTTTACCGAATATGCGCTCCACATCTTCGGTGAAGATGACTTCGCGCTCGATAAGCACCTGCGTCAATTGCGCGTGCCCTTCGGCGTGTTCGGAGAGCAATTTTTTAGCCCGTTCATACTGCTCGCTGATGATGCGGCTCACCTCTTTGTCGATGGTGCGGGCGGTCTCCTCGCTGTACGGTTTGGTGAAACCGTAGTCCTGCCCCGTCGAGTCGTAATAGGAAATATTGGGCAGCTCGCTGCTCATGCCGAAGTATGCCACGATGGCGTATGCCTGCTTGGTAACCCGTTCGAGGTCGTTTGCCGCGCCGGTGGATATGTGTCCGATGAACAGCTCTTCGGCAGCGCGCCCGCCGAGCGTGGCACACATTTCGTCGAGCATCGCCTCCTTCGGCGTAATCTGCCGCTCCTCCGGCAGATACCATGCGGCGCCGAGCGCTTTTCCACGCGGGACGATAGTCACTTTCACCAACGGATTGGCATATTGCAGGAACCAGCTCAATGCGGCATGTCCTGCTTCGTGTATGGCAATGGAGCGTTTTTCCTCGTTCGTGGTAATCTTCGTGCGTTTTTCGAGACCGCCGATAATGCGATCGACAGCGTCCATGAAGTCTTGTTTCTGCACCCACTGCTTGCGTTTGCGCGCAGCGATGAGGGCGGCTTCGTTGCAGACGTTGGCAATGTCGGCGCCCGAAAATCCGGGAGTCTGACGCGCCAGCAAATCGATATCCACCGACTCGTCTATCTTTACGCCGCGCAGGTGCACCTTGAAAATTTCCTTGCGGTCGTTGAGGTCGGGCAGCTCCACATAAATCTGCCGGTCGAAACGGCCTGCCCGCAAGAGGGCTTTGTCGAGAATGTCCACACGGTTGGTCGCCGCCAGGACGATGATGCCGCTGTTCGTGCCGAAACCGTCCATTTCGGTAAGCAGCTGATTCAATGTATTTTCGCGCTCATCGTTCGCGCCCATGTTCGGGTTGCGGCCGCGCGCCCGACCTACGGCATCGATTTCGTCGATGAAGATGATGCAGGGCGATTTTTCTTTCGCCTGCCGAAAGAGGTCGCGCACCCGCGAGGCGCCGACGCCGACGAACATTTCGACGAAATCGGAGCCGGAGAGCGAGAAGAACGGCACATTCGCCTCACCGGCAACGGCTTTGGCGAGCAGGGTTTTACCCGTACCCGGAGGCCCCACGAGCAGGGCGCCTTTGGGTATCTTGCCGCCCAACTCGTTATAACGTTTCGGATTTTTCAGAAATTCGACGATTTCTTCCACCTCCTCTTTGGCTTCGGAAAGTCCCGCCACATCTTTGAAAGAAACTTTTATGGAGCCTTCCTTGTCGAAAAGCTGTGCTTTGGACTTGCCCACATTGAAGACGCCGCCTCCTCCACCTCCGCCGCCGGACATACGCCGCATCAGGAAGAACCAAAAGACGAACAGGAGTATAATAGGCCCGAACGACCAAAGCATATCGCTGAAATCGCTGCTCTTTTCATAAGTAATCTGCGTAGAAAAACCGAACTTTTCTTTCCAGCTGTTTACTTCCTCATTGAAAGTAGCGGCATCGGGAATGTTCACAAAAAGTTTGGGCGAGCGTCCGAGTCTTTTGGCATCGTCGGTCTTGAAAACTTTTCGGGCGGTCGAATCGGAAAGCACGACTTCCAAATAGTCCTTATTGGTATAGACGGTGATACGCTCCACCGTACCGCCCTCCTGCACCATTTGTTCAAACTCCGTCCAGCTCACTTTCTTCGATGAGGAGCCGTCGTTCATATAATAGACCCCGATAAGCGAAAGAGCTATCAGGGCGTACATCCAATACAGATTGATACGGAATATTTTTTTATTGCCTTTTTGCGGATTGTTATTTCCCATAAAACGAAAACAAATTCATGTTTGACTTTATCGACATCGTGCAAAAATCATTCCACATCGGGGAGCTCTGTCAATTTGGCATCGCTCCACAACTGTTCGAGCTTGTAGTAATTGCGCTGCTCCGGCTGGAATATATGCACATAAATATGTCCGTAATCGATAACTATCCACTGGGCATTTCGATAACCATCGTAATTGAAAGGCTTTACGCCGATTTTATCGAGCACGGTTTCGCGCACCGAGTCGGCAACAGCTGCTACCTGCATGGGCGAACCGCCCTGACAGATAATGAAATATTGCGCCGACGACGATTCGATTTTCGTCAAATCGACCGTAACGATTTTTTTGCCTTTCTTCTCCTGTATGCCTTCGATAATGGTTTGTATCAATTTTCGGTTTTCTTCCATAAATATAGGTATCTCTTTTCTTTCCCGCAAAGATAAAGAATATATGCGTGCCGCCAAATTTTTACGGGTCGGTTTTTTAACTGCAAGTTACCGACATTTGGCAATAGGGTAAATCTTTTGTCGAAATTCTTGCGATTGTTCCTTTTTACTTGACAATTTTCACATCTTTATCAATAAAACGTCTTTTTTATTGTTAAAATGTTTTGTGTGAAAGCGATAATATTTATCTTTGTCCGAGTAATTTATCTTAATAAAAGTAATTATGGAAGTAAAAGGTCGTATCGTTCAAGTGCTCCCCCTGCAAAGCGGTATCGGTCAGGTGAGCGGAAAAGAGTGGAGAAAACAAGAGTATGTGCTGGAAATGCAAGATCAGTATGCACGCAAAATCTGTTTTCAGGTAAACGGGAATCGGATAGAGCAATATCCGGCTGCCGTAGGCGACGAAGTAATCGTAAGTTTCGACTTGGAAAGCCGTGAATCGCACGGACGCTGGTACACCGATGTACGTGCATGGAAAATAGAGAAAGTATCGGGCGGAAATGCCGCCGTGCCTCCTCAAACGGGCAGCGTGCCCCCTCCCACTGCCGACCTCGAACCGGAGAGCAATTCCTCCGACGATTTACCTTTCTGAAATAACGGAAACCATGGAAAAAAAGAAATATCCGGAAGCTCGGCTTTCGGATATTTTCTTATCTTGACGCAAATATTTTATCGTTCCGAATGTTCGCCAATCTATCCGCGAGCTGCCGGTACTCTTTCGTGCAAAGCCATTCGGTGATGGCTTCCGCATGGTCGCGGTGGTGCAGGTCGCTGCCCAAGAAATCGATCATATCGTTTTTACAAAGCCAAAGGGCTATTTCTTTCGGGGCTTTTCCGTAATGACCGGCAAGGGAAAGCAAATTGACCTGAAAAAGGCAGCCGGCGTTGTGCAGATGTCGATAGGTTTCCTTTTTAGAATGATAATAATGGTAGCGTTCGGGGTGCGCAAGAATGGGTTGAAAGCCTTTCAACATCAAATTGAATAACAAATTATCCAAGTCGAGAGCCGGCTGGGAAAAAGAGTTTTCGACCAACAAATAATTTCCGGGCAGGGGAAGCAATTCGGAACCTCCCGCATCGAGAATCCGGTGAAAATTATCGTCCATACGGTATTCGGCGGAACAATGTATTTCCATTTCCACGCCCTGTCTGTCCATTTCCTGTCGTAGCTGTCGGTAAGCGGCGTCGATGCTTTCCGGCGTGTTTTCAAAGCGGCCGAGCACCACATGCGGAGTTACGCAAAGCCGCTTCACACCCCATGACTGCATATAACGCAGCAACTCGACGGAGGTTGCCGCATCGGGCGAACCGTCGTCGATACCCGGCAACAAATGGGAGTGTAAATCAGTATGATAGAACAACTGTTCCGGCGTTTTTTTCTTTCCAAACCAAAACATAAATAATCCATTTATATGAACAGTCAAAGGTATAAAAAATTTTTCACCTGCACTTTTCAAAAAACATCGAAACAGAAAGATTTTGCAAAAAGAGGAAAAATATTTTTGTATATCGAAAGTTATGCTTACATTTGCAAGCCATTATAAAAAATGCACGTTTTACCACCGTGCCAATGATTGCAAATAAAAGAATTTAGATATGAAAAAAGGAATTCACCCTGAGAATTATCGTCCGGTCGTATTCAAAGATATGTCAAACGACGACACGTTCATCTCCCGCTCCACGATAGCGGCAAAAGACACCATCGAAATAGACGGCGTTACTTATCCGTTGGTAAAACTCGAAATCACCAGTTCGTCGCACCCGTTCTTCACGGGCAAACAGAAACTTGTCGATAGCGCCGGCCGCGTAGATAAGTTCATGAGCCGTTACGCAAAACACATGCAGAACAAACAGAAATAATCCGATACTGTTTTACGAAAACACGAGAGAGGCAAATTCATAAGGAATTTGCCTCTCTCGTCTGTATTTGAAAGGTTCAGAAAAGTCTTCCCGATTTGGTTACGCCGAACTGTATGCCCCAATTGTTTCCAAACTGCGTACCGGCATCGACGGCTATTCCCACTCCGAAACGCCACCCGCCAAGCTGTCGGGGGCGGTAATCGATTTCGAGCATTCCCGAAAATTCTTTCCGTATATCGGTAAAAGGCGCGTCGGGATTTCCCCACCCGCGCTGTATCGATGCCAGTAGACGATAATCGAACTGCGGCACGATGTACCCTTCGAGCCCGACATGGAGCGCCTCCACACGTGTACACACAAAACCTAAATAGCCATCGGCATTGTACCCGGGCGAAGCGACCAACGGATTGCCTATCGTATGCCCCCAATGCGTCCAACCGTTATAGGCACCATGTCCGTAATAATTATCGCCCGCACTTACCTGCACGGGTATTTCATCGGTCTTATCCCAAAGAAAAGGGCCGCTTTGGTCTCTGGTATTGAGGTATTCCACTACGACGCCTTTCACCACCGGACAGGCGGCTTTGCTCCGGTACTCCACGCCCCACAACCCGTCGAACTTGTTGCGGAATGTCATACCGGAATGGTCGTCGAACGGGTGTTCGTAATAGATGCGCCCCTCCCACGTTTTTTGACGCAAACCCACTTCCAGCAGATAGGAGCCTAAATGATTTCCTGTAATATTTACTTGGTCTATTTCCGGAGAACTCTCCCCGCCGCTTTTAGGCACAAACACTTTCAGGTAATCGATAGCGGACGACGGGAAATCGTATGCCACCGTGCCGTCGGCGTTATAAACCTTGCCGCCGAACTGCGCCGCCATATCTATGCCGATTGTTCCATAGACTTTTTGGGTCGTTTTCCCGAAACGAAGCAGGAGGTATTTTCGATGATAGAGTATACCGCGCGAATACCGCATACCGTCACCATGCGTATGACGTTGGTACTTGTCGTCGTCGAAACGACCGTAGGCTATTTCGCCTCGAATCTGCATCACGCCATGTGTCCACGGGAAGTTTACAAATTCGGGAATGCCGATGCGTACCTGCGGCACGGGACGGCTGTTGCCGCTCCACACCCAACCGCCGCTGCACAAAGCGTCGTTCCACAGCAGCGACCCTTCTTCGCGACTGCCAGCCGTGAGCGCAAGACAGTAAAGACGCAGCTCGACATAAGCCTGTTGCACATAAGCCGGAATATCGTTGTTGTATGCCGCCGACACGTCCAGTCCGAACCCGTAGGTAAACACGCGGGCAGAGTCCGCCGCTTTTTGCACGGCAGCACGCAGGTAGCCGTTGTTGGGATTGAACGACACCATGCCGCCGCGTTTGTTCATCAGATAATAGGGTGTATAGTCGCCACCGCCCGCCACGACGTTGGCTTCGACGGAATAGTCCATGTGAAACTGCGCCTTCACAGGAAAGGCAAACATCGATAAAAACAACAAAAACAATATGTAACGGAAACGAAACATGGCGGCATTAAAATTTTCTGAAATGATAAACCGTATCACGGCACGAGAGCATCAGCCGGCGGCGGGAAACCTCTCCGACAAGAAAACGCTTGCTACCGTCGCGCCCCCAATCAAAAGGCGGTACACAAAACACCGCCCCGACAGGCAGGCGGGGTATGGAAAGAATAAGAGAATCGCCCGCCAACACATAATTTCCGTAAGTCTGATAAGAGCCATGACCGTTGGGGATCAATTTCTGCAATTTAAATACTCCTCTGTCGAAACTGTAAAATGCCGAATCGCAAGCAAAGGTACCGCCTGCCGGATATTCGCAATAGGAGAACTGCCAACGCCCCCGCAATTCGTCATCGGTATCGCTGCTGCAAGCCAGAAAACCGAAAACCGCCATACAAACAAAAAGGGCAACGCATAATATGTTGTATTTTCCGACCATTCGTTTACTTTGTTTGGGGCAAAGATAATAGGAAAACAGAAACCGAAAAAATTTTTCAATGAATAATGGAAATACGACCTATAAAAGATATGGCTTTATTTGTTATCGTTTCTTTGATAATAAAAGGATTTATGGTACCTTTGCCCAATACTGAAAAGGAAGAGCGAAACATCACTTTTTTCAAAAAAACGATTTGACGTGAAAGACGACTGCATAACCAAACAAAACGACAAGGAAAACACACCGCAATGGTTTGTTATGCGCTTTTTATACGGTTTTCGGGAAAAGACCGCCGATAATTTAGACAAAGCCGGCATTAAAACTTTCACCCCGAAAAAGTGGGTCGTTTCGACAAAAAACGGGCGACGCCTCAAAAAATATGTTCCCGTCATACCCGACTTGTTTTTCGTGTACACCGTCAAGTCGAAGTTAGACCCATTTGTCGAAGCCGACGCCTATTTTCAGTACCGCTACAAGACAGGAGGCAAATACAAGGAGCCTCTCATCGTACCCGAAGATCAGATGAACTGTTTTTTGGCGGCTGTCGCAAGCGAGGCCAATCCGCTCTACTTCACGCCGGACGAACTGACAGCCGGCAACGGGACGCGGGTACGCCTCATCGGCGGACAATTAGACGGATACGAAGGCATTTTGAAAAAAGTGAAAGGGGCGCGAGCCAAACGCCTGATTGTCGAAATTCCGGGCACCATAGCAGTAGCCATAGAGGTGACACCCGATTTGGTGGAAATATTGTCATAAAAGCTCAAAATACAGAACGTTGCCGGATAGCAGGCTCGACCTGTGACAGCACATTTCTACGCCGACTCCGACAAAGGCTTTCTGTCGGAACAACAGTAATGAACGGTTTTAGGTATCCGGCTCACAATCTTCATTTTTATCCCGTTGTTTGTCGGCAAGAAGTATGACGCCGACGTTTAATCCGAGCAATAACAATCCGTAATGAGAGATAATTCCGGCAAATCCGCCAACGCCAAACAGTGAAAGCGCAACAAATGTCATCAGGTACGAAATGCTGTACGGCATCGGTCGCAATACCCAGAAATAAACGGCAAGGAAATAAAACGTCTGCAATAGCAATCCTATAATACCTATATCGAGTATTGTTTGTACCTGAGTTACTTCGACTCCGGTAGCCAGTTCTTCACTCTGTGATATATCGCTATAAAACTCGTTTGTAATAATATACTTGCCGATGGTCGTTTTTTGGTCATGAAGAAAACCTAAGCCAATGTATTGACGATTTTCTGAAAACAGAAGTTCGAGTTTCGGTATAATCTGCGCCATACGTCCTGATCCGAATTCCGCCAACTTTTCGACATCGTTCGCATTCTGCAACGAGGTGAACTGATCGACAAACTGCTGTATGCGCAACTGTCCGTCAAGTTTCCCGTCGATATAATAGCCGGCAGCAAACAGTACGGCAAACAGGCACAGATATTTCAAAAGTTTCTTGAAATTGCCGGTAAAAGACATTATGGTTATTATGATTCCCCCAATGACAGACATGGTGCGACAGGCAATCAAAGCCAACGAAAAAATAACGATTTGCTTTGTTCGCAACGTGTAGAATCTCACTACCGGAAAGATGCAAAGAGCCAATAAAAACAATCCCGGCGGATATTTACGGGGAAAAGAACCTATCTGGCAATAAAATCTATAATAGGTCGAATGCAAGCCGTTCCATGACAACGTAGCAGGGACTAAAATATTTCCACCCAAAACAAAACTGTCGATGATGTAAAAAATCGCAATGATATATGCATAGGTAAGGAACTTGCGGAAAAAGAGTTTAATATCGAAATCTTCTTTTACAAATACGAGCATGGGCACCATGAAATAAATGATTCCCCAATATTCCCGCATACGGCGGATTTGTATTTTCATGGATTCTTCGCTCATCAGTGCAAAAATAAAGAGAGCACCCATGTAGCCGAGCGTAAACAGCAACAGCTTATTCTGTTCCTTGTTGCGCCGATAAAGCAGAATGGTAATGGCGGACAACGCCAGCGCAATATCCATCCACTTAAACGGGAAAGCTACACTTTCCCGATAGAACCCGTAAGAGCCGCACAAGATGGTGAATTGTATGAGAAAATCGTATTTGTTGCGAATGTACGAGGAAAACAATATCAACGCCAAAAATAAATACGCGGGAATGAAAGTTAATCCCACCAATGAGAGCGTAATCAAGAATAAAAAGGCTCTGCCTATCTCTTGCGGGACTAATTGCAGAGGCTCTTTTTCCTGATTATGATTGGCAATGACCGGTGTATAAATATCTTCCGTCGGCATTCTGCAAACAAAGCGGTATATCTACGAATCTTATATCAGTCTATTTGCGAATTATTTTTTCTTCTTTTTCTTCTTCGCTGTATTTCCGTAGCCGTAACCGTAGCCCTGCTTGGCTGTTGTGCCGTTCAATACGAAAGATACTTTGTTCAAGCGTTTCTCGCTTACGATGCGGTTGGCATAGCGAATGAACTCTTTGGTCGTATAATTGGCACGGCATACATAGACGGTAGCATCGGAAATACGACGCAGGCAGAATGTATCGGAAACCATACTTACAGGAGCGGAATCGACGACGATATAATCGTATTCTTTGCGCATGGCGGCAAATAATTCATCGACCCGTTCGCTCAGCAGCAATTCCGCAGGATTCGGAGGCACGGGACCCGCCAATATGATATCGAGATTTTCCTGTATGGCATTGGGTATGATTACATCATGAATATCCGTTTGTGCATCGGCAAGATAATTGGTAAGACCTTTGGGATTATGCAAGCCCAAATAATTTGCCAACTGGGGATTGCGAATATCCATTCCGACCAACAAAACCCGTTTCCCCAGCAAAGCCAGCGATATGGCAAGGTTGCTGCAAATAAAGGATTTTCCCTCACCCGAAATACTCGATGTTACCAGTATCACTTTTTCGTCTTTGTTGTTGAGGATAAACTGTATATTATTGCGAACCAATCGGAACAGTTCGGCAATGGAAGTACTTGCCCCTTCGCTGATTACGATATGTTCCTTATTTCTATCCATACATATCTCGCCCAGTACGGGTATAGCGGTCAAAGCCTCCAACTCGGCACGGGTCGAGAACTTGGTACGCAACAAATCTTTCAGATAGAGGTATATGAAAGGAAGTATAAATCCGATTAGCAATCCGACAAGAAGAATCATCGGTTTAGGCGTACTGACGGGCTCGGAGAGTTTATAGGCTTCATCGACTATCATGCCTTTCGGGGTGGACATCGAAAGGGTAAGCGCAGTTTCCTCGCGCTGTTGCAGCAAGAAGAGGTAAAGTTCCTGTTTGACAAGCTGCTGGCGCTCCATCTCGACAAACTCCCGTTCCTGTGTAGGCATATTTTTGATTCGGGCAAGAAATTCGTCTTCTTGCTCCCGAAGCACCTCTCGTGCTATGGTCAAACTTTCTATGAAGCTGTACAATGTTTCCAAAACATTTTTCCGGCTCGCCTCTATTTGTGTGTTGAGAACCTGTAATGACGGGTTGTTTCCTTTGGCGGAGGCTGCAACAGCCATTCGTTCGAGGACCAATTCGTTGTATTGTTCTATCGCCGTTGCAGAAGCACCGTCGTCAATACTTGCAATGAATGGCAGCATTTCATACGCATTCTCGGATTGACTTAGAAAATCTCTTATGGATTCCACCGTTTGCATCTGCGTTTCTATTTCGAGAAGTTTTTCCCGCAACCGGGCATCCTGCTCCACCATAACTTTCACCTCGACCTCTATATCGGTGAGCCGGTTTTTCTTTTTGTAGGCTTCTATCTGTTTTTCCGTTTCCGACAATTCCTGCAAAACCAAACCTATACGTTCGTCGATGAAAGCCGCTTTCTGTTCGGCTTCCTGATTTTTGTGTTCGATACCCCGCTCATTATATTTATCCATAATCATATTGAGCAAGTCGTATCCTCTTTCGATATTGGTTTCTTCGATTTCGAGGTGTATCAAATCGGCTTTTTTATTCGGTATCGAAATACGAATATGCTCATCGATGTCTTCGGTTTTGACATCATAATTGCATATCGAAATATTCATTCCGAATTTTTTGCCCGGCACATACGTCGAAGTTGTATTGAAAACAAAGTTTCCATACGCAGTCGG
Source organism: uncultured Bacteroidales bacterium (assembly GCA_947589325.1). Lineage (GTDB taxonomy): Bacteria > Bacteroidota > Bacteroidia > Bacteroidales > UBA11471 > Caccoplasma. The sequence continues at coordinate 120,251 of CANQAM010000001.1, read as the reverse complement.
TACCGATTGCGGGAAACCGTCGCTTTTGACTTTGGCTAAAACTTTTCTGTCGCCTCGCACGGTCGTAACCACATGCCCGTCTTCATCGACACGAATTTTGAACAACAGGGAAATACTTAAAGTATCTTCTATCGACGGATGTGCATAGAGTTCTATCGGATAATCTTTATATAAATCTTCTTTATCGAAAAAACTGTGCCGCAGTATGTATTTTCTGTTTAATCCGAGTTTTTTTATAACAGCGCGCAATGTGGAATGTGCCGACACAAGATTGACCTCGTTTTCGACATTTCCACCGCTGCCCATAATGTTTCCAAACGAAAATTGTTTCAACAACGCAGATTGGGAGCTGCCACCGCTGCTGTTATTCTCTTCGGCGAGCAACAGGTCGGACTGAATCAAATAAACCTCTTTTTTGATTTTGGCATAAGCGAATGCCAAAACTCCGCAAACAATGACGGAAATTACAATCAAAAGCCAATGACTTAAATATTTTTTTATGATTCCTGAAAAATCTATCAACTCGCTGCTTTTATTGAAATTTTCCATATCTGGAAGATATTTAATTTTTAATGTCTCTTATTTAAGTATTGCCAAAATCAAGGTCGCTATTACAGATATGCCGCTGATAACGGTCGAAGTAACAGAGATATTGAATTGCTTGCTGCTGTTGTAGGAAGAATTGGATTTTCTGGATTTGTTCGGCTCTATATATACAACATCATTTTTTTTCAGATAGAATGCCGGTGACGTAAATATATCGGATTTGGTAAGATCCAGCCGGTAAAAGGTCGCTTCGCCATTTTCTGTTTCACGAACGACAAGGACATTGTCACGACGTCCGTAAATAGTCATATCTTTTGCCATACTCAAGGCTTCGAGTATGGTAAGGCGCTCTTTTGAAATAGCGAATACTCCCGGACTTACGACTTCGCCAAGAACGGTAACCTTATTTCCCTCTATTTCCACTTTGACAATGGCGTCGGAAACATTCTGCTCGATTTCCGCGCTTATCATCGCTTCGACTTCCGAAGTCGTCAGTCCGGCAACTTTGAGTTTCCCGATTCCCGGAAAATTGATATATCCTTCGGCACTGACCTTATAGGTCGGCATTTGGGGCGTCGGCTGATTGGTCGTTTCTTCTGTGGTGGGCTGAATGTATATCGAAGGATTATACGCTACCACGGCAGCCGGGTTGGTCGATGAAACCGTAATGAACAACGCATCGTTGCTGGTTATGGTCGCAGGTATATTCTCGGACATTTTGATGATACTGTCCGGAGTTACATTCTGTATATAAGCAATTTCCTTATATGACTTGCAGGAATCCAATATAAAAACCGAAAAAAGAGATAAAACAAGTAAAATTTTTTTCATGGATTTTTCACTTAATTTGGGTGCAAAGATAATCTTTTTCCATAAGATACAACGTGTCCGTTTGTTTTTTAACGGAAGAAGCCGTCTTTTATTATATAAATCCTACCGTTTTTCAAATGATGAAACGAGGGAAAAATTCGTCCATGATAAATTGTACATTTTTCGCACTATTTTTTTACTTTTGTGGGAAATTAATGCAATCATCATGGAGCCGTTTTTCCTCTCTTTTTCATCGCCTCTCTCCTTGCAAACAATCATTTATGGAAGCATCGCCATCGTGTTACTGCTGTGGCAATTCTATATCGACAAATTTTATTATCTGCGTACGATTCGCTACCGCAAACAGGCAGAAAACAAGGAGCCGGCAGACAAAGATACTCTGCCGCCGGCTTCGGTTATCGTCTATGCCAACGACAATGCCGAATCGCTGCGGCGGAATATTCCCGAACTGTTCGGGCAAGAGTATCCCGACTTCGAGGTCATCGTGGTCGATGACGCTTCGACCGACGACACGCCGGAGGTTTTACAAGGGCTTGCAAGCCGCTATCCGCACTTGTATTCGACCAAAGTTCCTGCCGACGCCTGCGCGTTGAGCCGACGGAAACTGGCTTTGACGCTGGGTATAAAAGCGGCGAAAAACGATTGTCTGCTGCTGCTCGACGCTACGTGCCGACCGGCATCGCCGCTTTGGCTGCGGAACATGATGCGGCATTTTGCCGAAGGTGCCGACATCGTGCTGGGCTACTCCCGCACCGACGTTCCCACCGGTTTCGCCTGCCTCTACAAAGCTTTCGACCGATTGCTCTTTTCGTTGCGCTACCTCTCTTGTGCCGTGTGCGGCTGCCCTTATATGGGCGAAGGTACGAATCTGGCTTACCGGAAATCGTTGTTTTTCGAGCACAAAGGGTTCAGCCGAACTCTAAATCTCTGTTATGGCGACGACGATTTGTTCATCAACGAGGTGGCAACGGGCGAAAATACCCGCGTGGAAATTTCGCCTGACAGCTTCGTAACGGTGGAGAGTGACGATTTCGACACGCTTTGGAGGATTCAAAAGATGCGCTATTTCTTTACGCTGCCTTATCTGCACCACCGCAAGCAAGCTCTTTTCGCGGGAGAACAGGCTGCCGTATATCTGTTTTACGGAGCCGTCGCCGCCTTAATGGCAAGCGGCATACATTATCCGACGGTCATACTGTGGGGCTTGCTGCTGTTGGTATTGCGGGGTGTGTTGCAAGGTATCGTTTTCCGTAAACTTTTGCAGGCGTTCGATACGCCGCAAATGGGGCTGCGGGTATTGCTGTTCGAGTTGGTGCGCCCGCTTGTGAACGGCTGTTTCCGCCTGTCGGCATGGCGGCGGCGCGAGGACAACAAAACATGGCGAAGCATGAAGATATAAATGAAATGCGCCGGAGCTGTTCCGGCGCATTTGTTTTTCTGCAAGAGGGCTCTATTTGATGTCGATTTTCTTCGGCTCGGTGTTTTCCGACGTTTTTTTCTTGGGAATCTCGATGGTCAGCAGACCGTTTTCCTGACGCGCTTCGATACGGGTGTCGTCGATGTTGTCGGGCAGCACGAGAGTCTGCGTGAATTGCGAACGCGAAAATTCGCGGCGCAGGTATTTGCCTCTCTTTTCTTCTTCCTTCACGCTATCGACCGTAATGGTCAGATGGTTGTCGTCGTCGATGCGTATGCTGATTTCATCTTTGCACAAGCCCGGCACCGCCAACTCTACGGTATAACATTTTTCGTCTTCCATGATATTGACGGCGGGTACGGTGGAACGGCTTTTGGTAATCCATTCGTCACCGAAAAAGTCGTTGAAAATTCCGGGCAGCCAACTTTGGGTTTGTTTTGCAGGTGTCATGTCTTTTCCTCCTGAAAAAATAAGTGAAACAATTGAGTGATATCGCCGGACGGCCATTGTCCGACACAGATAAAACACAGGGGCGAAAAGATTGTTTCCGCGCCGCCGGCTAAAAGCTGTTAAAAACGTTTATCGTGCAGGAACGACGGCGATGTCGTAGCGCAGCAGCGTGGCGGTTACTTTGAACGGATATGCCGACTCGATGGCTTTTCCCGTCGGCGGCGTGGTGTAATAGTAATATTGCCGGTTGGCGTCGAAACTGTCGAACGAGAATTTCTTTGTCATGCCCGGAAGTATCTCGCCGTCGAGCACCACGTCTCGGTAGTCGAGCATTTCGTTTTGCGGGGTTTTGTAGGCAAGCCGCAGGTGCACGCGGGTTACGAGTTCGGGGGTGTTGTTTTTTATCATCAGCGATTCGGTTTTCGAGGAGAGGATTTTTTCAAAACCCAACATTTCTATCGCCTGATAAAAGGGGACATTTTCATTTTGCTGTCCCGCACGCTGTCCCACCGGCGCACCCGTCGTGTTTTGGGCAAAGAGCGATGCGGCGGAAAAGAGGAGTCCGAACAATAAAATATGTTTCATGTCACCCGAAAGATTTTTCACAAAGATAATAATTCTTTCGATAAAAAAACAGCCTCATTCCGAAAATCGGGAACGAGGCTGTCGTAAAAGGTTTATCCGCTGCATCAAATCACGTACTGCGAACTGATGGATTCGTTTTCATATACGCGGCGTATGGTATCGGCAAACATATCGGCAATGCTGATGATGTGTACTTTCGGGCACTCTTTATAATAAGGTATGCTGTCGGTGAAAATCATTTCCGTCATCTTCGAGTCGGTAACGCGCGAAGTGGCGGGGTCGGACATCACGGCATGGCTGGCAATGGCGCGCACCGAAAGGGCGCCTTTGCTCATCATCAGGTCGGCGGCTTTCGTTATCGTTCCGGCGGTATCGACCATATCATCGACGAGTATCACGTTTTTGCCCTGTACGTCGCCGATGACGGTCATGCTCTCGACTTCGTTGGCTTTTGCCCGCGACTTGTGGCAAAGCACCAAAGGCACACCGAAATATTTGGCATAAGAGTTGGCGCGCTTGGAACCGCCGACGTCGGGCGATGCGATAACCATATCTTTCAGTTGCAGCGATTTGATATAGGGACAGAATACTGCCGATGCGTAGAGGTGATCGACGGGAATATTGAAAAATCCCTGTATCTGGTCGGCATGCAAGTCCATCGTGATAAGGCGGTTGATGCCGGCAACACCGAGCAGGTCGGCAATGAGTTTGGCGGCGATGGAGACGCGCGGTTTGTCTTTGCGGTCTTGGCGTGCCCAGCCGAAATAGGGCGTTACGGCAATTATCGACTCTGCCGAAGCACGTTTGGCGGCATCGATCATCAGCAGCAATTCCATCAAATTGTCGGAATTGGGAAACGTCGATTGTATCAAAAATACCTGACAGCCCCGTATCGACTCCTCAAACGATACCGAAAATTCTCCATCGGCAAAATGTTGGATATTCATTTTTCCCAATTCGCAACCCAGCGAGTTGCAGATTTTTTCGGCGAGATAACGGGTGTTCGTTCCTGCAAAAACTTTGAACGGCGGTCTCTGAATCATAATGTGTAAACGTTTATATTTCTATAAAGAGATTTGTACAGTATTTTTCTTTCTCCGGAAGGCACGATGGAATGTGCTGCCTTTTTCTCCCTGCAAAGGTAGTGATTCTATTTTTATCTTGTTCGTATAGCGGCGCTTTTTTTCGTGTTAATTTATTCGGACGTAATCCGGCACTTCCATACGACGGCGCCATACGCCGCTATCGGCGTATCGAACAAGGTGTCGGGCGAAAGATTTTTTTGTTGTTCGGCACCGCCGAGCAACTCTTTACACGACACCGCACCCGTGCGTATATGCCAGAAATCGAACAGATGCTGCGGAAGGCGTATTCCTGCCTGCACGGGCGATGCCCCGAAATTGACGGCGACGAGCAACAGGTCGTTTTTGCAGCAGCGGGCAAACGCATATTGCCGCTGCGGGTCGAATGCACTGCTTGCGCCATTGACATACATCAGGTCGAAAAATCCACCCTCCCGCACGGCAGCTTCCCGATTACAGAGGGTCAATACCTTTCGATACATTTCGCGCAATTTTTTCCGGTCGGCAGAGAGACGGGCGGTATTGCACTTTCCGCCGTTGTACCACGCCCGCACGGCGGGTACGCTCCAATAGTCGAAAATAGTCGTGCGTCCATCGTGCCCGCTGAACCCTTCGGCATCTTCGCCTCGCTCGCCCAATTCCTGCCCGAAATAGAGCAGGAACGGATTGGTGTTCATCAACGCCGAAACGACCAAAGCGGGATAGGCTTTGAACGGGTCGCCGGCGTTGAACGACGATGCCACCCGCTGTTCATCGTGGTTTTCAAGGAAATTGACCATTCGGTCGCTGATGCCGTCGAGCGACTGCCAGCAGCCGGTTATACCGGCGGCAGGGGCACGGCAGCCCACCACTTCGCGCAGCAGGTCGTACAAGCCCACTTTGTCGTAGAGGTAGTCGAACCGGCCGTTTTGCAGGTAATTGCGATATTCGTTCGGGTTATAGACTTCGGCGATGAAAAGTATTTCGGGAAAGGCATTTTTAACTTGGGGTATCGCCCAGTGCCAAAATTCGACCGGCACCATTTCCGCCATATCGCAACGAAAGGCGTCGATACCTTTGGCTGCCCAGAAAAGGAGGATATGGAGCATCTTCGCCCACGTGTCGGGCACGGGGTCGAAATGGGTGGCGCGACCGCCCAGATAATCGACACCGTAGTTAAGTTTGACGGTTTCGTACCAGTCGTTCACCGACGGAGTGGTACAGAAACAATCGTTTCCCGTCGCCTTGGCCGGTGATTCGATGTAACGCTCCTGCCCCTCTCCTATAAAGAACCGGGGAGCGAATGTTTCGTCGGGGAAATAATAGAAGTTGTTGGCGGTATCGAAATGGTGGCGGCGGTTGTCGTTTTCGCCGAGGTCGCTTACACCGGCAGGCTTGGCATCGGAACGGTACTGCCGCGCCACATGGTTTGGCACAAAGTCGATGACGACCCGCAAACCGTTCTCGTGAGTGCGCGCCACAAGCGACTCGAACTCCGCCATACGGGCGGCGACGTTCACCGCCAAATCAGGATCGACGTCGTAATAATCCTTAACGGCATAGGGCGAACCGGCTTTTCCTTTGACGACGTAACGGTTGTCGGGCGCGATGCCGTATGCCGAATAGTCGGTCTGCGTAGCGTGTTCCAAAATGCCGGTGTACCACACGTGCGTGCAACCGAGTCGCTTTATCGCCGTCAGGGCGTTGTCGTTTATATCATTGAATTTGCCGACGCCGTTTTCTTCAAGGCTTCCGCCGGCGACGCAATTTTCCGTCGTATTGCCGAAAAGGCGGGGCAGCAGCTGGTAGATGACGATTTTTTCTTTTTTCATGCAACGTATTCTCGAACAGATATTTGAGATTTTTCAAAAAAAAGCGTATATTCGCCTCGTTGAAAAAAACGCACAAAATTACCGATTTTTTCAATACGTACCGAACTCTAAAAACGAAAAAGATGATAAACCGAAAACAAATGTTGGGTCTATTGACTGCCTTGTCGATTAGCACGGCAGCCGGTGCACAAAAGCCGTTCACCGTAGCCGTATGGCCCGACGGCGCAGCCGAAGACAACGGCCTGTGTGCCGAAGAAAAATTGACGGAGAGCGGACATTACCTCAATGCCCGCACCGCCGAGTTGTATGTTTACCTTCCCGAAAAAGCGGTGAATACAGGCGCGGCCGTCATCATCTGTCCGGGCGGAGCCTATGCCCGACAAGCCATGCAGCACGAAGGCATACAGTTTGCCGAAATGTTGCAGAAAAAGGGAGTGGCGGGCATCATACTCAAATACCGGCTTCCGAACGGACACCATGCCATACCGCTCGCCGATGCCGCCGAAGCCGTGCGCATCGTCCGCGCCCGTGCCGCCGAATGGGGCATCGCCCCCGACAAAGTGGGCATTGCGGGATTCTCGGCAGGCGGGCATCTGGCCTCGACGCTCGGGACGCACTATACGCCGGAGAGCCGTCCCGACTTCATGCTGCTGTTTTATCCGGTCGTAACGATGAAGGAGTTTACGCACAAGGGCTCGCGCGACAACCTGTTGGGTGCGGAGAAAGACAATGCCGCCCTGATAGACTTATATTCCAACGAACTGCACGTTACCGCCGACACGCCGCCCGCTCTTTTCCTGCTGAGCGACGATGACAAGTCGGTGCCTCCCGCCAACAGCGTGCAGATGTATGCCGCCATGAAAGAAGCCGGCGTGCCGGCATCGATGCACATCTTCGCCACCGGCGGACACGGGTGGGGCTGCCGTCCCGCATTTGCCTATTACGATTCGTGGCAATCGCTTATGTGGAAATGGCTTAGACAGCGCGGAATTATTCCGAACGAACAGAAAAATTAATTTTTTTATCAAAAAAAGAGCCAAAAGAGTTTCTCCTTATAAATCTTATTTTTATTTTTGCGCACAAATAACATAACCAAAAATTTTTGTATTATGAAAAAGAAATTAACTGTGGCTGTGGCCATACTGATGGCAGGAAGTCTGACATTCTCCTCCTGTATCGGATCGTTCGGTCTGACGAACAAAATTTTCGATTGGAACAACAATATAGGTTCCAAATGGGTGAACGAGGTGGTATTTTTTGCATTCCTTATCCTCCCCGTTTATGAAATTTCGTTGATTGCCGACGGTTTGGTTATCAATTCCATCGAATTTTGGTCGGGAAACAACCCCTTGGCCGACAATGTAAAACACATCGAGGGCGAAAACAGCGACTACCTCGTAGAATCCAACGAAAACGGTTACAAAATCACCGATACGGTTACCAACGAAACCGTTGAATTTACCTACAACAGCGACGAAAATTCGTGGGCTGTAAACGGTATCACGTTCCTCACCTTCATCGATGACGAACACATCGGCGTATATGCCGGCGAAGGTCAAATGGTAACGGTCGAAAAATCGCAAGCCGGTCTTTTGGCTTACAAATCGATGATCGGCGCTGCCGGCTTCATGGCAAGCAAATAATATTCACCGATTTTTATCATTATCCGGACTTCATTTTTATATGAAGTCCGGATTTTTTATGCCGAAACTTTTTCGCCGGCTGCCCGGACGAAATGTGAAAAAATACTTTTCATTTTTATTTTCTTCATAAAAAAACACTGTCATTTCGAAAAATAATTTTTATCTTTACTCGCTTTCCAGATTACAACGCATGAAGAAAATACTCTTATGGTCGGTCATGGCACTTTTCTGCACCGCAGGATATGCACAGGAAAGCTCCGTATCGGACGAGGACTGTTATCCCCGCATCATCACGCGCGACTCCGTTTTTTATTACGCATCGCTCGTAAACGACTACTTCATGCATATCATCTGCCCCGACCCGACCGCAGAATCATTCGTGGGTGAGAAAAAACGCAACAGCCGCGTCTGGATGCGGGGCGTTTATTATGAAGGACTGATGGCGATGTACCGCCAAAGGCCGGTAGAGGCTTGGTATGAATACACACGGGAATGGGGCGACTTTCACAAATGGATTTCCAACGATACTTCGGCTCCGACCAATGCCGACTTCCACTGCTGCGGCATGGCGTATCTCGACATGTATATGCTCGAACCGACCGACACCATACGCAAAACGCACATCAAAAACCATATCGACACGCTGATGTATAAGCGCAAAATAAATGACTGGTGGTGGGTGGATGCCATACACATGGCCATGCCCATCTACGCGCAGCTCGGTGTCATCGAACAAGACGAACGCTACTTCGAATATATGTACAATATGTATATGTACACGCGCGACAAACAGGGCGGTTCGAAGAAAGGCGGCGGCTCGCCGCTGTTCAACGAGCAAGACGGACTATGGTACCGCGACTACAACGCAGACCCGCCCTACACCGACAAAGTGGAAAAGGACAAACCTTGCTACTGGTCGCGCGGAAACGGGTGGGTATATACGGCTCTGGCACGGGTGCTCTACTATGCTCCCGACACGCTTTGCCACCGGCAGCAATACATCGACGATTTCACCACTATGTCGAAGGCGCTTGCCGAATGCCAACGGGAAGACGGCTTTTGGAGCGTGAGCCTCGCCGCCCCGACCAACTACGGCTCGCCCGAATCGGAAGGACCGGAAACATCGGGCACGGCGCTTTTCGTGGCAGGCATGGCATACGGCGTGCACACGGGTCTGCTCGACAGCGCCACCTATATGCCGCACATACGAAGCGGCTGGACGGCTCTATGCCTCAGAGCCGTAGACGAAAACGGAGCCCTGCATTACGTACAAGGTACCGGCTCCAAACCCGAAGATGCGCAGCCTATCGTATATACCACCAAGCCCGACTTCGAAGATTTCGGTGTGGGCTGTTTCCTGCTGGCAGCAGCCGAAGTGTACCAGCTCGGCGACGTGGATATAGAAACCAATGACAGCGGAGAGAGCTCGGGCGACAGCGGAGACAGCGAAGAGAGTTCGACCGGCAGCCTCAATGCCGAAAAACAAATCGTCGGCACCGAAATCTACTCGGCAAGCGGCATCGTGCTGCCTGAGCCTGTACAGGGCATAAATATCGTGAAGACGCTTTACTCCGACGGAAGTATCGATGTGAAGAAAATTTTTGTGAAATAAAATTATTTACACGACAATAAGTACTTTTGTCGAATATTGTGTCTGACAGCTCGAAAACAAAAAGTCCGACCGGAGGTCGGACTTTTTTATTCCCCTGCCCATAAACGGGTCGATTTCAATCTTTAAGGCAAGCCAGCGGGATAACCTTCACTCCATCGTCGCGCGTGTAAGCAAACTCACCGCCCGTAAGCACTATCAGCAAATCGGGCTCTCTAAGAGGCACTTGGCGTTCATTTTCATTTCTTGTTCTGATGAGCTGTTGCATTTCGAGCAAATGTTTTGCACCCTCATCTATGTCCCGACTACCCAATTTACACTCTATCAACGCATATCTGCCGTCTTTCAGATGCAAAACGATATCCGCTTCCAGCCCGTATCTGTCGTGATAATAGGAAACCCTGCCCTCTATCGCCTGAGAATACACTTTCAAATCGCGTATGCACATACATTCGAATACAAAACCGAATGTCCGCAAATCCAACTCCAATGTTTTCGGCGTCGCCCCCATGGCTGCCACAGCAATGGACGGGTCGATAAAACATCTTTTCTTTCCGCTTCTGATAGCAGAGGCCGAGCGTATCGCCGGACACCATGCATCGATATCTTCAATCACATACAGACGTGTCAGCGCGTTGATGTAATCTTCAAAGGTCGTCATGGACACCGATTCCATTTCGGCTTGTACATCAGCCAACATACTCGTTTTTTTTGCCAAAGTACAGAGATTGCGCGCATACGAGCGCAAAATAAGACGGGCAAGCACGGCATTTCGCCGGACATCATCTATCCGCGATATATCTTCTTCGCAAACGACATTCAGGTAATCGCCCGCAATTAACAATTTCGCTTTATCGCTCTTTACACCCAACGAATCAGGCCAACCGCCCCGACAAGCAGCAAGTATAAGATTTTCTATCGATATTCTCGAAGCAATACCGTCGATATCGTTTTTTTTATGGTCGAAAAGCTCTTGCAGGGATATTTCTCCGGAAGATTCCAACGATTCGTACAGACTCATCGGATACATGGTTATCGACGAAATTCTGCCGGTACCTGAGTGCATTCTTTTTTGCACTTCCGGACTGTTTTTCCCCTCTTCTATAACCGTAGACCCCGTAAGAATGAATTGACCTTTCAATTTTCTATCATCAACGGCCGTTCTCACAGCGTCCCACAAAACAGGTGCGTCCTGCCATTCATCGATCAGTCGCGGCGTATCGCCTTTCAAAAGTATCGAAGGCTTAGTACGTGCAGTAGCAAGATATCCGGCTCGTCTGTCGGGGTCTTGCAACTTAATCACGCTTTTGGCATGACGCTCTGCTGTCGTAGTTTTTCCACACCATTTAGGGCCTTTGATTTGTACCGCGCCAAAGGCTTCCAGTAACAATGCCAATTGCCTGTCCGCTATTCTTTGCAAATATTCCATACGCAAATGTTTACGCGGCAAAAATAATGATATTTTTTATATTGCGCAACGCCGCTGTGTGTTTTTGTGGCAATCCGCTGTGTGTTTTTGTGGCAATCCGCTGTGTGTTTTTGTGGCAATCCGCTGTGTGTTTTTGCGGTAATCAATACTCGAAGCGGCCGAATTCCGATTCGATAATCAGACGGTTACGCTCGGCAGGCGCCACGTAGCCGACGATGCGCGCATCGATGCCGAACGAGCGGGTGATGTCGATGACCGTCTGCGCATCTTCGGGGGCGAGGTACACCTCCATACGGTGCCCCATGTTGAAGACTTTGTACATCTCCTGCCAGTCGGTTCCCGACTGTTCCTGTATGATGCGGAACAAGGGGGGCACGGGAAAGAGATTGTTTTTCACCACCTCCATACCTTCGACGAAGTGCATGACTTTGGTCTGCGCGCCGCCCGAACAGTGCACCATGCCGTGTATGCGTGGGCGCATTTCGTCGAGCATTTTTTTGACCACCGGCGCATACGTGCGGGTGGGTGAAAGCACCAACTTGCCGGCGTCGATGCCGAGCGACTCGATGGCGTCGGTGAGGTGCAGAGCGCCGGAATATACCAACTCGTCGGGCACGGCGGCGTCATAACTTTCGGGGTATTTTTCCGCCAGATATTTTGCAAAAACGTCGTGGCGTGCCGAAGTAAGCCCGTTGCTGCCCATACCGCCGTTGTAGCTTTTTTCGTAGGTCGCCTGTCCGAAAGATGCCATGCCTACGATGACGTCGCCCGGACGGATATGCGCGTTGTCGATGACGTCGCTGCGCTTCATGCGGCAGGTTACCGTGCTATCGACGATGATGGTGCGCACGAGGTCGCCCACGTCGGCAGTCTCGCCGCCGGTGGCATACACGCCCACGCCCATGTCGCGCAGCTCGGCAAGCAGTTCGTCAGTGCCGTTGATAATGGCGGAGATGACCTCGCCGGGCACCAGCAGTTTGTTGCGCCCGATAGTCGATGACACTAAAATGTTATCGGTGGCGCCGACGCAGAGCAGGTCGTCTATGTTCATGATGAGTGCGTCCTGCGCAATGCCTTTCCACACGGAGAGGTCGCCCGTTTCGCGCCAATACATGTATGCCAGCGACGATTTCGTGCCGGCACCGTCAGCGTGCATGATGTTGCACCATGCGGGGTCGCCACCCAGAATGTCGGGGATAATTTTGCAAAAGGCTTTCGGGAAAATGCCCTTGTCGATATTTTTTATGGCGTTGTGTACGTCTTCTTTCGAGGCGGACACGCCGCGCAGGTTGTAACGTTGATCACTCATAGCAACAGATTTTCTGCAAATTTAATGTAAAAAAAGAGGGCGGCAAAGCGTTTTCGCCATTATTCGCCGAACGGGGTCGCATAGTCGTTGTGCGACACCGTCTTTTCGAGGGGCTTGCGCTGCTTCTCGCGCAGGGGGTCGGCAGAATATCCGATGACAATGTCGAGCAGCACGCGCTTGCCGGAGGGGATATGCAACACCTTGCGCACCGCCGCTTCGTCGAACCAGCCCAGCATACAGGAGCCCAGCCCTTCGTCGGCGGCAGCCAAAACGATGTGGGCGGCGACAATGCCGATGTCGAGATGGGGAAAATGTTTCCGCTTCACCCAGCCGCCTACCGTCGAAGTGAAATTGCCCGACTCCTCCACGACGAGAATGTGCACGGGCGCCTGTTTGGTAAAATGATTCATGCCCAGCACCTTGCTCGCCACCGCATCGGCAACACGGTTTTTGGTGTCGGCATCATCGACCACGATGAAATGCCACGGCTGCGAATTGCACGCCGACGGCGCCAGACGCGCCGCCTCGATGATGCGCGCCAGCTTCTCCGGCTCGACGCGGCGGTCGGGGTCGAACCGCCGGTCGCTCTGACGACCGGCTGCCAATTCGAGAAAACTTTTCATATTCTTGTCATTCCATTATTTACCGTATGTCATCATGCGGCTGATGTATTTGCCGATGATGTCGAATTCCAGATTGACGATGCTGCCCTCCTTTATCCGGTGGAAATTGGTGTGCTCGTGGGTATAGGGAATAATCGCCACCTGAAAGCCGTCGGGACGGGAGTTGCAGACGGTAAGGCTCACGCCGTTCACCGCCACCGAGCCTTTCTCCACCGTAACATATCCCTGCCGCACCATTTCGGGCGTGGAATCGTAAGCGAAGGTGTAATACCAGCTGCCGTCGGCTTCTTCGACACGGGTGCAGCGCGCCGTGCAATCGACGTGTCCCTGCACGATGTGCCCGTCGAGGCGGCCGTTCATCAGCATACTGCGTTCGAGATTCACTTTGTCGCCCACCTGCAACAGCCCGAGATTGCTGCGGTCGAGCGTCTCCTGTATGGCGGTAACGGTGTAGGTATCGCCGTCGAGGCTCACCACCGTAAGACACACGCCGTTGTGCGAAATACTCTGGTCGATTTTCAACTCGCCGGCAAACAAACACGAAAGCGTCAGATGCAGGTTTCCCTGCTCGCGACGCAAGGCGACTACGGTCGCCGCTTCTTCCACGATTCCTGAAAACATTTTTATTCCATATTTATATTGAATGGAACAAAAGTAGAAAAATTTTTTCGCACTGCCTCTGCCGTCTCGACACAAATCCGTATTTTTGAAAAAATTTTCGCATTTCGACCAAATAAAAGAACGCATGAACACGAAAGTGTGGATAGAAGCCGCCCGCCCCCGCACGCTGCCGACCTCCGTGTGTCCGGTCATTGCCGCCACCGCGTATGCGTGGGCGCAGGGGAAAGCCGACTGGGGGGCTGCCGCCATCTGTTTCTTTTTCGCGCTCGCGGCGCAGGTGGCTGCCAACTTCGGGAACGACTACTTCGACTACAAACGGGGCGCCGACCGCGCCGACCGCGTGGGTCCGCGCCGCGCCGTTACCGCCGGCGACATTTCGCCGCGCGCCATGCTCGCCGCCACGCTGGCGACACTGGGTATCGCCTGCGCCGCCGGCTGCCTGCTCATACCGGCAGCGGGGTGGTGGCTCGTCGCTGCCGGCGCCGTCATCGCCGCTGCCGCACTGGCTTACTCGGCAGGTCCTTACCCGCTTTCGTATCACGGATTGGGCGATGTTACGGTGTGGACGTTTTTCGGCTTGGCGGCGGTGAACCTGACCTACTACGTGCAAGCCTTGTCGTTCGACTTCGACGTGTTCCTTTGCAGCGCAGCCATGGGGCTGCTGTCCGTCAATATATTGATTGTCAATAATTACCGCGATTACGAAGACGATAAAGCCGCCGGCAAACACACGACGGTGGTACTGTTCGGTCGGCATTTCGCCCGCACGGTTTACCACCTCAACGGCATCGCCGCCCTGCTGCTCACGGTAAACGCATGGATTGCCGCCGGCGCGGCAGGCATCGTGCTGCTGCACGTCTACGTGGTGCTGCACCTCAAAGGCTGCCACGCCCTCTCGACCCGCACGGGACGCGAACTCAACAAGGTATTGGGCATGACTGCCCGCAACCAACTGATATTTACCCTGCTGCTCGTAGCGGCGCTTCTGCTCGCGACATTCGACATACCCTTTTTCCGCTTTACCTTATGAACCGTTTTTTCCATACCTTTTCCGATGCTTCGTTTGCCGTAAAGGTCTGCGTCTTTTTGTTGTTCGAGCTGGCGGGGCTTTGCCTGACCATGCTCCTTTCCGTTGTCTACACCGCCCTTTTCGACGGCATCGCCGCCCTGCGTCTTGCCCTCGCTTCGCAAGACCTGTTCCTGTTCATCGTGCCGGCATGGTGCGCCGCGCTGTTTTTCGGCGGCAGCGCCGCGCGGTATCTGCACGCCGACCGCATGCCCCGCGCCGCCTCCCTGCTCGGTATGCTCGCCGTGCTGCTCGCCGCCACGCTGCCGATGGAGAGAATCATCGCATGGAACGAGGCGGTGCGGCTGCCCGAGTCGCTTGCCGCCCTCGAATCGTGGCTGCGGGCGCAGGAAGATGCGGCGCAGGCGCTGACGCAGCAGATTCTGCAATTCGGCTCCGTCGGCGATATGCTCGCGATGCTGCTTATCGTGGGCGTACTCACCGGCATCGGCGAGGAGTTCGTGTTTCGCGGCATCGTGCAGCGGCTGCTGCTGGAAAAGCTGCGCAACAGCCACGCCGCCGTGTGGATTGCCGCATTTCTGTTCAGCGCCATACATTTTCAATTCTACGGCTTCGTGCCGCGTATGCTGCTCGGGGCGTTCTTCGGGTATCTGTTAGTGTGGTCGGGCAACATCTGGCTGCCGGTGGCAGCCCATGCCCTGAACAACAGCTTCGCCGTGCTCGACGCCTATTTTTCGGAAAATATGGCAGCAAGCGAGGAAATACGCAACTGGGCGACAGCGGGCGGCGTGTGGATATGGCTCGTCAGCCTGCCGATACTCGCCATGCTGCTCGGGTGGCTGCGAAACCGGTGTCTGCACGAACGGCGACGGTAACTCCGCCGACCCGAACAAGAATACGCAAAAACGAGCCGCTTGCTTTCCTTTTTTCGGAAAAATTATTTTTTCGCTTATCTTTTCGATAAAAAAGATGAAAATATTTTGCAAATCCCGTTTTTCTCTTTATCTTTGTCCCTCGAAAAAATTTCGAGAACGATATGAAACAGATGTTCAACTACGCATATTCCTTTTATTTTTACTTTACCAAAAAGTAAAAACGGGATTTCGCGCGGTTGCACATTCGATAAAATAAAGAAAAATCCCGTTCACAAGACGGGATTTTTTTTGATATAAACAAGAAACAAATGAAACGCATCGCCATACAAGGAGGCAAAGGCTCGTTCCACGACATCACCGCCCACCGCTATTTCAGCGGCGAGGAGATAGATGTGCTCTACTGCGCCACGTTCGAAGACGTTTTCAAAAGCATCAAATACGACGACAGCGTCATCGGTCTGGTAGCCATAGAAAACACCATTGCGGGGAGCCTGCTGCAAAATCATGAACTGCTGCGGGAAAGCGGATTTCAAATCATCGGCGAAGCCCGCCTGCACATCTCGCACTCGATTATGTGCCTGCCCGACGACGACTGGGACGACATCACCGAAGTAAACTCCCACCCGATTGCCCTGATGCAGTGCCGCGAATTTCTCAACGCACACCCGCGCATGAAAGTGGTGGAGACCGAAGATACCGCCCAAAGCGCGGAAAACATCTTCAACCAAAACCTGCGCGGACACGCCGCCATCTGCGGAAAAGACGTCGCCGCCATGTACGGCATGAAAATATTGCAGGAGGGCATCGAAACCAACAAACACAATTCCACCCGCTTCTTGGTAATCGCCGACCGGTGGCACGCCGAAGAGTACCGCAAAAAAGAGAATCCGAGCAACAAAGCAAGCCTCGTGTTCTCGCTGCCGCACACCGAAGGCAGCCTCTCGCAGGTGCTTTCGATACTCTCGTTCTACAAAATGAATCTGACGAAAATACAGTCGCTCCCCATCATCGGACGGGAGTGGGAATACCAGTTCTACATCGACGTGGTTTTCGACGACATATCGCGGTATCATCAGGCTATCAATGCCATACGACCGCTCATCGGAGAACTTAAAATATTAGGAGAATATGCCGAATCAAAAGACAACCTGTAACCCTGTCGCGCCCGCCAATCGGGTGAATACGATCAGCGAATACTACTTCTCGAAAAAACTCAAAGAGGTGGCGGAAATGAACGCGCGCGGACTGAACGTCATCAGTCTGGGCATCGGCAGTCCCGACAAGCCGCCGCACCACGACGCCATAGAAACGCTCTGCCGCGAAAGCCGCAAAGACAACACGCACGGGTATCAACCCTACGTGGGCATACCGGCGTTGCGCAAGGCTTTTGCCGACTGGTACAAAGAGTGGTACGGCGTAACGCTCGACCCGCAAACCGAAATACAGCCGCTTATCGGCTCGAAAGAGGGCATACTGCATATATCGCTGGCATTCCTCAATCCGGGCGACGGCGTATTGGTGCCCAATCCGGGATACCCGACCTACACGTCGGTGAGCCGTCTGGCAGAGGCGCGCATCATTTCTTACGAGCTGAGGGAGGAGAACAAGTGGCAGCCCGACTTCGAGGCGTTGGAGCGGAGCGACCTTTCGGGCGTGAAACTCATGTGGGTGAACTACCCCAATATGCCGACCGGCGCACCCGCCTCGCGCGAGCTATTCGAAAAGTTAGTGGACTTCGGTCGCCGACACGGCATCGTCATCGTAAACGACAATCCGTACAGCTTCATACTCAACGACAAGCCGTTGAGCCTGCTCTCCGTCGAAGGGGCGAAAGACATCTGCATAGAAATGAACTCCATGAGCAAAGCGCACAACATGCCGGGCTGGCGCATCGGTATGCTGGCATCGAACCGTCAATTCGTGGAATGGGTCTTGCGGGTGAAAAGCAACATCGACAGCGGCACGTTCCGCCCCATGCAGGAGGCGGCCGTAACGGCGCTCGCCCTGCCGGCATCGTGGTACCGCGACATCAATGCGGTATATAAAGAGCGGCGCATCGTGGCGGAACAAATCGTCAAAGCCTTAGGCTGCACGTTCGACCCCGACCAGCGGGGCATGTTTCTGTGGGCGAAAGTGCCCGACAGCGTTGAAAACGGTGTTGCGCTGGCAGACCGCGTACTTTACGAAGCGCACGTGTTCATCACGCCGGGAATGATATTCGGCAGTCAAGGCGAACGCTATATCCGCATTTCGCTCTGCGCCGACCTGCCCGCCTTGCAGGAAGCCTTAGAACGCATCAAACAACATATACGATAAATAAAAAACATCAGAATATGGCAGACAAAGTTTTAGACTTGGAACCCTTCACCTTCGCAGGTGTCGAAAACAAGCGACCCCTTATCATTGCCGGTCCTTGCAGCGCAGAGACCGAAGAACAGGTGCTCGAAACCGCCAAAGGGCTTGCAGCACAAGGCATCAAAATATTCCGCGCCGGAATATGGAAACCCCGTACCAAACCCGGAGGATTCGAAGGCGTGGGCAGCATCGGACTGCCGTGGCTCAAACGGGTGAAAGAGGAAACGGGTATGTACGTAGCCACCGAAGTCGCCAACCAGTACCATGTGCTCGAAGCGCTCAAACACGGCATCGACATTCTGTGGATAGGCGCACGCACCTCCGCCAACCCCTTCGCCATGCAGGAGATAGCCGACGCCCTGAAAGGCGCCGACATTCCCGTGATGATAAAAAATCCGGTGAATCCCGACCTCGAACTATGGATAGGCGCCGTAGAACGCATCTATAATGCCGGCATACGCAAAATCGCCGTTATCCATCGCGGTTTCAGCTCATACGACAAACGGCTCTACCGCAACCTGCCGCAATGGCATATCCCCATCGAATTTCGCCGGCGCTACCCCTACATACCGCTTTTCTGCGACCCCAGCCACATCGGCGGCAAACGCGACCTCATCGCCCCGCTCTGCCAGCAGGCTATGGACTTGGGCTTCGACGGTCTCATCGTGGAATCGCACTGCAACCCCGACTGCGCATGGAGCGACGCCTCGCAGCAGGTTACGCCCGACACCCTCTCCTACATCTTGAATATGCTCGTGATACGCGAAACTTCGCAAAGCACGGAAAACCTGAACGAACTGCGCCGCCAAATCGACGAACTCGACAACCAACTGCTCGAACTGCTCGCCCGACGTATGCGCGTAGCCCGCGAAATAGGCGTGTACAAAAAGGAACACGAAATGCCCGTATGGCAGGCTGCCCGATACGATGAACTGTTGAGCAAGCGCGTAGAACAGGCGGTCGAACTCGAAATGGACGGCGATTTCATGAAAACGGTTCTGGCGGCTATTCACGAGGAATCGGTAAGACAACAAATGATTATCATCAACCAATAACGGCAACACCATGAAGATTTTGATTTTGGGCGCAGGAAAAATGGGTTCGTTCTTCGCCGACGTGCTGAGTTTCGAACACGAAGTGGCGATATTCGACACCGACCCTCAACGCCTGCGATTCACATTCAACACGCTGCGCATGACGACGATGGACGAGGTGGAGGCTTTCCGCCCCGAACTGCTGATAAACGCCGTTACCCTGAAATACACGATTCCGGCATTCGAGAGAGTGCTGCCGCACCTGCCCGCCACCTGCATCATCTCCGACATCGCTTCGGTGAAAACGGGGCTGCCGGAGTTCTACAAAAAAACGGGCAGACCGTTCGTTTCGACACACCCGATGTTCGGCCCCACATTCGCCAACCTCGACAAACTCTCCGAAGAAAACACGATTATCATTTCGGAATCCGACCACTTGGGAAAGGTATTTTTCAGAGACCTGTACAGCCGGCTGCACCTCAACATCTTCGAATACACGTTCAAGGAACACGACGAAACCATCGCCTACTCGCTCTCCATACCGTTTGCCTCGACAATGGTGTTCGCCGCGATTATGAAACATCAGGACGCACCGGGCACGACGTTCAAAAAACACATGAACATCGCTCGCGGACTGCTCTCGGAAGACGACTTCCTCGTGATTGAAATCCTGTTCAATCCGCACACGCCCGAACAGTTGGAGAAAATACAGCAGCAGCTCGCCACGCTGCAAAAAATCATTCGCGAAAAAGACAGCGAGGAAATGAAAAAATATTTGAGCCGCCTGCGGGAAAACATCAAATAATCCCTGCCGGCACACTCCCTGTACTCCGCCACCCGACCGACGGTCGGGTGGCGTTTTTTTATTCGTAACGCGCCCCATTTTTACGGAAAATGTGAAAAATCGCCCGTAATAAATGCCGATTCTGTGAAATTTTAGCGATATTTTGCTCCGATTCCGTGAAAAATGAGTATATTTACAGCGTCGAAAATGTGAATATCATGGATAAACTTCTTAGAAGAAAGATAGATAGCGTACTCGTTGAATGGAAGAATCGAGCCGACCACAAGCCGTTGATCATCAAAGGCGCCAGACAAATCGGGAAAACGGTTTCCATTTCGGCATTCGCCCGCGCGAACTACAAAAGTTTCATCTATATCAATTTTGTAGAACAGAAAAAATACCGGAGCATCTTCGACGATGGTTATGAAGTAGAGACCATTCTGAAAAACATATCTCTGCTCAATCCCTCTTTCACATTCATTCCCGGAGATACGCTGTTTTTTTTCGACGAACTGCAAGAGTGTCCGTCATGCGCCACCGCCCTGAAATTTTTCAGTCTCGACGGGCGCTACGATGTCATCTGCTCCGGCTCGCTGATGGGTATCAATTACCATGAAATAGAATCGAATGCTGTAGGTTTCAAAGAAGATTTCGAGATGCACTCGATGGACTTCGAGGAATTTTTGTGGGCAAAAAATTATTCCGACGACTTCATCGAAGATATGTACCGCCATATGCTCGACCTTCAACCCTTTACCGCGTTGGAACTCGACACCCTTTTCGGCATCTTCAAAGAGTATATAGTGCTGGGCGGAATGCCCGATGTGGTCAAAACCTATATCGCCAACAAAAATTTTTCGGGAACACTCAACATTCAAAAACAATTGCTTATCGACTACGACGAAGATATTACCAAATATGCCGCAAGTCTCGACAAGGCAAAAATAAGAAATGTATATAATCATATTTCGGTGTTTCTTGCCAAAGAGAACAAACGGTTTCAAATATCGAAAGTCGCCCTGAATGCCCGTAACCGCGACTACATCGGCATCATCGACTGGCTTTCTTCGGCAGGTATCATCAATCCGTGCTACTGTCTGGCAGAGGTGGCGCTGCCCCTGAAAGGCAATTACGACCCCAAATCGTATAAAATCTACTTCAAAGATACCGGACTGCTGATTGCATCGCTCGACGAGGAAGCGCAGGAAGACCTGCGGGCAAATCGGAACTTCGGCGCCTACAAAGGCGCCATATACGAAAATATCGTGGGCGATATGCTGGCAAAACAGGGATATAACCTCTATTATTACAAACACGATAACCCTGCTTTGGAAATGGATTTCTTTATCCGCGATGCCCGCAACCTGATTCCGGTAGAGGTAAAAGCAAACGACGGAGCCACGCCGTCGCTCAAAAAACTCATCGAGAGCGACAAATACGGAGACATCGATTTCGGCATCAAATTGGGATATAAGAATATCGGTTTCAATGGGCAGTTTTATACATTTCCCTATTTCTTGACATTTCTGCTGAAACGCTATTTAAGAGAGCGAAAATAAGGCAAAACGCCGTCCGCACGGCGATTCGTATGCATGGCATTCGGGAAGCGAACTAAAAAATCGGTTTTATTTTTCTTTTTTCCTCAAATTTTCTTCAAAAAATTTGGATAATTGAAAATTAATTCGAAACTTTGCAAGCGCAAAAATAATACAAAAATTTCGGATATACAATATTTATATATACCAATTTAATAAGAAACAACATGAAAAAGATTTTATTTTCCGTCGCCCTGCTTTTGGGCGGCATGGCTGTCGTTTCGGCGCAGAATCTCACAATTACACCGGTAGATGAGACATCGTATTGGGTATATTTTATTCCCAAAATGTTTACTTCCGCCAATCAATCAACAGCCTATATCTATCCCGACAATGAAGCAGGCTACGGATCGGCAGAAATACAATCGGCAAACTACCCGTTTACGATTTTCGATAAAGATTTCAATGTAGCGCATGAATTTACCTACTCTCCCGAAATACTCAAATCTTATACTTTGGTGGAAACCCGAATTCCGGGAAGCGAAGAGTGGAAACAAGAGCAACAATCGGTATGGTACGTTCCAAGCAAAGAATTATTGTTGCTCAATTACACAAATGGCGATTCGGACAGTCCAACAGAGGAATATTATATTGGTTTGACTCAAACACTTTTCAACGATGACGACAAATATGAATTTCTTGTAGCAAAACATGAAATAATAGAAACGCAAGGCTCCAACAATGACAGTATACGTAAAGAAACTCGTTACAGCGTAGAAACTACGGCTATCGAAATCGTTTCCGAAGACGGAAAGGTACTGTCATCCATACCCTTATCCACCTACGGTGATGGCTGGATTTACACATACAATGGAAAGAACTATATACAGTTTGAAAGCCCTGATAAATACATTCTCTACCGCATCGACAAAGAGAGCAGTTCGTTGCAGGAAATCGCCATGCCTGCCGGTATGAAGATGTTTCCCACTCTCGCCCGTCCTTCCGATGAAATCACCATCGAGTTCGAGCCGTCTGCCGACAATACCGTACGCACCCTCTCGGTAAGCGACGCTTCCGGCCGCACGGTGGAACAGCGTACTGTCGCACCCGATGCCTCCCGCATTACCGTAAGCGCACGCCGCTTTCATGCTGGCACCTACATATTCACCCTCACCGAAAACGGCAAGCAGGTGGATAACGGCAAAATCATCGTCAAATAAAAAGTATACGGGGATATTTCCTTAATCGATGCTTTTTTCAGAAGCCACCCGACCGACGGTCGGGTGGCTATTTTTTATAATTGTTTCAACGCAGGAGAATGCCGGAAACGAAGCGTCCGAACAGTTTTCCACCGGCACGGCGCGAGGAGAAAAAGAGGTCGTTGCGGTGGCAGGTGCAGATGCCCGCCGTAACGATATGTTCGGGCAGCACGCCTGCCGAGAGCAAATCGAGGCGGTTGGCAGCCCACAAATCAACGTGGTGCCGATTGGCAGCACCTTGTCGAGGCGTAATAACCGTATCTCGGTAATCGGGATAGGCAGCGGCAAAATCGGCGGTCACCTCGTCGCCCACCTCGAAAGCTGATTCGCCGATAGAGGGACCTATCGCCGCATAGATGTCGGAAGGGTCGCAGCCGCAGGCGGCTTGCATCGCGCCGACGGTGCGGGAGGCGATGCGTCCCACCGTACCGCGCCAACCGGCATGGGCGGCAGCCACCACGCGGCGCCGCGCATCGTAATAGAGCAGCGGCACGCAGTCGGCGGTGGATATGGCGACGCACACGTCCGTCATGCCGGTAACGAGGGCATCGGCTTGCGACAGGTATTCGCCCTGTTGCGCGGTGTTCCATGTAAAATATTCGGGAGTAATGATTCGCACCTCATTGCCGTGTACCTGTCGGGGCTGCACCAAGCGCTCGGGCGGAATGGCAAGGGCTTCGCACAAGCGCGCCCGCCGCGCCAAAACAGCCGACAAGTCTTCGCCGGAATGGCGGCCCAAGTTAAAGGTGGAAAAAGGGTTGGCAGGCTCGACCCGCCCCCGTGTCGTAACGAAGTGGGTCAATCGCTCGAAAGCATCGAAGGTGCGGAAAGTGCAAACTTCTATCTCCGGCGCCAGACGGCGCAGCACGATTTCAGGCGTTATCGTCGTCCCAATCGTATTCATCGTAATTCGCTTCATCATCGTCGTCATCGTCCTCCATGTGCGCGACATCGAGGTTGCGATGCACGGGTGTCGCCGCGCGGACGGCATCGCTGTCGATAGCCTTCCACAAACAATCTTTCAATTCGGCAATGCCCTGCCCCGTAACCGACGATATATAGACGACAGGCACATCGGAGGGCACTTTCTGCCGGAGGGCGGCAAGCAATTCATCGTCGAGCATATCGCACTTGGAAACCGCCAGTATGCGTTGCTTGTCGAGCAGGTCGGGGTTGTAGGCGGTCAATTCGCCCAAAAGTATTTCGTACTCGCGGCGTATGTCGTCGGCGTCGGCGGGCACCATGAAAAGCAGCACGGCGTTGCGCTCGATGTGGCGGAGGAAACGCAAACCCAAGCCTTTGCCCTCGCTCGCCCCCTCGATGATGCCGGGAATATCCGCCATGACGAACGAGCGGTTTTCGCGATAGGAAACGATGCCCAGATTGGGTTCCATCGTGGTAAAGGGGTAATCGGCAATTTTGGGCTTCGCCGCCGAAACGGCAGCCAGCAGGGTGGACTTGCCGGCGTTGGGGAATCCCACCAGCCCGACATCGGCCAAGAGTTTCAATTCCAAAACGACTGCCCGCTCGATAGAAGGCTCGCCGGGCTGCGCATAACGCGGCGTCTGGTTGGTGGCGCTGCGGAAATGCCAGTTGCCCAATCCGCCCCGACCGCCTTTCAGCAATACGATTTCCTGTCCGTCGTCGGTCAGTTCGCAGAGGTATTCGCCCGTTTCGGCGTCGAAAACGACCGTTCCGCAGGGCACTTCGATCACGCGGTCTTCACCGTCCTTGCCGGTGCTGCGGTTCGCCGTGCCCGACTCGCCGTTTCCGGCGTACACGTGGCGTTCGTAGCGCAGGTGCAGCAGCGTCCAATAGTTGCGGTTCGCCCGCAAGATGATGTGTCCGCCGCGCCCGCCGTCGCCGCCGTCGGGCCCGCCTTTCGGCGTGTATTTCGCTCGATGCAGGTGCGCCGAGCCAGCACCGCCTTTACCGGAGCGGCAGTATATTTTTACGTAATCGACAAAATTCGACTCTGCCATATCATTGAAATTCGTGGCAACAAAGATAAGGGTTTGCCGCGACACGGGCAAATCCGGAGAGAGAAAGCAGAAAAAAACGGTTAGAGACAGACGGAAAGTTCGTGCGCTATCGCCTCGAAAATGGCATCGACGGCGCCGGTGCCTTTGATGGCGCGGTATCTGCCGCTCTCCTTGTAAAAATTCTGCAAAAGGGTTGTCTGGGAGTGATATACGTCGAGACGCTTCTTTATGGTTTCGAGGTTGTCGTCGGAGCGGCCGGACACCTGTCCGCGTTTGAGCAGACGGTCGATTAACTCGGGTTCTTCCACTTCCAACCCGATAACCGCCGACACCGCCGTACCTCGCTCCGACAGCAGCGTGTCCAACGCTTCGGCTTGCGGTATCGTGCGCGGGAATCCGTCGAAAATCACACCGTTGCGTGTTTCGGGTATCGTATCCAGCAGATTGGCAAGCATTTTTATGATAATGGCATCGGGCAAAAGCTGTCCTTTGGAGATATAGCCGTCGGCTACTTTTCCCAACTCGCTGCCCGCCTCTATCTCCTTGCGCAGGAGTTCACCCGTAGAGATATGGTAAAGACCGTATTTCTCCACGATTTTTTCGCTCTGCGTCCCTTTTCCGGAACCCGGAGCACCGAAAATAACGACATTCAACATAATTTACCTATTCTTTTTTACCGATTCTTCTTTTGAAAATCAATCGTCTATAACATATATATCTTTCAGGTTGCGCCCCTGCTCGTTGTAATCGAGACCGTAACCGACAATAAAATCGCGGGGAATGCGGAATGCCGCATAATCGACGGTGAAATCGTAACGCAGCGATTCGGGCTTGAAAAGCAGCGCGGCGATTTTTATGCTCTGCGGACGGCGCTCGCGCAGCCGCTGCAACAAGAAGTGCATGGTCGTACCCGTATCGACGATGTCCTCGATAAGCACCACCGTGCGGTCTTGTATATCGACCCGTATATCCTGTATCACCTCCACACTGCCGGTCGATGCCGTACCGTCGTAGGAACGCACGCGCATAAACTCGACTTCGCACGGAAAGTCCATCGCCCGCAGCAAGTCGGCAGCGAAGACGAACGCACCGTTCAACAACACGACGAAAAGGGGATTTTTTCCGGACATATCGGCAGCCATGCGGCGAGCCAGCTCCCCTACTTTCTCCGCAATTTTCTCCTGCGGAATGTAGAGGCGAAACCGCTTGTCTCCGATACAGACCTTATCCATCTTTCTTACACTGAAAACCGATGCAAAAGTAATCATTTCAACCGAAAAAGACAAGTTTTCAAAACATTTATACCAATCCACTTTCGTTTTCCCGACAAAATGACGGAATATTTCTACACACCTGTTCCGTCTTTTCAAAAAAATCTTTTATCTTTGTTTGTCGATACCTCGTTTCAACGACAGAAAATTTCGGTATGAAAATATTTACGACCGACATTATCAAAGAGATAGACCGCTACACGATAGAGAACGAACCTATTGTGTCGGTCGATTTGATGGAGCGCGCGGCAACTGCCGTTGCCAATGCCATTGCCGCCCGCTGGGGAAACGAACGCCGCATCGCGGTATTTGCCGGTACGGGCAACAACGGCGGCGACGCTTTGGCGGCAGCGCGTCTGTTGGACGAAAAAGGCTATGCGATCGAAACCTATCTTTTCAATCCACACCGGCGGCTGTCGCCCGACTGCGAAGCCAACCTCGAACGGTTGAAAGCTACGGGCGCAACGGTGCACGAAATCGTCGAGGAATTTACGCCGCCCCGCCTGTCGCCCGACATGCTCGTCATCGACGGGCTGTTCGGCTCGGGACTGAACCGCCCCCTCGAAAAAGCCTACGCCGCATTGGTGCAATACCTCAACGCCTCGGGCGCAACAATAGTCTCCATCGATATTCCGTCGGGCATGGCAGGCGAAGACAACGGCGAGTACCGGCGGCAGAACATGATACACCCCGCCCTCACGCTCACACTGCAATTTCCCAAACTGTCGTTTTTCACGGCGGAGGAATCACCGCTGGGCGGTGAATGGGAAATTCTCGACATCGGGCTGCACCCCGACTTCATACGGGAAAAAGAAACTCCCTATCACTATACCCTGCCCGAAGAAGCGGCCGGCGAATTGAAGCTGCGCCCGCGCTTCTCCGACAAATACGACTACGGACATCTGCTCGTCGCAGCCGGTAGCCGCGGCATGATGGGCGCAGCGGTAATCGCCGCCCGCGCAGCCCTGCACAGCGGCGCGGGGCTGGTAAGCCTGCACACTCCCGCCTGCGGTGAAACAATCATACAGACCGCCCTGCCCGAAGCGCTCTTTTCCGCCGACCGGCATGCCAACCACATAAGCGATGTACCGACAACGCGCCGGTACGATGCCGCCGTCATCGGTCCCGGCATCGGCCGCCACGACGACACGCGATACGCCCTCTCGCAACTGCTGCCGCGCCTCTCGTGCCCGACGGTGCTCGACGCCGATGCGCTGAACCTGTTGAGCGAAAGCCCCGTCTTGTTCGGGCAGCTCGCCCCGCAAACGATACTCACGCCGCATCATCGGGAGTTCGACCGTCTTTTCGGTGAAAGCGCGACACAATACGAGCGACTGCAAAAAGCACGGGATATATGCCTGCGGCACAATATCATCATCGTACTGAAAGGAGCCTACACCGCCGTCGTGGCAGGCGACGGCTCCGTACATTTCAACAGCACGGGAAACGCCGGCATGGCAACTGCCGGCAGCGGCGACGCCCTCGCCGGAATCATCGGGGCTTTGCTCGCCCAACACTACACGCCGCTGCAAGCCTCCACATTAGGGGTACTGCTGCACGGCATGGCAGGCGACCTCGCCGCGCGGGAGGAATCGCAGGAATACGTTACCGCCGGCGAAATAATCCGCCATCTCGGGCAGGCATTTACAAAACTGCATTCATATAGAAATCAATAATTCAAAAATATGAAACGTATCATACCCCTACTCGGATTGTTTCTCGCGCTGGACATTGCGGCGCAGGAAACCGTGAAAACGACCGCCAACAAATTCAACGGCTACGGCATCGTGTATTCGCTGCCGACAACCGCCATCGACTTGCAAGTAACAACCACCCGCTCGGTGGAAAAGGTGGGACCTTTCAGCAAATACGCCCAAAAATATTTAGGCGTCGCGCCGACAGTTACGCAAAACCGCACCGTCTGGACAATAGACAAAGTAACCGCCGTACCCAAAGGCATACCCGACCCCGAACAACAGTATGCCATACAACTGAAATCGGGTAATCAAACAGCATTTTATCTGACACCCGACGGACTGCTGGCAGGCATAAACGTGAAACCGGAATGCAACGACCCACGCCCCCATGCACCGAAAAAAGGGCACAAACATACCGACGAGGAACTGGCGCAACTCTATACGGAAGATATGCTCCTTATGGGCTCCACCGCCAAAATGGCGGAGGCGGCAGCCAAACAGATTTACGCTATTCGGGAATACCGGCTCGACCTGCTTACCGGTAATGCCGACGTGCTGCCGACGGACGCTTCGCTGAAAATCATTCTTCGGGAAATGGCTCGTCGGGAAGCTCTTTTGACAGAACTTTTCATGGGGTCGGCAGAGAAAGAGACAATGGTGAAACACGTCGTATATATGCCCGACACCGCAGAACAGGGCAACCGCATCGCATTCCGCTTCTCGGAGCACAACGGAGTAGTCGGCACGAAAGACCTGTCGGGCGAACCAGTGTATGTAGCCGTAACGCCGACACGGGAGGGCACCGTACCGACCAACGCCAAAGGGCACACCATCGCCCCGAGCAAAGGTTCGCTTGCTTACACCATACCCGGATATGCCGACGTGAAAGTTTCGTTCAAGGGCAAAACACTTTTCAACGGAAATCTTCCGTTCGCCCAACTCGGCGTGGTTTACGGTCTCGACGCCACCCTCCTCTCCGGCAAAAACCGCATGGAAGCGCGCTTCTGCCCGCAGACGGGCGCACTGCTGAATGTCTCAACGGTAGGTACAGACAAGACGGAACAAACCGGCAAGCCGGTGCCACCTGCCAATTGATTTCATAAAATCTCTTCACCCGTAAAAAATAAAAGGGGTCGCGCTATAAAGCGCGACCCCTTTTTTCATGTATAGGAGAGTCGATTATTCGGCATCGACGCCCCATTGCTGTTTCGACAGGCGTTTATAGTTGTTGTAACGCCATTGTGCATTCTCCTTGGCGGCAGCGAAGAGTTGTTCGGCTTCGGCAGGATATTGTTTCATAACCGATGCGTAGCGTACTTCGCCTTTGAGGAAGTCCTCGAACTTATCCCATTGCGGCTCTTTACTGTCGAGCGTAAAAGGATTCTTGCCTTCGGCTTCGAGTTCGGGGTTGTAACGCCACAAGTGCCAGTATCCGCATTCAACGGCAGCAGCCTCCTCGGCTTGGGCATGACCCATGCCTTTTTTAAGACCGTGGTTGATACAGGGTGCATAAGCGATAACAATCGAAGGACCGTTATAGGCTTCGGCTTCGCGAATGGCTTTCAAGGTCTGAGCCTGATCGGCACCCATAGCCACCTGTGCGCAATATACGTAACCGTAGGTCGATGCGATGAGACCGAGGTCTTTTTTGCGGACACGTTTGCCGGCAGCAGCAAATTTGGCGATAGCGCCGAGCGGGGTGGCTTTGGAAGCCTGACCGCCGGTATTGGAGTAAACCTCCGTATCGAGAACGAGAATGTTTACATTCTTGCCCGATGCCAATACGTGGTCGAGACCGCCGAATCCGATGTCGTACGAAGCACCGTCGCCGCCGATAATCCACTGCGATTTCTTAACG
Source organism: uncultured Bacteroidales bacterium (assembly GCA_947589325.1). Classification (GTDB taxonomy): domain Bacteria; phylum Bacteroidota; class Bacteroidia; order Bacteroidales; family UBA11471; genus Caccoplasma. The sequence goes on along the minus strand of CANQAM010000001.1, from coordinate 90,618 downwards.
AGGAATTTGCCGAGTGCGGCAATGCCTTTGCAGAATTCGCATTTGTCGGCGTTGGCTTCTACGATAGGACGTATCTTGGCAGCCAGTTCGACACTCTTTTCGGTGTTCTCGCGGTTTTCTATCCATTCGCCGAAGAGAGCTTTCACGTCGGCGGGAGTACCTTCGGCTTCGATAGCGCCTTTCATGAGGCTCTCGATGCGGTTGCGCATTTTCTCGACAGCGAGCGTCATACCCAGACCGAACTCGCAGAAGTCCTCGAAGAGGGAGTTAGCCCAAGCAGGACCATGTCCCTTTTCGTTGGTGGTGTAAGGAGTCGAAGGTATGGAACCGGAGTAAATGGAGGAGCAACCGGTAGCGTTTGCCACCATTTCACGGTCGCCGAAGAGTTGCGAAATGAGTTTTACATACGGAGTTTCACCGCAGCCGGAGCAAGCGCCGGAGAACTCAAACAACGGAGTAGCGAATTGCGAATTTTTGGGGTTGGCTTTTACATCTACCAAGTGTTGTTTGCTCTTCACGTTGTTTACGCAGTATTCCCAGTTGGGAGCTTCGGCGAGTTGTCCTTCGAGAGGCTTCATGGCGAGGGCTTTGCCTTGCTTGTTGCCCGGACATACATCGACGCAGTTGCCGCAACCGAGACAGTCGAGTACATCGACCTGCATTCTGAACGTCATGCCTTCGAACATCTTGCCCACCGCTTTAATCGTCGTGAAGTGTGCGCCGGCTTGTTCGGCAGCGTCGAATACGAACGGACGAATGGCAGCGTGAGGACAAACGTACGAACATTTGTTACACTGGATACAGTTTTCGGGAGTCCACTCGGGAACGAATGCAGCCACACCGCGTTTTTCGTATTTGGCGGTTCCCTGCGGCCACGTACCGTCTTCGATGCCTTTGAATGCGGAAACCTTCAACAAGTCGCCGTTCTGGGCATTGATAGGACGTACGATTTCGTTGATGAAAGCGGGGTCGTTGTTTGCCGCTTGCTCATCGTCGGGCAGGTTAGCCCATGCCGGATCGACAGCGAGCTGCTTGTATTCGCCACCGCGATCGACAGCTGCGTAGTTCTTATTAACCACATCTTCGCCCTTCTTGCCATACGATTTCACGATAAATTTCTTCATCTGTTCGATAGCCAAATCGACGGGTATGACGCCGGTGATGCGGAAGAATGCCGATTGCAGAATGGTGTTGGTGCGGTTGCCAAGACCGATTTCCTGTGCTATCTGCGTGGCATTGATGTAGTAAACTTTGATATTCTTCTGTGCGAAATAGCGTTTTACGTTATTAGGCAGATTCTTTACCAGTTCGTCGTCGCTCCAAATGGTGTTGAGCAGGAACGTACCGTTCTCGCGGAGACCGCGCGTTACGTCGTACATACGCAGGTAAGCCTGTACGTGGCAAGCCACGAAATTAGGCGTGTTTACGAGGTAGGTCGAGCGAATGGGGCTGTCGCCGAAACGGAGGTGCGAGCAGGTGAAACCGCCCGATTTCTTCGAGTCGTACGAGAAGTAAGCCTGACAGTGTTTGTCGGTGTTGTCGCCGATGATTTTTACGGAGTTCTTGTTGGCACCTACCGTACCGTCGGCGCCCAAGCCGTAGAATTTGGCTTCAAACATACCTTCGCCGCCCATGGCGATTTCTTCTTTCGGAGGCAGGGAGGTGAATGTTACATCGTCGATGATGCCGAGCGTGAAGTGGTTTTTCGGTTCGGGCAAAGCGAGGTTCTCATATACGGAAAGTATTTGAGCCGGCGTAGTGTCGTTGGAGCCGAGACCGTAGCGTCCGCCTACAATCATGGGGGCGTTCTTTACGTCGTAATAAGCCTCTTTCACATCGAGATAGAGGGGTTCACCATTGGCGCCCGGTTCTTTGGTACGGTCGAGTACGGCAATGCGTTTTGCGCTTGCGGGTACGGCAGCCAAGAGGTGTTTTACCGAGAACGGACGATAGAGGTGTACCGATACGAGACCCACTTTCTCGCCTTTGGCGGCGAGGTAGTCGATAGCTTCGCGGGCAGCTTCGGTAACGGAGCCCATAGCGATGATTACGCGGTCGGCATCGGCAGCTCCGTAATAGTCGAACAGACCGTATTTGCGGCCGGTGATTTTCGAGATTTCGTTCATGTACTCTTCCACGATGCCGGGAACAGCGTTGTAGAAGCTGTTGCACGATTCGCGGTGCGTGAAGAAGGTATCGGGGTTTTCAGCCATACCGCGAGCAACGGGATTCTCGGGATTGAGAGCACGGTCGCGGAATTCTTTCAATGCCTTCTGGTCGATGAGCGGAGCGAGGTCTTCGTTTTCCAGCATCTCGATTTTCTGTATCTCGTGCGAGGTACGGAAACCGTCGAAGAAATTGACGAAAGGCACACGCGACTTGATGGTGGAGAGGTGAGCCACACCGGCGAGGTCCATCACTTCTTGTACGGAACCTTCGGCCAACATGGCGAATCCGGTCTGACGGGTGGACATCACATCTTGGTGGTCGCCGAAGATACAGAGGGCGTGCGATGCCAATGTACGTGCCGACACGTGAAATACGCAGGGCAGAAATTCACCGGCGATTTTGTACATGTTGGGAATCATCAGCAAGAGACCTTGCGAAGCGGTGTAGGTCGTGGTGAGCGCACCGGCTTGCAACGAGCCGTGTACGGCACCGGCTGCACCGGCTTCGGACTGCATTTCTTGCACCGTAACAGTTTCGCCGAAGATGTTTTTTCTTCCGGCGGCAGCCCATTCATCGACGTACTCGGCCATCGTCGAGGACGGAGTGATGGGGTAGATGGCGGCCACTTCGCTGAACATATACGAGATATGGGCAGCGGCTTGGTTACCATCGCAGGTAATGAATTTCTTTTGTTTGCTCATACAGTTAATATTTGAGGATTAAGGTTAATTTTCAAGTTGGATAGCAAAGTTAATATAAAAAACCGAATAACCACAAAGGAATCTTATTTTCTTTTCCGATTTCGCAATTATCGAGCGTATAAAAAAAGTCCGAATTATTCCGTCCCCGCACGAAATCGCTTTCGATACGGAAGTTATATTTCTCATCTACAAGAAAATGGGCATTCCGCGCCCCTTCGTTCAGGCGATAATTTTTATGCAGGGCGTTATAGAAAAAAGTTTCCCGCAGGGCTTGGGGCGAAACATCTTCGGGACAAATCGTGTACATCAGGTTGGTATTGTGCATATAGATGCGCGCCGGTTTGCGGGGAAACTCCTCGCCGACAGGATAGAGCATGTTGATGAGCCGGGCGTCTTTGAGGTATTTGATATAATTGACGACCGTAGCTCGCGAAGTGCGTATCGCCTCGCTGAGGCGGCTCACGTTGGGCGAGCAGGGCGACGATACCGCCAGCAGGTAGAGCAGGCGGCGTATCTTGGGCAGATAGGTAAATTCTATTTGTTTGATAAAGAGTATATCCACTTCCATCATCATGTTCATGGTCTTCACCAAATTCTCGGAAAAGTCGTGTTGCTCGAGAAAGAAAGGATAAAAGCCGTGATGCAGGTATTCGCGGAAGTAGGGCAAGGGGTGTATGCGATTCGTTATTTCACCGGCAAGGGCGGTGTGGCGGGCGAGCAGGTCGTCGAGACGCAGGGCGGGAAAGTCGGTGCCTGCCGTCAGATTGAGAAATTCGCGAAAGGAATAGCCGCGCAGGTCGTACGAATCGACGATTCCGGAAATGGGCGAGGGTTCTTCGCGCAGACGCATCACCGACGAGCCGGCAAAGACGATGTGCAGGTCGGGGCAGCTATGATAACATTGCGCCAACTCCTCCTGCCACGACGGATATTTGAATACTTGGTCGATAAGCAAGCATCGCCCGCCGGCTTCGTAGAAGCGTTCGATGAAATCGGAGAGTTTCTTGTCGGCAAAATAGAGATTGTTGAGATTGATATAGAGACACGCACGATTGTCGGCGCCGTATTTTTCGCGGGCGTACTGCAAGAGAAACGTGGTCTTGCCCACGCCACGGCTGCCTTTGATGCCGATAAGGCGGCGCGACCAGTCAATTTCCTGCATCAAACCCCGCTTTACAGGCGATTTTACGTGTTCTACAAGGTATTTGTGCGTTCTGTAAAAAGTCTCCATCTCGTTCCTGCCCGTAAGACAAGGCAAATATACATTGCTTTTTCTTTTTTTGCAAAGCGGAGATAGCAATTTTTTCGCCAATAATTTCTCCGATTGTTTTTTTCTGAAAATGGACGCACGATACTGACGACCGTCTGCTGCCGGCAAAAAAACGGAACCAGACGGCGATTATTTTTTCGGGACGAAGCGGCGGGCGTTGTCGTCGCGTCTCTTTGCCGACTGCTCCGAGTTTCCGTCCGACGTATCCGCCGGTTTTTCCACCGGAAATATGCCCGTCGTATGGTGTATCGTGTAGCGGTTCATCTCTTCGTTGGAAACAAAACCCACGCCCTCGATGATGCGATCGACGCGCTCGATGTGAATGGCGCTGTCGGAATAGATGCTCTTCTGTTTCTGGTCCCAATAGATTTCTTCGGTGGCGAAACGTTCGTCCTGCATGTTCTCGATATGCACGTTTCCGCGAAGCCGCCACAATTGTTTTTTATTGTAAAAAATCGCCGTATCGCCGACGATGAACGATTCGGTGTCGAAATTCTCATCGAATTTTTCGACATAGATGCCTTGCGGAAAAGACCAATAAGGTTCGGCGGCTTTGTCGAAAATGCGCCACTCTCTGGCTTTGATGCGATAGCGGGTTACGCCGGAATCGGAAATGAGCGTATTGACGTCGAATGTCGAGAGTGACGGCACGTCTTGTTCATTGTCGAAACTCGCCACGAATGATTTTTTTTCTTTCCGGCAGGAGGTCAGCACAGGGAGGCTTGCCAGACAGACGACGACGGCAGCGGCAGCAAGCAGAGAAAACGGTCTGTGTCGATTTCGTATTTTCATATCGGGAGCCTTTCCCCTATCCTGTTATTGCAGGCGGTTTTTATAGAACCACATTTCGTTGAAGGTAAGTCCTATGGAAACCCGAAATTCATTTTCCGTTACCGACGACAAAGGAGTGGTGCGGCGGTTCTGGTAACCGAATGCGATGTTGATAATCGACTTGTTGCGTTTCATCGGAAGCCCCATACCTACGGTAAATCCCGTTTCCCACAAATCGTTGTAAGTGTTGTCGGACGTCTTGATGCGGGCGTAGGAGCGGCACACGTTCACGCCGGCACGATAGCGCACGCTCTGGAAAAAGGAGGAAGAGTAGAGTTTCGGCATAAATTCCACGCCGACAATCACTTGCAGGTAGTTGTTGAAATAAGCGGTGGAACCGGCGTATTTCGCTTTGCTCCACGGCTGGAATGTAACGTCGATACCGGCAGTAAGACGGTCGTCATAGGTATAGGTAAAACCGGCACCATAAGTAGCGGGAAGCGAATAACCGTCTTTCAGTTTCACCGTATCGTTCTGGAATGCGACCGTATTTCCGGAGGAAACATTGTAGGCTCCTCCCCGTACATAGCCTTTGCCGAGCAATTTTTTTGCTGGAGTATATAGAACGCCGAGCGTAAAGCGGTTTTTGGCGTTGAGCCGGCAGGTGTATTGCGCGCCTATTTCGATGCGGAAATCCGAGACGTTCAATACGTTCTCGAACAACGTGGCGTTCATCGCATCGAGCGACGACACCGACACGGAGTTGTTGTTCAATTCGCCGAAAAGATAATCGACATTGAAGCCGAGCGAAAATCCTTTGTATATGTATGCACCGAATCCGATAAATGCCTCATTGAGGCTTCCCTCGCCGGTCTGTCGCACCGAACCGTTCTCGATGCTGCCCGCATAGTCGTAGCCTACCGTCGAATAGGGTACGACGCCCAAACTTACCGCCAACCATTTGGCCAAAGGAAATTGCAGAGCGATATAGTCGAAGCTCCAACTAACACGGTTTTCTTTTGCAGCCCCCTCTTTCATGGTGTTCGAGAGGAGGCTCACACCGAAGTCGCACAAAAACGTCAGCGTGTCGATAGCGGCATACGAAGCGGGATTTTTCACGTTTATCTGCTTTCCACTCTGCACGGCATAGCCCAGCCCGTCCATGGCGCGCGAAGCGCCGATGCCCCGATTGTCGAGAATGCCGTACCCGTATCGGGAATAGGGACTGTTTACATTGGTCTGCGCCCGCAGCGAAAACGTCGGAAGCAACAGTCCGAGAGAAAACAGAAAAAGAAAAATCTTATTTTTTACCATATTGCAATATGCGGTTTAACCCTTTGAGTACGATACATTCATCTACAAAGATGGGAGTTTTTAATTTGTCTGCCAATAAAAATGCATCGCCACCCGTTAAAAAAATCAAAAGTTGGGGATATTCCTGCCGCAAGGCATTTATATATCCTTCGATTTCGTAACAAATTCCGCGCACGGCACCCGCCCGCATCGCTGTTTCGGTATCATAGCCCAGCGCCGGAGTGTCGCCGATTTTCTCCACCGACGGCAGTTTCTGCGTATAGGCGTGCATGGCTTTCAAGCGCATTTTCACGCCCGGAGCTATGTTGCCGCCGCGATAGTGCCCGTCGGCGGTGAGCAGGTCGTAGGTGATGCAGGTGCCGGCATCGACCACCAGCAAGTCTTTACCATGAGCCTCTCCGGCGGCTCCCACTACGGCGGCAATGCGGTCGCGCCCCAACGTCTGCGGCGTGCGGTAATCGACGGCAACGGGCAGCGGCGTGGAGGCATCGAACAGCACGAACTCCGGCACGCGGGCTTGCAGACTTGCCACGACCGACGCATCGGCTCCCACTACCGACGAATAAATGCACGACGATATGGCATAGCGCGAAAAAAGCGTGTCGAGATACTCCGTATCGAAGCGGCGCACCCGTTCGACAAAAGCCGGCTCGCCGTCCGTCGCCGAAAACAACGCCGTCTTTACAGAGGTATTTCCTTCATCTATGACCAGTCGCATGGCTCGGTTGTTGCAGGGAAGCGGACTTCGACAGCAAACCGTCCGGCTCGCCCGCTCGCTTTCCGCCCGCAAAGATACGAAACCCCGACGAATTTCCGACGAAATGTCGCCGTTTATTTTTCAAATCGTCGCTCGGGAGACAAGGGAAAATCGAAATACGACTATCGGGAACGTTTTCGGGAAAACAAATCGAATACACGTTTACCGCGAATCTCCCTCAATTCCGTACACCCTTCAAAAACGCCCACTCCGACTCTTGCAACACTTAAAGGTATCACTATCGATCTCAATCCGATACAACGGTAAAAGGCATACGAATCGATAAATTCAATGCTGTTCGGCAGCGTTACCGATTTTAAGGCACCACACAAAGAAAACGCATAAAAACCTACTGCTGTAACACGATATGCCCTACCCCTATATTCTACCACTGAAGGCACCGATATATTGCCTGCATATTTTACGTCGCCCCTCGTTACCTCCACTGTCAAATTGTAAGAAGAGGTTATGTTGTAGTATATGCTGTCGCAGACAAAATCGTATGCTTGCAACGGCAACGCCGCACCCCACAAAAACAATCCCAAATAAAAAATTTTCATTCCCGTTCCTGTTTTCTCGGTTATTGTATGCGGCTGCAAAATTATAAATATTAAACACCGACGCAAAACTTATTTCAAAAATTTCAGATTCTTTTCGATAAAAAATTTTTCGAACAGCGAGCTCCTCCCCCCCGATGATGCCGCTGCCTTTCCGTGCGAAAACAAAAAAAACCGCCCTGCGTGAGGCAGGGCGGCGCGTCAAAGATTATTATTCAGGAAATTCTCTTTTTTATTCTATGCTCTTTTGCTCTAATAGTCGTGCTATCGGGCGATAATCATCGTCTTGCCGTTCACGATGTAGGCGCCGCTCTGTAACGTTTTGAGGGCGGCGGCATCGTCGGCTTCGAGCACCGGCACGCCTTGCAGGTTATAGACGGTTATGTGTTCGGTATCTTGCTGCGTTTCCGTTATCGATGACGGTTCGTCCGGATCGTCGGGTTCTACGGGTTCCGGCGCTTTTATCGTGTAGGTATAAACGAGTTCGGGGTTGCTATGTCCCGTTTTCGGGTCGGCAGCAAAGACGTCGTCGCCGAACGTACCGGCCGGAATTACGAGCAGATAGGTGCCTGCTTCTGTCAGGCTGTATTCGGCTGCTTTCGTTTGTTCGTCGCCTTGCAGGGTGATAATGAAACTTTTTCCGTCTTCACTCGCTGTAATGCGGGCGGGATAGTATGCCGAGCTGTCGGCTTTCATCACCGCAGCCGAGTCGCCTACGAGGGCGGGACGTTCGTCGAAAGTGAGCGTAAAGGTGGAGAGGGCGGTTATCGTTTCGTCGTTTTCAGCGGGAGTTATCGTCGGTGCGGCTTCGAAGTCGTATGCCACGATCGGCAATATTTCTTCGAACCTCCTCCACCACCCTTCGGCATTCCGATAGTCTTCTACCGACCCGGCAGGTACATAGAGCGTGCAATTTCTGCGATCGACACCATTGAAAACGTAGACATCAATATCCACCGGCGTCGGATTATAAGCCGTTACCGACGTCAAGCTCTCGCAACCCCTAAAAGCATCGTAGTCGATAGAGGTAACACTTTCCGGTATCGTTACCGACTTCAAGCCCGAGCAACTATGAAAAGCCCTGCCGCCGATAGTCTGAACACCCTCACCTATTGTTACCGATGTCAAGCCCCTGCACCAGTAAAAAGCCTGAGCGCCAATAGTCTGAATATTCTTACCTATCGTTACCGATGTCAAATTTTCGCAAAACCCAAAAGCCCTGTCGCCGATAGAAGTAATATCGTCGCCAATTTTTACCGAAGTAATCGAAGTGCGATAATTATCCCATGGCCTACCATTACTATAATTCTTCATCGCCCCCGTACCGGAGATTTCGAGCACGCCGGTTTCGGTATCGAGCGTCCAAGTAACATTGGCGCCGTCGGCACCGCAATTGCCGGAGTAGATTTCGGCTTGCACCGTTGCCGCTCCGCTCCACAAGAGCGCGGAAACGACTAAAAACAGTAATCTCTTTTTCATAATCTATTTTATTGGTTATTCGATTCTTTTTGCAAAATTAATCTGGAAATATAAATTTACAAAACTTTCCGCTAAAAATTTTTGGTTTCATTCGCAAAAAGAAATTGAGAAAATCGGAAACAAAATATTTCCGTTACCGGAAAGTTTGCGTATATTTGTTGGGTATATTACAGGCGTATGGCATGAAAGAATCGTTACTGAAAATATGGTCGCACCTGCGGCGCGTGCCGCTAATCGTATATATCGGAGGCGTGCTGCTGTTTGAAATGGCGTTTCTCGACGAAAACAGTTTCGTACAGAGTTATCGTTACAGCCGGCAGATAGCGCGGCTGAAAGCGACCGCCGCCCAATACCGCGAAGTGATAAAGAGCGACAGCATACGCCTCGATGAACTGAAATCGAGCGACGAGAATCTGGAAAAATTCGCACGGGAAACGTACCAGATGAAAGGCAAAGATGAAGATGTGTTCATCATCGTGGAGGATTGAATCGTGAAGCCGACCTTCATACAAAATATTCTGTTTCCCTGTTCGGCGCTGCTCCTCGTGGCGGCTGCCGCAGCATACGCTTTCGTGGGCGAACGGGCGGTCGTGCCGTTTGCCATAGGGGCGGCAGGTATGTTCGCCGCCCGCCTCTTGCGGAGGTACAAGGGGAAAAATATCCGCCTGCAACGGCTTTACCGGCAGGAAACTTTTTCGTCGATGCTGTTCGTGGCGGCGGCATTCCTGATGTACCGGACGGGCGGTTACGACTGGGTAGTGCTGTTCATCATCGCCACGGCGCTGCAAATATATACGGCGATTTTCATTCCGCGCGAAGAAGAGAAAGAGAAATCGTGATGCCGCTCTTGCAGCGGGGCAAAACAAAAACGGGAAGATTGAATGTTCAATCTTCCCGTTTTTTATATAAAGAGAATGATTTATTCTGCGGGAGCGTCTTCGCTGACTACGGCAAATGCCACATCGACACTTACTTCTTTGTGCAGTTTGACGGTAGCTTTGTAAGAACCTACTTCCTTGATGGCGTCTTTCACCACGATGATTTTGCGGTCGATTTCGTATCCGGCGTTTGCAAGAGCTTCGGCTATCTGGATATTGGTAACAGAACCGTAAATCTTACCGGTAGAGCTGGTTTTGGTGGTGATGGTGAGAGCTACGCCGGCGAGTTTGTCGGCCAAAGCCTGAGCATCTTGTTTGAGCTTTTCGAGCTTGTGGGCGCGCTGCTTGTTGTTCTCGGCCAACTGTTTCAATGCCGACGGCGAAGCGATAACCGCCTTTCCCTGCGGAATGAGGTAGTTGCGTCCGTAGCCGTCTTTTACGGTTACGACATCGTCTTTATAACCTAAATTCAAGACATCTTCTTTCAATATAACTTGCATACTTGTGTCCTCCTGTTTTTAGGTTATTTCATCATATCGGTTACGTAGGGCAGCAAAGCCAAGTGACGGGCACGTTTTACGGCTTGTGCGATACGGCGCTGGAATTTGAGCGAAGTTCCCGTGATGCGACGGGGCAGGATTTTGCCCTGTTCGTTGAGAAATTTTTTCAAAAACTCGGGATCCTTGTAGTCGATATATTTGATACCGTTCTTTTTGAAACGGCAATATTTTTTCTTTTTCACATCGACCGAGGGAGGGGTCAAATATCTGATTTCAGATTGTGCTTGTGCCATAATTAATTCTCCTTCTCTTCTTTTGATGATTTCATACTTCTTCTCTTGGCGGCGTATTCGGCAGCGAATTTATCCATTTTGAAAGTCAAAAAACGGATAACGCGCTCGTCGCGGCGGAAATTGACTTCGAGTTTTTTGATGAGAGCAGGCTCTGCATCGAACTCCAACAATTGGTAGAAACCGGTAGATTTTTTCTGAATGGGATAGGCGAGTTTGCGCAAGCCCCAATTCTCCTCATTCACGATTGTCGCACCGTCTTCGGTGAGAATCGCTTTGAACTTATCTACCGTTTCCTTCATCTGAACATCAGACAAAACGGGAGTTAGAATGAAAACGGTTTCGTAATGGTTCATAATGTTTTTGTTATTGAATCGGTTAATACTTGTTTCAATTGCGGGGCAAAGGTACGACAATATTTTTTATTTGCAAACGGGCGGCGCACTTTTTTTCCGATATTTCTTGCGCATGGGGATAAAAGAGCGGGAATCCGCTCCGGAGAGGGATTCCCGCCTCGACGTTTCGTTATTCGAAGATTATTGCTTTTCGACGCCGTAGCAAATCATTTTTATCTCGTCGGGCGAGCTAACGATTTTCTTGGCGAGCTTCTGCACGTCTTCGGGCGTTATCTTTTCGAGCGTGGGCAGATAGTCATCGACCGTATAGGTGCCTGTCGTATAGTAACCGACAAGTTGCGAGAGCCAGTAGCTATTTTCCTTGATACTGTTTTGATAGCTCTTTACCATGAAGGTTTTTACTTTGTCGAATGTTTCTTTTGCCGGGCCCTCCTCGCCTATTTTCGCCAACTCGGCAACGGTGCGTTCGGAAAGACGGGCAGCCATTTCGGTGTTGGTGTCGAACTGTATGGTATAAGACCAGCGGCCTTTGGGACGCAGCGACAAGTCGCCGCCGGTGGATACGCCGTAAGTACCTCCCTCCTCTTCACGAATGGTCTCGGTGTAAACCACCTGCATGACTTGGGAGAGTATCGACATAATCATTCTGTTTTTCAGATTGTATTTTTCTTTTCCGGCATAGGAAATATATACTACGGTCTTGGGCGACTCCATAGGCTGCTCGAATATCGATTCGCGATAGCCGGTACGCGGTTTCGGCATGGCTTTTTCGTTGGCTTTTTCGTGTTTGCCGGTGGAGGGCAGCGCACCGATGTACTGCTCTATGAGGGGAAGCGCCTTATCTTTGTCGATGTTCCCGATGAAGATGAAAGTAAAGTCGGCGGCATTGTCCAGACGTTGTTTGAACAGGTCGAGCGTATGGAGGTAATCGACGCTGTCGAGGTCGGCCTGTGTAAACCGGCGGGCACGCGGGTGATTGCCGTAAGAGAGATAGGAAAGCGTATCGGAAACAGGACGCATGGGGTCGCTCTCAGAAAGTTTCAGCGAGTTGCTCATGCGGCTTTTCCATGCGATGAACAGGGCGCTGTCGGCACGCACGGTGGTGAAACGCAGATAGGTAAGTTGCAGCAATTTTTCAAAATCTTTCACATTGCTGCTTCCGGTAACCGTTTCATTGTAAGTGCTTATCGAAGCCGATGCACCGGCTTGTACGCCGCTAAGCTGCTTGACCAAATCCGCCGGCGAGAAATCGCCCAGACCGCCTATCGACGCCAAGGTGTTCATCACCGAGAAATTAGGACGTTCGGAAATGTCGAACAGCGTGTTTCCGCCTTCACTCACAGCATACATTCTTATCTCGTCGGCTTTGAAGTCGGTCGTCTTTATAACGACTTTCGCACCGTTGGAGAGGGTGTATTCCGTAGCGCCGAGTTTCTTGTTCTCTTTCGTTTTCACGACACTGCCTTTTGCGGGCATCTGTGCAATCAAAGGACGCTGCGTATATTCTTCTTCGTAAGGCGACACGGCGGCTTGCCATGCGGAAACGTAGGCATTCAAAAGTTCTTCCGATGAAGGCATATTGCTGTTTTCGCTTTCTTCACCTTTCATGACGAATGAGATGTTTTTGCCGTCGGCGGGGAAGAAATTGCGGAAATGGGCATCGAGTTCCTGCAACGAAATGGTGGGTATCATTTCGTTGTAGAGTTCATAGAAATATTCTTCGGACAATTGCGGCTCCTTGTAGAGGAAATGTTCCAGCGCCATATTCACGAAAGCGGGATTTTTGCGGGTGGCGCGTTCGTTGTAGCCGCGCTCCACCGACGATGACAGCTCGGCAACGGCGCGGTCGAGTTCGGCTTGCGTGAAACCGTATTGGAGCGCCTGTTTGGCAGCGGCTATCATCGCATCGAGGGCGGGACGCCACATTCCCGTTTTATAGAACGTGGTAAGGATATACGCCTTGCGCGTGAAAGAGATGTAATAATCATCGACCGATGCCGACGCCGAGAGGAATGGCGGCTCGGCAACCTGCGTCAATTCGTTGTAACGGGCATTGAGCATCATGGCGATAAGCGCGCGCACCACGTCGGTGCGGACGGCTTCTATCGTCATAGAGGCGCCCTCCGGCTCTACTGGCAGTTTATAGTATATCTGCAACATATTGGCTTGTGCCTCCTTGTCGGAAACGATTGCCACCAAAGGCTCGTCGTTGTCGGGTATCTGCACATAGTTTCTCACGGCGGCATTCACCGGAGCAGGCACGTCGCGCCAGAGTTCTTTGATTTTTGCCTCGACTTTATCGACATCGACATCGCCCACCACGATGATGGCTTGCAGGTCGGGACGATACCATTTGTGATAATAGTCGCGAATCGCCTGATAGGGAAAATTATCGACCACCTCCATCAAACCGATGGGAAGGCGGTTGCTGTAACGATTGCTGTCGGGATAGAGCGTAGATATGATGGATTCGAGCATACGCAGGTCGGCGGAGTTGCGGGTGCGCCACTCTTCGTGAATGACTTTCCGCTCGGCGTCGATTTCTTCTTCTTCGAGCGCGATTGCCGACGCCCAGTCGTGCAGTATCAGCAGACAGGAGTCGATAACTTCCTCGCGTGCGGGCACTTCGGAAATGTTATAGACGGTCTCGTCGATAGAGGTGTAGGCATTGAGATTGACGCCGAATTTCACTCCGTTCTTTTCGAGGTAGTCAATCATGGTTTTGCCCGGATAATTCTTGGTTCCGTTGAAAGCCATGTGTTCGAGGAAATGCGCCAGTCCGCGCTGCGGCTCCTCTTCGAGAATGGAGCCTACACGCTGGGCGATGTAAAATTCCACGCGGTTGGCGGGAAGTTCGTTGTGGCAGATATAGTACGTCAGCCCGTTATCGAGTTTTCCCATACGGATTGCGGGGTCGAGGGTCTCTTTGAGCTGTGCCGGCAAAAGCATCGGCACACACAGGAGTATGCCCGCCAGAATTTGTTTCATGAAATTTTTTTTCATATCGGTTTTTTTTAGATTATTTCATGTTTTCACATACGAAAAAGGGATATGAGAGATAGGTCTCTGTATATCCCCTTTACGGCCGTCAAAGGTACGAATATCGTCGTAATTTCGATAACCGTTTATAATAAGAGTTGTTAAAAACGGCTTCAGCGTTCAAGCGTTACCGCCATCAAACCGATGACGACTTCGGTGGATAACGTCGTGAGCGTAAGGCTCTGCAACTCGCGGGAATCGTCGAGCGGCAAATCGAGAATCACGGCTGCACCGCCCGGGATATTCCGGTTGTCGGCACCGCGCAAATGCAGAAGTTCCTCCACGTTGCGCGTTATCGTACCGCTTTTCAACAGCACCCGATAAGGGCGCGGCGCATCGACACGGAAGGCCTGCCCGTCGATGTAGAAATCCTGATCGATGGGACACCACGTTTCGGGATTGACCAGCGGCAGAACCGAAGTCGTGCCGTCGGTGTAAGCGACTGTAACCATGCCGTTCTCGATGTGGCACTGCATGTGATTAGTGGAGCCTGCCATCAACAGGTAAGCCTGCGAGGCTTTGCCCGAAAGCAGGAGGGTAACGGAGTCGGGGTAGTTGTCCCAACGGGTGGTGAACAGAATATTTTTCGCCGTGCTGTCCTGCCGTACGCGGAAGGGTACGCCGAGCGGCGTGTCGAGCGTATCGCCCGAAGCGGCACGCAGCAGCCCGCTGTCGTCGATTTCGGCGGTGGCATTGGGGTGGCACCACTCCCCTATTCCCTGTTCCGGCACTTGCAGCGTGGTGTAGGGCGAACGGGGAGAGAGATAGCGGTTGCGGAAAATATCGGTTACGCGCGCGTTGAAATCGCTGTCCATCGTCACCGTTTCGTAATGGAAATTACGAGAGCTTTTTGCCTCCCAATCGATGAGATTGAAATGTGCCGTTTCTTCGTTTCCGTCATATAGCGCCACGCGGTTAGTACCCGCTGCAACTGCCGATGCGGGCACCGTGATTTCGGAAGAAACACCGCCGGCAGGAAGCTGCACAGTCGTCGCATATTCGCGACTGCCCGGATTGACGACGCAGCGCAGCGTCAGCGCATCGGAGGTATGGTTGGCAAGGGTGAAAGAAAGGGTGCGGCTCTCGTTCGTCGATGATGCGACCGTCACTGCCGGCTCGACGGTAAGGGGTATCGGCTGCCACCACGTCATATCGCCTTGTGCAAGACGGACGAAGAGGGTGCGTTCGCCGGTATTGCCGTTTATCGTCGCCGAGAGTTTTTCGGCATCGAACACGGCATTCGAGAGCAGGCGCTGGCTGTCGCGCACGGCGAGCAGGCGCACGCCCTGCGGCACGTCAAGCCGCCACGAGGCTCCGACGGCAACAGCATTCTCATAATGGGGAAGCATCAAGGTGTCGCCTGCCCACTCGATTTCGATTTTGCGGGCATCGCCTGCCGGAGTTTCTATTTCGATGCGAGGCGCGCCCACGCTGTTTTCCTTCAATGTCCATGCGACTTTCCGGCCATCGACTTTGACGGCGGCGACGGCTTCGCGGCGGGCTTTTACGTCGAGCGTCAAAGCGAGCGCAACGGGGAAATGCAGCTCGACGGCATAGGTATCTTTGTTGCCTTTACGGGTAAAATCGTAGGCAATATCGGCGGTGGCGAAAGAGGCATGATTCCACTCCGAAGGGAATCCCGGACACAGAACGATGCGTCCGTTCATGGCATCGGGCAGCACTCCGAAAAGGCCCTGCACCAGTGCCCGCGAGGCGACGCCTACGGGGTCGGCGAAGTCGCGATAGCACTCTCCGCGCGCAGCGTCGTAGGTGCTTACCTGTCCGAAATTACCCGGACTGCCGCCCATGTACATACCGTCGAGCATCGAGCTTTTGAAAAGATGCGCCGCCTCGTCGGCACGTCCGCTCTGCCAGTAAGCCAACGCCGTGTGCATGACTTCGGCGAAAGCCACGTTATTGATAGACCAGACATAGGGCAGCCACGTGGTGGTGGCAACGGTGGCATAGTCGTCACGGTCGAGCCCTTCGGCACGGACAGAGACGTGGGGTATCTCGGTATCGACGTAACGGGTGGCCTGCCACGACTGGAAGTCGTCGTGTATGTCGGAATCGATGGCGTGATAAATCGTCCAGACGGCAGCATCGGGGTGCAGTCGTTTCAATCCCATGAAATCCTGAAACTCAGCCCAATGTCCTTTGTCGGCAAGCCACAGGCGGGAGTTTATCGCATTCAGAATTTTCTCGGCTTCGCGACGGTAGGGCGTCGGGTCTTTCCCTATTTTTTCGGCTATCTCGGCCGCCATTTTGTTGGCGCGGTAATTGTATGCCGACGAGTGGGTAACGCCGCCGCTGTTGTATTGCAGGGCATCGCTCGCCCAGATGCAGCAGTAGGCGTCGTACAAGCCGTCGTCGTTGGGGTCGAAGTTGCGTTTCTCCCACGCGAGGTGGCGTTCCAACACCGGCCACATACGGCGCACGTAGTCCATATCGCCTGTCCAGTTGAAGTGCCACAGCAATTCGTCGATGTAGCAGAGATTCATGTCGTAGTGGTGCATGAGGCGCGTCTGGCGGGGATTGCGGGTGATGTAGCCGTTGCTGTACATGGGGGTGCCCCACTCTTTAAGGGCACGGGCAAGGTGCAGCGCGCTGTCTTGGGCAGGGTGCGGAATGACGGGCTCGACCTCGGTAATCTGCGAGGCGGCATAGCCGTCGAAATGGGTGCGGGCGCGGTCGTGGCGGCCTACGGCATCGCCGGTATAGGCGGCACGCCAACCGTTGAGAGGCATGCGCCAACCTATGGCACCATGCACCCAGACGCCGGTGGCGGAGTCCCATATCGCATCGGCAGCCATACTGAGGGCGGGGCCGAGCGTATTGAAGTATGGGTCGGGGGTTTCTATGCGCACGGTCGATGCCACTTCGGCGCGGCTCTTGTCGGCGCGGACGAAAGCGGCGGCAAGGTCGGCATAACGCCAACTGCCGTCGAGCGTGGCGGGATTGTATATCGCCAGATAGAGGGGACGCTTGCCCAAAGAGGCGGTACCCGATACGACGGGATATTCCTCAGAGGGAGCGGCTTCGCGCAGGGCGGCGGGGGTGCGCTGCAAGGCAGCATTGCCGATGCGCTGCGTCGCGCCGTCGGGCACGACGGCGGTGAGCCGGCAGACGGGATTTTTACCCGTTTCGGGATTTTCGCCGGCAAGATAGCTGTCGATGATTTTGCGCGAGTTTCCGTACCAGATATCGAAACCTTCGCTGCCAAGCCGGTAGACGTTGCCGGTGCAGTATTCGGGTTTCAGGTCGAAGCAGTCGGCGGGATCGACGCCCATGTCGCCTTCGCGGCTGAAACGTTTGTTGTTGGCGCCGCCGTAGAGCCAGAGCAGCTCGGTCTTTGCGGGAAGTTTGCGGCTTTCGATGCGGAGTATCATACCGTCGGCTTCGTAGAGGGCAAGCGCGGTAACGACTATTTCGCCGCCGCCCAACAGGGGGTCGGTGATAATGTAGATGCGGCTGCCGGCGCTGTAACGGCATTCGATATGGGCAGCATCGTTGAGCCAAAGGCTTTTTCCGTCGCGCAGGATTCCGAGCGTGAGGTTTCCGCCCATACGGGGCATATAGAGGGCAAACTCGGGCACATCGCCGGTTTCGAGGCGGAAGCCGGTATTGGAGCCGTAGAGGGCTCGGGTAAACTTGCGGCTGCCGTTTTCGATGACGAAGTCGCTGCCGTCGGGACGGTAGCGCAGGGTACGCATCGCGCCCGCAGCGGTGCGGTCGGAGGTCGATGCGGTATAAAGCTGGGCATTTGCCGGCGCAACGCCTGCGGCGGAAAGCAGCAGAAATAGGCTTAGCATTCGGAGTTTCATGGGCAGATTCGGTTCGTTAAAAACTGCGAGTGTCCGGAGCGAAAAACGTTCCGGACACTCCTATGTAAAGATAAATATTGTTTTTACTTGATATGATAATCGAGGAACCAATTTTCGTCTGTTTGCAATTTTCCCTCGATATCGACATCGACACGACCTGCAGCGATGAATTTCGTGAGGAATTCTTTGTGGGCCGGGTCGTCGCCATGTCGTCTCATCATACGGTAGAATATCGGCATCACATGACCTTCGCCGGAAAGTTCGAAGAATGCTTCTTCACACAACAGCGAATCGACTTTCCAAACTTTCTCATCTCTTGAATAGTTATTTATATATTCTTTTCCCTCGTCATCTTTTGCCACGATGTCATCGCCGACGGCGCTCATGGATACACGTCCGCGCACGCCACGGTTCAAATATTGCGAAGCATTCAACGCATGGTCGTTTCCACGATACATATTAGTGGGGAAATCAGGCAGTTGGGCAATACACAGCGTATCCACGTACCTGCCATTCGAAGCGTCCCAATAGTCGCTGATGCCTGCGTTGAGCAATACCAAAGCCGCTTCGATGTAGGCATTTTGCTTATCCACCGTAGCTTCGTTCTCCGCCATGCCGACAATAGCTTCGCAAAGCATCAGATGGAGATGTCCGGCGCGATAAATCGGCAAGGTTATTTCGGTATTCGACGTGCGATCGACGCCGCTAATCCATTTCGAGAAGACCATTTGTCCGTTTACTTCTTTGAAAGATCTTCCGCGTCCGCGATATCTGTCGCCACGTTCGGAAGTTTCGGAATTGTGTACGCTGGTCGAATCGAAGCGGAGCATACCCACTTCGGTAGGACGTACATAATAGTGATAAGGAGAAAGGTTGGAGGCATAGTCGTCCATGCGGTTGTATTCGCCCTGACGGGGAGCGTATGTAGCCGCTGTTATGTCTTCCCAACGATAGAAAGTGTGAAATACATTCGCCCAGTCGCCGTTATATGGTCCGCGCAAGCAGAGGATATAAGCCTCGCCGCCTGAAAGGAAGCCGCTGTTGCGAATTTCATAAGTAGCATTGTCGTAGGCTTTCCGATACTCCCCTTTCCACAAATACAATTCGGTAAGCAGCGTCCACGGGGTAAACTGATAGCGGTCGTATTGCTGTATGTCGGCGTTTTCGCCCGTCATACTCGGGAAAAGGAAAGTCGCCCAACGGGTTACCTGCTGTCCATCGATACCGTAAGTATAAGGTGTCGTAATCAACTCTATACACTTGTCTATGACTTGGTCGAAATCGAGCCATTGGGCGTATTGGGGAATTGCCGTTTTTTCGTACTCGATTTCGGGATCATCGAAATAGTAGGCGCCGCCATACATTTTAGCCAGCATCATGTATGCCCAAACTTTGTAACGGACGGCTGTCGAGATGTAAAGTTCAAACGACACGCCGTATTTTTCTTCAAAGACGATGGCCGTCGGATTTTCTGCACGATAGTCGGCTACATGTTTTACGTAGTCGTTCACTTCTCTGATGACCCGATAATATCCCATAGGGTCGGCCAGAGAGCAGCTATCGAGGTTGTCATATTTATACACAGCCACCATTTCGTTCGTAGCATTTTCGGTGGGTTCAATCATACCGCCCCGCAAGCCTTCCAATATCGGAGCCTGATCGGCAACATCGGCCACGGCCGAAGCTATACCCCAAAGTCCGGAATAAAGTTCGGTATTTACACCGACATAATTCTTTTCGTTGAGGACGTCAATCGTATCGTCGGAGCAAGCTGCCACAGAGAGGGCGGCAAACACGGCAATCAAGTTTTTCGTTATCTTTTTCATAATCATAAATTCCCAATGGGTTAGAATTCGATTTTAACACCAGCCTTAAACGAACGGGGAAGGGCTATTTTTGCATAGTCGAATCCGCGTAATGACGCATCGTAAGAATAGGTCGTTTCGGGGTCGAGACCCAGATATTTCGTAGCAGTGAATACATTTTCGGCCGAAGCGAAGACGGTAAGGCCGCGCAGCAGATTGAAGCGATAGCTTACATATATTTCTTTGAGTTTGAGGAATGAAGCGTCTTCAATCCAACGGTCGGAGAAGCGGTTGTTGTCCATCGGATCGCCGTAAGCGGCTTTCGGTATGACGGTTTTGTCGCCACCGGCTTTCCACCGGCGATTGACCGAAGCCAGCTGGTTTCCGTAATCGCTCATGGCTTCGCCGATGCTGCGCACGGCATTGTAGGCTTGATTGCCGTAGCTGTAACCGAATGTAAGCGATACTTCAAAGGCTTTATACCGCAAGGTGGTATAAAATTCGCCAAAGAATTTCGGGTCGGCGCTGCCGAGGTTCACACGGTCTTTTTCGTCGATGATATTATCGTGGTTTTGGTCGATGAAATGCATATCGCCGGCACTGAATTTTCTGCCGCCCGGAGTACTCAGATTAGCCTCTTCAGCCTCTGTGGCGGTTGCAAATACGCCGTCTGTTTTGTAGCCGTAGAAGCTGTACAGCGGTTTACCGACTTCGGAAACGATAGCGGAGCCGTCGCCCGTTTCGGTAATGATTTTGTCGTTGCCGTCGAGCGAGGAGAGTGTGTTTTTGTTGTGGGCAAACGTGGCTCCGATATACCATTTGATGTCTTTGGTATAGACGGGGGCTACTTGTAATGCCAGTTCCACGCCTTTGTTATCGAGTGTTCCGATATTGTCGTACATGGTATTGGTTCCGTACAGGGAGGCAATGTTACGCAGCATGATGACATCGGAAGTTTTTCCTTGATATACGTCTACGTTTACGTCGATGCGGTTATTGACCAGCGAGAGGTCGATACCTAAATCGACGGTACGGTCGGTTTCCCATTTCAGACCGGTATTGGGGACTCCGGCGCGCACAAGACCGGAAATCGAACGGAAGTTTGCCCGCGAGTAAGCGTATTTGCTGAGGCTCGTCGAGAAACGGCTGTTACCGCTCGTTACATACTCGGCCCGAATGGTAAACTGGTTGAGTGCTCGGGCGTCGTTGAGACCGGGCAGGTTTTTCAGATAGAGGGCAGCATTTACAGAGGGGAATACAGCCATGGCGGGGACATCGTCTCCGAACGAGGAGGCATAGTCGGCAGCCAGTGTCACGCCTGCGCTTACCAAGTGGTTATAGGTATAAGATACATTGGCATTGAGGTTTACCCAATTGTATTTGTCGATGTAGCCCGATACCTTGCGACCGATGGCGGAGTTGGTATTTCCGAGCAGGAAGTAATAGTCGTTGGCGGCGTTGATACCTTCGGCATAATCGTATTCGGTTTGGTTGATAGCCGTCTGTATGCCGAGTGCACCTCTGAGGTTGTGCAGCCCGTTAATCGTATAGTTGAACGTCGAGCGTGCCGAGAAATAGAGGTTCAGCAATTCGGTTTCGCCTACGCGGGAGGTGTTTTTTGCCAACCCGTCTTGCAGGGGCATGATGGTCTGATTGGAGACGCCGGGAATGAATACCGACTCTTGTTTCTTGTAATAATAGATAGCGGCATTGGCTCCGAGCGTCCAATGTTCTTTTATTTTTCCGTTGAGCCCGAAGAGGCCTTGTATGTCATAAATGTTGTTTCCGGCATCGAGGGTATTGACGATAGCCGTAGGGTTGGAAACAGCGTTATTGACGAGGATATTGCCGTTTGCGTCGCGAATGGGGGCATAGTCGGGCAAGAGATGGTTTTCAGCGTCTTTCTCATAGGGAGAGAGCACGGGAGCTTTGCGCAGGGCAGCCAGCATGGGGTTGGTTTCGAGCGAGAGTCCCTGTTCCTGTAAGTTGCTGTTGATGTAAGCCATCGACAGCGACGACGAGAATATGAGGTTGCGCGTCAGGTTGATATCCGAGTTCAACCGTGCATAGTAGCGGTTGAGGTTGGTATTGTCCACTTGTCCGCCTTTGCGTTTGTAACCGATAGAGAGGTCGTATTTGGCGATAGCGTCGCCGCCTTTTATCTTCAAGGTGTTGTCGGTTACGAATCCCGAGGCGTAGATTTCGTCCTGCCAATCGGTATTGTTGTTGTAGAGATAGGGATTGACGTAGTTCGTGGGATCGTTGGAGAGATAGGGGAATGCGTTGAGCAAAGTGTTCATATCGTTATAGGCGGGATCGCTCATACCGATGTCGGAAACGAGTTTTTTATAGTCTGTCACGCCGAGTACCGGATAGGTCGATTGGTTGAGATCGACACCGTACTGACCGATAAATTCGACTTTGGTTTCGAGGTCGGTAGCGCGTTCGGTTTCGATAGCGATGACGCCGTTCGATGCCAGAGAGCCGTACATGGCGGCATCGGCGCCTTTGAGTACGGATACGCTGGCTATATCTTGTGCGTTAATGGCATTGAACAGGCCGGTGGAATATCCGTTGATGGCTCCGGAGGTATTTACGTCGCCGAAATAGGGCTGCCCGTTAATGATGATAAGGGGCGTACTCGAAGCACTGAACGTACGGTTGCCGCGCAGCTGGAAATAGGCACCTTCGCCCGGCATACCGCTTTTCTCGGCTACGTAGAGACCGGGTACGCGAGTAAATGTCTTCTCGACATCGACGGTCGAAAGCGAGAAGTCTTTGTTGTGACGGGTATAGGTATTGGTATTTTTATCTTGTGCTGCAACCGAGGCATAGGGGGTTTCTATGGTATTGGCATATCCGTATTTATCTTCGGGTATCAATACTACCTCTATTTTCGTGCGATTGCTGATAGGCACTGTCTGAGTATAGAAGCCGGGATACCAAACTTGCAACTCGCCTTTGAGGGCAGGGAGTTCGATGGTGAACACACCGTCCGCATTGGTAGGTTCCGATTGTTTCAATCCGGTGGCTGAAACGATAGCTCCTTCGATAGGTTCTCCTTTGAAAGAGTCCATTACCTTACCGGTAACCGTATAGGTGCGCTGCGCCATGACGGGCGTCGTTGCCAACACGGTAATCAGGAGGAGAAATAGATTTCTAAGTTTTTTCATATCGTATTGTGTGTTTGATATCAATAATTATTCGGAGTAGGTATAAGGCACCAGTGGTAAAGTTCGATACGTCTGGTTCCCGAACGGTATTTCACTTTGATACGTACGGACTGCATCTCTCCGGGTTCGCCTTCTACTTCGACAATACCTACCGTACCGCCGTCGGAGTTCCATTTACGGCCGTTGCGCTGCATATATTTGTCCTGTCCGCCGGTACCGGAACGGTCGAAGTTCCACGGGGTGGAAAGGGTGAAGTCGATAGATGTGCGCACGGTTTTGTAACCCGATTTCAAGAGTACATCACCATCTGGATCGGCGGGATCTGTTTGAAGGTTGCCGCTGGCATCGCACTGCGCCGTAGCGAAGAGTACGTCGCCGGTACAGCAGTCTTTGGAACGGAAGCCCATGCAGAGGGTATACTCGCCTGCGGGTATTTTATATTCGGTTACTTCTCCGGCTGTTTTCAGTTTGGTAGGTTGAAGCGGAGAGAATGAAACGGAAAATTCCTTAGGTCCGCCGCCGCCGGTTATATCCATATAGGTATATTGCGGCTCTCCGTTAGCATTCTCAATAAAATAGGTATAGGTGTATTCCGACCATGCATCCGAAGGATAACCTGCCGCTATAACCGGACTGACGACGACTGCGTCGGTGGCAAGTCTCATCCTGTCGCCGTTTTTAACGCATATATATTTCTCCTGTTCGGGCTTCTTGTCCGTATCGAGGTATCCAAGATGGTATGCAAATTGTTTCAACCTCGATATGATGACATTGTTGGGTACTTTCAAGTCTGTCACTTTATATACCCGACCGTTGGAGAGTTTTTTGTAGGGTAAATCGCTGCCCTCTTCATAGGGGGTGAGAGCGATTGTCTGCACGCGGTTGTTATTGCGGTCTATATTTTTCCATTGTTTGCCGAATATGGATTCGACATCCTTAATATCTGCTACATCAGGATCGCGAAGTCCATCGAAGATCACGGCGCGCTGTATCCAATCGACAGCCATAGTCAGGTCTTTGGGAAACAAATAGGTGTAGCCCGTGTAGAGTGAATCGCCTTCGGAGCTTGGATTTCGAGGACGGCCGATACCTTCGAAAGTAGCGTTGAGTTTTTCAAAGCAGTCTTCCATTACCTCATTATCGGGCAGGAAACAGGTAAACAGCTCAAACTCCGAGTTGATACGTGCGGTATCGAACAGGGGGTTGTATTGCATCTTCACCGAGTCGTAGACGATGTTTCCGGTTTCATCGACACCAATGGGAGTCGAACGTGCCGTATCGAAAAGCGGGTAGCTGCGCGATATGAGCGAATCTCGGAAGATGGAATAAGCGTCGTCCAACGATGCGATGTAGTCGTAGAGATTGACACGAGGTTCCATCATGCTTTCGATTTCATATACTACGCCGTTATTCAAACGATACGATCGAAGCACCTTGATATCGTTGGCATATATCCCTGTTTCATTGTTAGAAATCTGTATGTAGGTACCGTTCAATGTTTTGAGGCGTTTTCCGTCGTTCAGCTGGTCTTTGGTTATCGACAAATAATTGACGTGATATTGCAGCTGCACCGTATCGAGCACAGGAGCTTCATCGCTTTTTGTCAATATGCTGTCGTTCACGACCCAAAGGGTAAATTCCTGTCCCGACGTACTCAACTCATCGGCGATGCCGACACCTTCCAGAAGGTTGAAGAATTGACCGTAGTCGGAATGGCGGACAAAGAATTCCATTACGCTGTAATTCTCGATTTCTTCGATATCGTCGCCGGGGATCTTCGATATCGACGACGAGTTATAATAATCGTCCCATGTATCCGTGCAGGCTGTTATCATCAATCCACAACCGAGCAGCAAAAGAAAATATATCTTTTTCATGGTGTTTATTTTTTAGGAGTGAACAACATATAGTCGAGTTGCAAAGTAGCGCCGGTATTGTCTTCGATACGGACGTCATGACGTCCTGTAACAGGGAATTTCACGGTACCCACCAGTGCGGCGCTGTCGGTTCCGGTTACTGCTATCGAGCGGTAGGGGTCTTTGCCGTTGGTAAACAGGTCGCCGATTCTTTCACCGTCGATATATACGGTAATGCGGTTGCCCGGTTCGTCGGCAAATTCATTATAGTGGGCCAAACCTACGGTATAGGTGGTGGAGTCGGCGATGATGGTGGGGGTCTTCATCGTGATGGAGTTGTACTGAAGAAGGTTGAGTTGGAGAGCATCGTTGTTGAGCAATCTGTTTCGTACCGTATCGGTGGAAGCGGCCACATAATAGCTCACGTTGCTTTCCTCCGGATTCCAACTATATGAATAGTCAGCGGAGGGGCTCGATGTAAAGCCGGGGAAGCGCGGATTATCAACCAGCGAATCCATGGGATGGATAATTTCCTCGCGCGACGAAGTCAGGCGATAATCAGGATAGAGACTTGACAATGTCGTGTTGTCGGCCAAATCCCACGTAACGGACGGCAGGGTCGAGGGGTCTTTGATGGTCATCAGCGCGTCGATGACGTGTATCAGGCCGTTTTTGCAGCTGACATCGCCTTGGAGTATCTGTACACCGTCTTTGGTTCCTTTATCGTAATTGATATAGAACTCGCCATCGGTGATGGACATTTCGATGTAAGCGGCTTCGGCTTCTGTTTCGAGCAGCGGGTTCTTGGTGCTGGGCAGGTAGTTGAGCTGGTTGGTGGAGAAAGCTCCTCTCGAAATGAAGTGGTAAGCGGCGAAACGATACATGGCATTGTCGGTTTCCTTCCATTTTTCACCGTCGCTTCCTGCTTTCAAGCTGTCGGCAAGTTCGTCGAGCGTCGAGATGCCCACCTGCTCAAAAATGCTGTCGGGAATGACAAAACAGGTGTATGAAGCGCGACCGTTCGGTTGTGCCATGCGGTAGGTGCCGGTGGCATCGAGCAACTCTTTGAACAATTGCCATGTACCACCCTCTTGGCCGTTTTCGTCTATACGATCGGCAATGGTTTCATCGACAGGGTCGAGCACTTTGTCGATAATGAATATGGTACCGTTGGTAACTTCGATATCGGCATCGTTGAGAATCTTGGCATCTCTATTGACCCAATAGTTGCCTTGCTCGTCGAACGTGATGGTCAGATAGTCGCCGGAGGCGGTGGTATCGGGCAGCACGTCGTTGGAGAAGTCTATCCGCGAATATTTGGTTTTGGCAATCGTGGAATATTTCACCAATCCGCAAGCCGTAAGGGAGTCTATCTCGGAAATGGAGTTATACTTCTCGCTCTCGAGATAGGCGGTTACCGCATCGTTGTCGGGGACAAAGAGGGTGTAGGAGGCGTCGAGATTGATGGTGTTGAACAAATCGGCTTGTTCGAGCAGGTCGGTCCACATCGTGTAGCCGTTTTTCTTAAGCCAAGTGGCGGCAGGTTCTTCGTCGGAGATTCTGAAAGTGGAATCTTCGAGATCGTCATTGCAAGCCGAAAGCATTGCTGCCGCTACGAAAAAATATAAAATTTTATGTTTCATAAGTGTATGCATTTTTCAACTGTTATTTTCCGAGCTCGGCATACGCCCTATTTTGTTCCAAAAGGGTATTTTTCTCTAATTCGGAACTGTTGATAGGAAGATACCACGAATCGGGATAATTCTTGTTCATCTTGGAGAGTACCAATGCTCGGGAGATGGGGGCCAAATCCCTTGTACATTCGGTAATCAGCCAATCTATTCCGTTGGCTCCGTTAGCGTCGGGGTGGTTGTAATTGTACAAACCGACGCGCAAGATGTCGAACCAGCGTTTGCCTTCGGCATAAAATTCGACGCTGCGTTCGTCGATGATGGTTTGTATGACATTGCCCGCGTTGGTGAGTGCAGGACTTCCGCCCCGCTGGTGCACCCGATTGACGAGGTCAAATGCACCTTCCATGTTGCCTGTTCTTGCCAAGGCTTCGGCTTTCATCAGCAACACTTCGGCGTACCGGTAGATTATCCAGTTTTGGTCGTTTTGATCTACACGCACGGTATTCTCGGTGTCTTGTCCGTAATATTTCCACACCATATCGGCCGTAATACCGGGCGTAACATCGCCCCATGTACCTCCGGCGCCGCGAATATCATTTACGGGGTCGATGATGCGATTTGCCCGAGCCACAAAAGTGTTCGATGCTCTGAACCGGCGGGTCGTATTACTACCGGTGGCAAACCACTCTATAAAGCTGTTGGTCTGCGAGAGTGCTTGGGAGTATTGTATTTCAAAGATGCTCTCCTCGCTGTTTCCCGGGAAGAAGTTGGAGAACCATTCTTCTTTTTGTTTCAATCCTACCCAGTGACCGGCATCGACACTGTCGCACGACGCGATGCAAAGGTTGAAATAGTGGTTGGAGGAATCGGCATCGGCTATCGAAGAACCCAACCACAGCGACATATCGGCAGTGAGGGTGTAGAGCGCCCAGCGGGTGGCGCGTCCTTTGTTGTCTTCGGTAATGGGGAAGCGTTCCTTGGCATAGTTATAATATTTGCTCAGGGCATCGATTTCTTTTGCGAGAATGGTGTTGCCGTCGGTTTTCGGCAAAAGAAATTCGGCATCGTCATTGACGTAGGGCTCGGTAACGTAGGGAACGTCTTTGAACGTGCGCACCAGATAGAAATAGGAGAGCGCACGCAGGAAGTGGGCTTCGGCTACGATAGAGTTCATTTCAAACTCGTTGAATGAAGCGTCTTTATCGACGACGGAGGGAGCATACTTGATAACGGAGTTTGCCATACCGATAATATTGTATGCCGAACTCCAAGCGGTGAGGTCGTTGGTGGGAAGAATGTTCCCGTTTCGTATGTTCAAGGCTTTTGTTTCGACCAAATCGAGATCGCAGGCGCGCATCTCGCCCCAATAGATGAAAGTGGTGCTGTTTATCGCATCACGCAGGTAGAGATAGGCTTTTCCCAAGACGCCCTCGACATCGCCTTTCGATTTCCAGAAAGTGGTGGTCGTCTGCACGCCGGCAGGATCGATGTTCATCCAGTCCTGACAAGCCATCATGGCGACAGCCATTGCCGATGCGCATATATATACATATATCTTTTTCATATCTGTAAAGTATTAGAATCTGAGGTTGATACCGAATTTTACACGAATAGGCTTCGGAGTGGAGGCTCCATCGACGGCAAGGCGTACGAGTCCGCTGTCGTCCTGTTTCTTTTCGCTCACCTCAGGGTCTTGACCCGAATATTTGGTCAATGTCCACAAGTCGTAGGCGGTAACGTAGATGTCGAATCCTTTGAGGTGCATTTTCTTGAGGAGGTTTCTGGGGAATCCGTATTTGAGAGTAAGGGTCTTCATACGGAGGAACGAGGCGTCTTCGATGTACCGGTCGGAGCCCAAAGAGTTGTAACCCTGTCCGTAGAGGGCGCGCGGCATATCGGTTTCGTCGCCTTCGTTACGCCAGCGACGCAGGGTGGCGGTACTCTGGTTGGTCTTGCTGCGCATCATTTCGGAGTTGAGTCGGGCTTGGTTGAATACCTTTTGTCCGACACGACCCTGGAAGTTGGCAGAGAGCTGCCACGTCTTGTACGAGAGGCGGAACTGGATACCGCCGAGCAATTTCGGGCTGTAATTGCCGAGATATACGATATCGTTGGCGTTGATTACACCGTCGCCGTTGATATCTTCGTATTTGGCGTCGCCCGGGCGGGCAGTCCACGTGTTGATGCGGGTTATCACCGGTTTGCCGTTGATGTCGTAAATCTTATTGCCATTGACGTCTTTGGCGTAGGTGTCTTCGACGTCTTGATATACGCCTTTGTAACGGTAGCCGTAGAACGAACCGAGCGGGTTTCCTTCCATGACGAGGAATGCGTATTTTCCGTTGTCGAACGTATAATTCTCCATATCGACATTGGAGGGGAAGGAGTTAATCATGTTGTCGTTCTGCGAAATGTTGAACGAAAGGAAGAAATTCCAATTTTTGGTTTTCACCACGTCGGCATCGACGCGGAACTCCCAACCTTTGTTGGTCATTCTACCGGAGTTGTACCATGCCACTTTGGAGAAACC
Source organism: uncultured Bacteroidales bacterium (assembly GCA_947589325.1). Classification (GTDB taxonomy): domain Bacteria; phylum Bacteroidota; class Bacteroidia; order Bacteroidales; family UBA11471; genus Caccoplasma. The sequence goes on along the minus strand of CANQAM010000001.1, from coordinate 61,715 downwards.
GGTAGAAGTAGGCAGGCTCATACCTTTCTGCAAAAGGTTGTTGGTAACGTTTTTATAGAGATCGACGGTGAACATCAGTCGGTCGTTGAGAAGACCGAAATCGATACCGGCATTCCATTTATCGACTACCTCATAAGTTACGTTATCGAGCTCGATAGAGCTGGGGTACATGGAAGGCATATTCATGTAGCCGTTGGCATCGGAAGCGAATGTACCCACATAGGGCGATACGCCGGAAGGACCCTTACCGGTTTGTCCCCACGAAAGACGAATCTTGCAAAGCGAGATGACGTCTTGGTTCTGCATGAACTCTTCGTCACCGAGCTGCCAACCGATACCGAAGGTGGGGAATTTGCCCCAACGGTTCCGTGCAGGCAGCGAAGAGGAAGCCTCGCCGCGGAACGATGCATTGACCATGTAGCGGTCCATCAGAATATACTCGGCAGAAATGTTGGCGCTCATTTCGCGCGTAGTGGATTTTCCGCTGCTCAGTCCGACAAGATAGCCGCCGGTGGCGGGGTCGGAAAGGTAGTAAGAGGCGTTGCCCGATGTCTGGGCACCATAGCTGGTGGCAGAGGTTTGCTCTATTTGCAGGACTCCGGAAGCAACGAGGCGGTGTATATCGTTGAATGTTTGTTTATAGACCAAGCGGTTTTCGGTGTAAAGATAGAGCTGCTCATTGGAAGCATCGGAACTGCGGTTGTACCACTCATTGGGGTTTCGTGGATTGGAGCTTTGTATCCAAGGTACACCGCTTACCGAAACGGGGAGGAATTTTTTGGTGCGTTTGCTGTCGGCAGTGAGCGCTACCGTACCGAAGTAGCTGAGTTCGGGGATTATCTGGTATTGAAGATTGAACGACAAACGGGTATTGTAAGAGTGGAGTTTGTTTACACCTTCGTTTACCAATGCCACGGGGTTGTAGTTATTGTTGGACTCAAAGGTCTGTTGGAAATCTTCGTAGGGAGTGAAGTAGGTGCCTGTGCGGCGGCTGCCGTCTTCCGTCATGACGTAAGGGCTTTCCTGCGGCATCTTCTTCATCGCCATGGAACGGGCGCCCTCGATGCTGTCTTCCGACCAGTTGGAGTTGCGGTCGTTGTAGGTAAACGAAAATTCGGTGGTGATTTGAAGTTTCTTCGAGAAGCGGTAGTTCATGTTGAAACGGGTAGAGAAACGCTGTACAGCGGTACCTTTCGTCGTACCTTTTTCATTGAGGTAACCCAACGAGAGACGGTAGGTGGCTTTGTCGCCGCCGCCCGACATGGAGAAGTTGTTATCGACGGTGTAACCGATGCGCGATACTTCGTCGAGCCATTTGGTATCGACGTTGTATTCGTTGAAGAGGCGCGAGCCCGGGTTGAAGTTTATTTCATCGGCATCGAGCAACTCCATATATAATTGTGCGTTGGAGTTCGTATATCCCAAGTCGTTGATAGAATTCCAAAGGGCGTCTTGCAACAGGGATACGTATTGCGAGGCGTTGAGCAAAGGATAGGTGCTCGCCTCTTTTTTGACTTCGGCGTTGGTGCTGAAAGTGAAGCTGATTTTTCCTTTCGCACCTTTTTTGGTATTGATGACCAAGACACCGTTGGCGCCTTTGGAACCCCAAATGGCAGTGGCTTGGGCGTCTTTCAATACTTCGATGGACTCGATGTCGGCGGGCGAAATATCGAGCAGCTGCGAGTAGTCGTCGGTAGAAGCGGCAGCGAAATCGAAGTCATCGGTATTTACGGGGAAAGGCACGCCATTGACAACGATCAGAGGGTCGGAGCTGGCGTTGAGCGACTGGGTACCGCGAATACGAATGGTGGAGTTGGAACCCGGGTCGGCGCCGGTAATGATATCGACGTTGGAGAGAGCACCTTGCAGAGCTTCGGCAACGGAGGTTACGGGAGCCGTTTCGAGTCCCTCCATACTCATACGCTGTACGGCGCCGAGTTCTTCACGAGGGGTAAGACCCATTTGGTTCTGCTCGGCTCTTTTGGCGGAGACTTCAACAGTTTCGAGTTCATGCGACTCTTCTACGAGGGCAACGTTCAGAATTTTCTGCCCCGTATATTTCACGTCCTGACTCTGCATGCCGATGAACGAGAATTTGATCACGAGATTGTCTCCTTCGGGAATGCGGATACGGTATTCACCGTTGGCATCGACAAGGACACTTGCCAAAGTACGTTCGTCTTTGTTTTGCACGAATACGCTGGCGCCGGCAAGGGGTTCGCCCGAGGATTTGTCCTCGACTTTACCGGTCAAGACCGACTGTGCCGCCATTGTCTGAGAGACAACGAAAGCAACCAGCAACAGGCATATTTTCCGTGTTATTTTCATAGCGTATTATTATCTTGTTAATTGATATTTTCTTTTGTATTGTACTCTCCGAAATCGAGATAACCGTCAAGAACGTATATGGCGCCATCGGGATAGATGTAGGGGTATGAATATTTCACTTTCACTTCGCGACCGGTGGGATCGATGACGGTCAAATGGCTGCCGTCGTCTCTGATTTTAATAGAGGTGTATCCACCGCCATCGGCTGCGGTTTTTTTCTTGAAAGTCTGCAACTCACGAACGCCTAATCCATCGCCGGGGAAAGGATAGTCGGCAAGACGGCTTCGCGGAACGGAAACGTAAAGATTGCAACTGTAAGCTGTTTTAGTTTCCTGCTTTGTGTCATCATAGATGTGCGCACGGTTGGCATCATAAACAGCTTGTGTCGTAGAAGCGAAAAGAATAAAACGGGGCAGTTTGCCGCCGACACTCTCTTCCTGCATGGCTTTGAGCACAGCCAACGTATCTTGTCCATCTATAAATCTCGAATAAAAAGTAGATCGACGAACACTCTCGTCTTTCAAGTCTGCCGGAACGGTATTTCTATCAATCGTATAGGTTTCTCCGTTTTTGACAAATAAAGTATAAAGTTCACTGGAAGGCGGTGTAAGGAATGCCGAAGCTGTTTCTCCTCCGGTAAGTTCATATACCTCGCCATTCTTTATTTGCACGCTAGCAGGCAAGGTCATTTTTTTACAGATAATCTTTCTATTTTCTTTACTTGTCGTTGCGTTGCCCGAAATGTCGCCGGACTTAACATCTCCGACGAGTTCGTTGTAGAGGCTCGAGGAATAGATCGTGTCTCCTTTCCGATAGAGATAGTTGAAAGTACCGTACGTAGTATGGTAGATTTTCTCGTCCGTACCGCGCACCTCGATTACATTGTCGCAAAAATGATTTCTTACGATATTGCTTGCAAAAGAAGCACTGACGGAAGGCATTTCATCGCCGTCTTGGTAACAAATATCTTCATCGCCGGCTTTGTTGGAGTTTTTGACGTATTTGAGAAACGAACTGGTGAATGTTTGCGTTTGTGCAATTATAGCACTGTCGGGATAGAAAGCATAGAAAGTAGCATTTTCAGATGTGTATCTGTCAAATCCCGCCTTGTACATCAGCAAAAGAAACATGTTGTATGCCGGGTCGAGGAAAGCGGGAGCCGTAACATAAGAAAAGTAACGAGGAACTGCCATCAAATCGTTCACTTCGTAAAGAATTCCGTTGGAACAATAAATGGAGCTATCAATTTTCCCCGCATCTACACGCGTGTTGGTAAGGAGCGTCCGCCCATTACCGTCCCGGATATAGCTCGGAAAAACAGGGCTGCTTCCATAAATTTGCTCTTTAGCCCCATCTATCATTACCGATATATTGGAACCCTCGATTTGGTCCGACAACAAGGCATACAAAGGTCTGATATTCACCTTGTCAAGCGAGGAATAATAGTCTTTCCAATAAGCATCGAAGAACCGGTCCATTATATCATCATTAGGAGCATACACCGTATTGTACACGGTCATATTGTATTGCGAAAAATTTGAAGTGACCCACTCTTGGGCAATACTGGGAAGGTCGATATGGTTAAAGCGGTAGAGGGAATCACCGTAACCGTAGGAGCCCGAAATGATTTCGTCGTATGTAAAATCGGCAAAACGGTCGTAGGCAGCGATGAACTGGGAGTAATTTTCGTTTTCTTTCAATACCTGATGAATGGTCTTTAAGGGCTCTACGACATCGTCGAGAATGTAGAGGTAACCGTTATCGGTAATGATGTTGTACTCCTTTCCTTCGTTCTTGTTTACGGTCTTTACTCCGGCATTGCTTACACGGAAATAATTACCGGCATCATCGCCGTCGGCTGTGTTCCAAAGGTTTTGTCCGAAAGAGCTATAAAAAGCCGAGTAATCATCAGCCGGCGAAGCCGATCTGACACTCGCAAACACATTCGGAGTGAATACCGGAATATATTTTTCGGCATGGAATACCTTTTTCTCTGTGTTATCTACAGGGTCTGTTACCGTTTCTATTTCGTCGCGGCTCTTAGTACGAAATTTGTGATAGACACCGGCTATATTATTTTGATTTGCCGTTACTCCATTGGGATTGTATGCCATGAATTGATTGACATTGAATCCATAATAAAGCAAGTGATAGGTAATCATGTTTTTCAATTCGGCAAGGGGTATATCGTCGAGCGATGTATAACCGTGCCGTTCGAAATATTTTTCAAACGCTTCATTGGTCGGGGCGAAAATCGTAGCAAGACCGGTACCGCTGACCAACGACTTGAACCCCGCCCTATTGACCCCATCCAAAAAGATGGAGAAATTGTTGTCCTGAGCCGAAAGGTAATCCCATGCATTTCCGACAGAAACGGAGGTGCTATGACGTTCGTTGTCATAATACTTGTCCATTTCGTTACAAGAAAAGCAGAAAAGCAAAAGAGCCAAGGCTAAAAGATTAGTCCATTTTTTCATAATACTTCGTATGTTTTTCCGTATATAAAATTAATTTTCTCCATTTTAAGGCATCGGTGCGAGACCTTCCCAGCGGACGTCCCAATTTCCGTCGTCGGGAAATCCGGGATTACCGCTTTCGTGCCCGTCCCAGCCGGCACACATCATCGCCACAGTGGTAAGGAGACCTCCGTTACCGGGCAAATAGATGCGCAGGCGGGTATCTTGGTAATTGTGACCGTTGGGGAGATAGGTGTTGGTGCGCTTATCCATGAGCAGGGCGCCGACGGCTTTGTCGGTGTCGCCCAAACGGGCGGCGTCCATGGCGGTCATGGCGAAGTCCCAACCCCACGTTTTGCCCCAATTCCAATTGTCCCACACCCAGTCGAGCGTGTTGTGCATGATGTCTTCGCGCACGAGCGGACACTTGGGCAGTATGCCGTATGCACCGAGCACTGCCATGTGGTCGGACGTGAAGCGTATATCTTTATAGGTATCGGTAGCCGTTTCGGCTGCGAGATAGAGCTTGGTGCCGTTTTCGTCCTGATAGGCGAGCGGCGAGAGCTTGTCGAGCATTTCGTCCCATTGCAGGTCGCGTTTCAGGCCCTGACGTTCGCGCCACTTCTGCGCCACACTGATAGCATAGTACCAATAGGAAAGCTCGAACGGCGGATTGACGGTTTCGGCAGCCCGCAAGGTTTCCTGTGCGGGTATGGCGCCTTTGAGTACGTAACGGCCTTCGAGTTCGTCGTAGGTAGCGAAAGAGAACATAAAGTCTGCGGTGGCAGCCACGAGGTCTTTATATTTGTTGAGGGTTTCTTCGGTGGGTTTGGCGCGGTATATCAACTCTGCCATATAAATAAAGTGTGGCTGCTGCCAAATAAGGAACGAACCTACTTTGGAGGGGGCTTCGACGGACGAGGGGTCGGTCATCTTCATCCACCGCGCGCCCTTAAAACCTTGACGGGCGGCTATGCTGCACGCATTATCGTACGCGGTTTTGTACCAGTCGAGGCTCTTTTCGAGCAGCTCGGGGTGTCCCCACAAGGCGAAATGTACGCCGTGCCACCAATGCATTTCGAGGTGGAACTTGCCGAACCAACTGTTATAGGTAAGTCCCGTTTCCTGCGGAGGCACGGAGCCGGCGCATTGTATGGCGGTGAGGTATTGCGAAAGTATGACGCGGCGTTCGAGCTCGGGAGCGCGGGAATCGCGGCAGTGCGAGAAATCGACGATGCCGCCGGTCGTCCAATAGTTGCACCAATAGTCGGCAGCGTGTGCCGATGCGGCAGCAAAATCGAGCGGCGCACCGGAGGGCATCTCGGCAGTGAACGCGCAGGTAAACGAAAGCGTGTCGCCCGCTGCGGGTTTCAGCACGTAGTAATGAGGTTCTTTCTGTTGAAGCGATGCGCTGCCGTTCCACGCCAGACGTACATAATAGGTCGTTTCGTCGAGCTTGCGGCAGAGGAGAGCGCTATGGTCGTCTTGCGCTACAATGGCGGTCGTGTGTTTATCGGGCTTCGTCCAATCGCAGGCGTCATCGGAGTGTCCGCCCGTAGGATAAGGGAAGCGCAAATTTACAGCGACTTCGCCCGTTGCCAACAAGGGCGAAACGATGCAGGCGGCGACGGCATCGGTGGCGTCGTCGCACACCGTCTGCACGGCTACGGGCTGTCCGTCGAGGGTAAAGCTGCTGTTTATTGTTCCGCTCCACAAATCGAGTTTCTGGTCGATGCCGGAGAGTTCGCCGGCTTCGACTTTTTTCCCGTCACGCATCAATTCCAGACCGATTGCTCCCAAATGGAGGCGGTGGGGATTGACACGGTACCAGTTGGCAGCCTCTTTGTTCCGCCCGTCTTCATTGAACTGTACGGAATAAAGCTCTTCATGTCCGCGGAAATTATAGGGTTTCAGGGTTTCTTCAAAACGGTATTTTTCAGGATTCGGGAACGAGTGCCACCCCCATTGCGATTGTGTGCCCAGCGGCACGCCTGCGCTGTACAGCTCGGGGTAGGTTTGCAAACCTGTGGCATCGACCGTAAAAGCAAACTCGCCATTGCCTACCGACAACGACGACAAGGCATCGAACGATGTGTTTACAGGGCAATTCCGTTGTACGACGGCAACTCTATCAATTCGCTCATTTTCACTACTTTGGCATGAAAACAAAGTAATGAGCAACATCGTTGCCAAAACCGTAACGGTTGTTTTTTTCATGGTATTATCCTATTATTCGATATATCTTTACAAAGATAGAATGTGAAGTATGGATAGGTAATTATTAAAATGATACAAATACTTTATTTTTTGACACCATCATTTATCCCCCCCCCGAACAAGAGTGTTCCGTCAAAAATCATGCCACACTCCTCGCCTCTCTTTTATCAATTTATCAAGATTTTCCATAAACAGGGAGATGGGGATTTTTCAGTCTCAGGAGCAAGCAGACATATTTTTCACACTATCTCCTATTTATAAAGGGAAATCCACTTTGCAAGGGTTGTTGCAAAGTGGATTTTTTATTCGGGACTTCTCACCTATTTCACCGGCGAGAACACCGGTTGTCCGTTTATTTTGAGGTTGTTGAAGCGAACATCTTTTACGCCGCCCGAAATGAAGATACCTTCCTGCGGGTCTTTCGCAGCTTTTTTCACATTGTCGAACTCGCAATTATCAACCTGTATATTATATACATTGTCGCTTCCCTCGAGTCCCACGAAGTAAACGCCGAGGTTGCTGCCTCCGGTGCAGACGATATTCTCGCAAAGCACGTTACGTACCGTCGGCGGGAAATTGCGATCGCAAAGCTCTTTGTTTTCGTATTGGAGGTTGATGCGCAGTACGGCTTCGCGGCACTGCCCGACCTTGATGTTGCGTACATAAATATTTTCGATGACGCCGCCGCGGCAATTGCTGGTTTTGATGCGAATCACGCGGTCGAGGTTGGGGCTGTCCATTTCGCAGTTTTCTACGAAAAGATTTTTGTATCCGCCGGAAATTTCGCTGCCGACTACCACGCCGCCATGTCCGTCGAGCATCTTGCAGTTGCGCACGATGATGTTTTGGCTGGGCACGTTCCATGTACGACCGTCGCGGTTGCGACCGCTCTTGATAGCGATGCAGTCGTCGCCGGTATTGAATACGCAGTTTTCAATCAGCACGCCGTTGCACGACTCGGGGTCGCAGCCGTCTCCGTTAGGGCCGTGGTTGTCGAAGGTAACGCCGCGCACGATCAGGTTGCCGCAGAACAAGGGGTGCAACGTCCAGAACGGAGAGTTTTTCAACGTTACGTCTTCTACCAACACGCGGTTGCAGCGATAGAGATTCACGAGCTGGGGGCGCATGCCGTCTTTCCACGAGAACACCCGTTTGTAAACGGGTTCGCCCGATTCGCCCCACGCCAGCAGGCGGGCGCGTCCGCCGCAGTTCTGCCCTATCATACCTTCTTTCCAATTGTATTTTTTCGCACCGCACATAGGCCACCAATGCTCCATAGAACCTTGCGCATCGATTACGCCTTTTCCCGTAATGGCGATGTTTGTTTCGCCATAAGCGTAGATAAGGGGGTGCAGGTTGTAACAGTCGAGGCCTTCCCAGCGGGTGAGCACTGCCGGTTCATAGAGTTCGGGATTGGTGTCGAATTTGAGTACGGCACCCTCTTCGAGATGAAGATTTACATTGCTTTTCAGCGTAACAGGGCCCGTATAGAACGTTCCGGCAGGTACGACTACCGTACCTCCGCCAGCCTGATTGCAGGTAACGATAGCCAAGTTGATGGCATCGTGGCAGGGTGCATCGGGGACATCGGGTCTGGCTCCGAAGTCGGTAATGACATAGCGCTTGTCGGGGAAAGAAGTCTTTTTGATGTTCTTTTCTATCTTAGCAGCCTGTTTCCACGCCTCTTTGGAAGAAAGTTGCGCGAAAAGCAGCGACGGCGTCAGGACAGCACACGCGCACAAAAGAAGAATTTTTTTCATAATATTGTTTTTTTGAGAGCCGCTTCTTACACATTATTATATAAGAATGCGACTTTCCGTTATTTTTTCACAACGATACGGTCGTATTGCTGCTCGGCTTTGATTTCAGAGTATCTGGGGGCGTCCATCATCTCCACCAACGCGCGCAACACGGGGCCTTCGCCCATGGGGTCGTCTTTTTGGGTGGGCCGGTTGTAATAGAAAGTGAGCGACGGCATGATGCCCGTACCCACGCAAATGGCTTCGAGATTGCCGGCTTCGGATATTTTGCTGAGAATACCTTTCAAGCCTTCTTCGGCAACGTTGATGAAGTCTTTGTGAATCCAGCCCATTTTCACGCCGCGTGCAATGGCGAAGGTAAACATCGCCGTGCCGGTTACTTCATCGTACGAATCGGTTTTGTCGAGCAACTGATGCCAAAGTCCGTTCTTGCCCTGATACCGGCATACGCCGCTTACCTGCTGGCGGAAGTTTGCCAACAGGGCTTCGCGCTGCGGGTGGTTCTCGGGCAGGCGGGTCAGCAAGTCGGCCTGTGCCATAAGTATCCAGCCGTTGGCGCGCGACCAGTGGGCAACGCCGTGCTCATCGGTGTCGGTGTGGTAGCAGTGGTAATAAATCTGCTTCTCGGGACACCAAAGGTATTTGTTGTATTTCAGCACCTGATTGGCGGCATCGTCGAAATATTTTATGTCGCCGGTCAGTTCGCCCATACGGCAGAGAAAGGAAATCGCCATGAAGAGGTCGTCGGCCCACACGGTATTTTCGTGCGGCCACAGACGGGCAATCGTACCGTCTTCGAGGCGCGGCTCGGCATAGTTGAGGTGTTCGGCCGTAGCGTCGATATAGGCTTGGAAAGCCTTGTCGGGCGAAGGCAGATGCATCTGCAAGTCGATGAGCGATGCGCCCATAGGTCCGTTGTCGTCGAGGCGTTTGCCACGAAAAATCATGTGCCAGCTGATATTGCGTATCCCTTGCCAGCCTTTCTCCTTGAATGCCTTGTCGAATTTCTTTTTGAAGAAATCGAGATTACCTTCGTTGAATACGAAGTTCATGTTTTTCAATACATACTCTTCGTACTTCTTGTCGCCGAGTTTATCCGCCAACTCGAGCATGGCTATATGCAGCACACCGTTGGTATAGTGCCAATCGTTGTACTTGCAGGCAACTTTGATGGGTTCGCTGCTGTTGCGTTTTTTTACAGTCGTATAGGTTTCGCCCGTCTCGGTGTTTTTGAATTGATAGGTGGTGCTTGCCACGATGCGGTCGGCGATAGCGACGGCAGCGTCTTTTGCCGTGCGCTTGGGCGGAGCAGCCCATACGTTCATTCCCAAAGAGAGGGCAAAAGTCAATAGAACAAACTTTTTCATATCTCTTTCCTGTCTTCTTCGATTTTACTTCGGCAAGTTGAAAGCGACGCTAAGCTCTTTCATCTGGGCGGGCGACATACCGTCGGGCTCGAAGCCCATGCACTTGGCATTAATATATATTTGTGCAGACTTACTCAACACATCGACTTGGTCGAATGCGTCCATGATGTCCTGACCCACAGCACATACGCCGTGTTTCTCCCACATCACCACATCGTAATCGTCGAGTTCGGCAATGGTGGCATTGGCGAGTTCCACCGAGCTGGGCATTTTATAGGGGATAATTCCCAGTCCGCGCGGACAGAAGGCTTTGGTTTCGGGAATCATGCTCCACAACAGGTTGGTAAGCACGTCTTTTTCAAGGAATTTTTTGTTATGGCTCATAGCCACCAACTCGATGGGGTGCGTGTGCAGCGAGGCTTTGTAGGTGGAGCCGCGACCGATAAGCAGGTTGTGCATCGACAGGTGGGCAGGCAGTTCCGAAGTGGGTTTCACCAAATTGTCGGCAATGATTTCGTAACTGGCGCAATCGTCGAGAATGCGGATTACCGAACCGTTTTCCATCGGGTAGCGCGCCAAGTCGCGCATACGTTTGTTCGTGCCTTTGCAGAAGAAATAGCAGCCTTTGATATGGGGCAACGTCGTGCCGATAGGGGTTACCGGTCCGATAGCCGGCATTTTACGAATTTCGTCATCGACAAATTCGGTGATGTTGATGGTGATGTTGCCGCCGTTGCGTTCAGCCCAACCTTTTTGCCAAAGGTAACCGGCTACTTCGGCTACTTTTTCAATTTCCCGTTGCAGGGCGGGACGCCCGTTCAATATCGATTTCATGATGTTTTTTCTTTTATTTTATTCTACAATAATTTCCGTCGGAGCGGAATCGCCCACCCCGATTGCCTCTTTCACACTATCGGGAAGGGATATTTCCACTTTCACGGTAGGAATGGGAAGTGCTTTGCTTTCTTCGGCAACGGCTTCTATTTCAGCAGCCGGCATTTCATTCTTGTCCGATTTCAGCAATTCGGGCAGGAACGTGGAGACAATCAGCACGATGATGCCGACTATCAGCACGACAATCGTTTTGCGGGAGCAGCCTTTCCACTCTTTCAATATGATACCCCACACGTTGGAGAACACGACGTTGAGCGCCATCAATATGCAGAAAGCGAATGTCATCAACGCCGGCGAACCGGTGAGGAATCCTTTGCCCAAACTCAGTCCGAAGAACTGACTGTACCACAACAGACCCGCCAATGCACAGAACAGCAGGTTATTGAGGTAGAGCGACGTTTTGCCGTAGTCGCCCCACGTCTTGTTCTTTTGATTCTGGTAGAAGCAATAAACGGCATTGGTTACGAAACCGCCCAGCGTTACGAGCATCGTGGCGGGAAGGGTCTTATACATATCGCCCGTTTCGGCGAAGTGCAGACCGCTGCCAAATTCCAGACCTACATTGAAGCAGGCGCTCATGAAGCCGGCAAGCAACGCAATGGCGATGCCTTTCGGGAAGTTGAAGTCCTTGACGGCTTTTTTCTTCTCCTCGTCCGAGAGCATGGAGGCTTTCATGTTTCCTGCCACGCCGATGATAGAGATACCCACCAGCGTTACGATGACGCCGATGATTACCGCCCACGTGAGTTTTTCGAGATGTCCGGCTTCGGGATAGAAGATGTGCAGCATCACCGGTCCGAGTATCGTACCCAAGCCGGCGCAGGTGCCCAACGAAATGGATTGTCCCAAAGCGACGCCCAGATAACGCATCGAAAGTCCGAATGTGAGGCCGCCGACACCCCAAAGAGCGCCGAACAGAATCGTCATTCCTATATCGACCGAATTGTCGGACGAAAAGAGTTCACACAACGAATGCCCTGCGGGAACAGCCAGCAGCGCACCCAAGAAAGGAAATATCAACCATGCAAAGACGCCCTGTACAATCCAGTAGGATTCCCAGCTCCACTCTTTGATGCGGTTAATAGGCACATAACAGCTCGATTGGCAGAATGCCCCGATTGCGATAATCAGCAGACCGATTACTATATCCATAATTATATACGGCTAAAAGGTTTGTGTCGGGTTTGCCCCGACATAAACCTTTTGATGAACATTAAAAATTATCTCTTGGAAGTAACTTCCTTTTCGTATTTCTCTACTTCGGGAATGAACTCCTCGCCTACGGGCACGTTGTTTTTGAGGCAGAACATATCCCAAACAGCGTTCCACGGCATGGCTTTTGCTTCTTCGAGCAGGGCAAGACGCTGGAAACCTTTGTCTTCGGCTTCGTATTTGCGCAGGGTGGCCAGCGGCTCCAAGAGAGCGCGGAGAATCGATTTCTGTGCGGCACGTGTACCGATGACGTAAGCGCCGATGCGGTTGATAGAAGCGTCGAAATAGTCGAGAGCGATGTGTACGCGGTTCATGGCGTCGCAACGCACGAGTTCTTGGAACAGCTCGACGGTGGAGTCGTCCATGATGGTTACATGGTCGGAGTCCCAACGGATAGGACGGCTTACGTGGAGTATCAGTTCCGGAACGAAGAGCAGCATCGACGATACTTTGTCGGCAGCCACTTCGGTGGGGTGATAGTGCCCGGTGTCAATAGTGAGAAGCGTCTGGTTCTTGGTAGCATAGCCCACGCAAAATTCGTTGGAGCCCACGGTGTAATATTCGAGACCGATACCGAATACTTTGGATTCCAAACCGGTCTTCATGTTCTTGTATTTCACGGAGAATATTTCGTCCAGACTTTGCTCGAACAATTGACGGTAAAGCATACGGTTTACGGTGATATCTTTGCTTCCGTCGTGTACCCACAGGTTCATGATACAGGGGTCGCCCTGACGTTTACCCATTTCTTCGGCAATGGCGCGGCAGCGTTTGGTGTGCTCGATCCAGAAATCGCGAATGCCTTTGTCGGGATTGGAAAGCGTGAGGTTGCCCGATTTCGGGTGCGAGAAAGACGACGAGTTGAAGTCGAGTTTCACGCCGAGTTCGGCAGCCCACTGCATCCAGCTTTCGAAATGGGCGGGTTCGCATTGGTCGCGATCGACGAATTTTCCGCCGAAGTCGCCGTAAATTTCATGCAGATTCACACGGTGTTTCGAGGGAATCAACGACATGGCTTTTACCAAGTCGGCGCGTACCTCGTCGATGTTGCGGGCTTTGCCCGGATAGTTTCCGGTGGTCTGTATACCGCCCGACAGCGCGCTGCCCGACTCGAAGCCGACAACGTCGTCGGTCTGCCAGCAGTGCAGCGATATTTGCACATTTTGAAGGGTTTTCAATACTTCGTCAGTATTCACACCGATGGCGGCATAGCGCTCTTTGGCTATTTCATACGCCTTTTGAATCAGATTTTCTTTCATGTTTTTATGTATTAGTTTGTTTTATTCGGTTAAATATTTTCACGATACACTTCGAGGTAGCGTTTGTAAGCCTCGTCCCACACGGCTTTGTCGCGCGGCGTAAACGTCGCCGACTCTATCGATTCGGCGATAATCGCCCGCATGGCGGCAATGTCTGCCACGTCGCCGGCAGCTTTTGCCTGCAACATGATGTTTCCGATAGCGGTGCATTCGGAAGGGCCGGCCACGACAGGAACGCCTACGGCATTACTGGTATTCTGGTTGAGGAGGTTGTTGCGCGAGCCGCCGCCGATGACGTGCAGCTTTTCGATGGGGAACGGCGCCATGCTCTGCAAATAACCGAACACCTGACGATAGCGCAGCGGCAGGCTCTCGAAAATGCAGCGGGTGATTTCGCCGTAGAATTGCGGTTCCGCCTGTCCCGTCTGCCGGCAATAGCTGCGAATGGCATCTATCATCGATGAGGGATTGGCGAAACAGGGAGAATCGGGATTGATGATGCTGCGGAAAGCAGGGGCTTTCTCGGCAGCGGCTATCAGGTCGGGATAGGAATAATCGTTTCCGGCGGCAGCCCATTCGCGGCGGCACTGTTCGAGCAGCCACATACCGCAAATGTTTTTGAGGAATCGGGTCGTGCCCTCGATGCCGCCTTCGTTGGTAAAGTTCTTATCGAAACTTTCTTTCGTGATAATGGCGTCTTTCACTTCGATGCCCATCAGCGACCACGTGCCCGAACTGAGGTAAGCGAAGTGTTCGTTCCGTGCAGGAACGGCTGCCACAGCCGATGCCGTGTCGTGTCCGGCAACGGCGATGACGGGTACGGCGCCAAGTCCTGTCAGTTTTTGCACTTCGGGCGTGAGCACGCCTATTTTTTCACCCGGATATACGAACGGGGCGAATTGTTCTTTCTTCATGCCCACCACATCGAGCAGCTCCTGCTCGAACTGTTTGGTGCGGGGATTGAGTATCTGCGACGTCGAAGCGATGGTGTATTCCGTTACCATTTTGCCGGTGAGCATATAGCTGAGGGCGTCGGGCACGAAAAGCACTTTGTCGGCGGCTTCGAGCGCGGAACAATGGTTGCGGTGCAGCGTCGAGAGTTGGAAGAGCGAATTGATGTTCATAAACTGTATGCCGGTCAATTCGTACACCCGTTCTTTGGGAATATGGGTGAAAAATTCTTCGACAGCGCCTACGGTATGGGGGTCACGATAGCAATAGGGATTGCGGAGAAAAGCACCGTCCTTGCCCACCATGACAAAATCGACGCCCCACGTGTCGATGCCTATCGACTCGATAGCAACGCCCTCGTGGGCGATATTTCTCAATCCTTTGATAATTTCGAGATAAAGGGCGTAAATGTCCCAATAGAAGTGTCCGCCGGTTTCGATGATAGGATTGGCAAAACGTGTAATCTCTTTCATCTCCACTTTCCCGTCGGAAAGAATACCCAAGATAGTGCGACCGCTGGTCGCGCCCAAATCCACGGCAAAAAAGCGGTGTGTTTTCATGTGTACTTTTTTCGGTTTTTAGTTTACGATGCGACCGCAGCCGCATCGATTAATAATAAAAAAATGCTCTTTTACAGCCAAAATATCCGCCGATATTTTTCAAGCCGTTCCGATTGACAAAGATAAAGAAAATATCCAATTAAAAAAATAACGAACGCTTTTTTTTGTTACACGTCCGTTATTTTTTGCCAAAGAGGCGTTATCAAAAATCCGTTTTCCGGTAGAGCGGTACAAGACGCACCGTGCCGAGCAAGCCCGAAGGTATGAGCTGCCAGCGGTCGTAAAGCCCCGTCTTATAGCCCAGATTATTGATATTGGCATCTTTGAAGCGCCGCCACTCGATGCCGCGGCGGTCGTAGTCGGCTATGCGGTTGGCGGGAAGATTGGTAACTTCCACCTCTATCGTATTGGTGCCTTGTCGCAAGTATTTTTTCACATAGGTGCAGAAAGGTACCGACCACAACGTGCCCACCGGTTCGCCGTTGATGACGACGCGGGCGCTCTCCCGCACGTCGCCGAGGTCGAGCAGCCACTCGTCGGCGGCAATGGCAGGCAGGTCGAACGTAACGGAATAGCGGGCTGTACCGCTATTGACGCGGGCTTCGGGCACGGGGAGCGACGTCCACGAGCCCAACGTATCGATGTCGAAAGCACCCTCTATGGCAGGCGTACTCTCGACAAAGGAGAGCGACCAACCGTTGTCGATAGAAAGGCTCAACGGCTGCCGTTCGTAATACGCCCACGCATCGCCATCGGTCGGCTTATCGTAAATGCGCACGATTACCGACTCGCCCGAGCGAAGTTGCAGATAATACTGCAAACGACCGTCGTGCCGGCGGGTTTTCGCCATGCCGGAACGTCCCGAAACGGGGTCGTAAATGGCAGCCGATTCGCCATCGACGGCAGGCGTAATCCAACCCTCCACCCCTTTGTCCTGCAACGAGGCGATGAAGTAATGGTGCCCCTCGTCGTTGCTGCGACGGATAAAGTAGGCGCCGTACTGCGTTTTTATATCTTCTTTGGGGACACCGGTCATTTCGAGTACGCGGGCATAGTCGGCGCCGGTGATGATGCACCCCTTGCCGTAAGGCACGACCTGCTCGGAAGCAAAGCCCTGCGCATCGGGCAGGCGGTCGAGCACCTTGCGGAAATCTTTGCGCCGCTTTTCGAGAGAAGCGAATCCGGGCACGTCCTGCGGATAGTTATCGACGAATATGAGCGTAGCGCCCTGCTCTGCCAAACTGAGGAGATGCTTCAAGACATTCTCGGGCATCAACTTCACGGCAGGAAGTATCAGCGCCTTATAGGCAGCACCGCCCGAAGTCTGCAACAGTCCGTCTTTCCGGCAAACGGTCGTGCGGACGAAATTGTCGGATATGTAATCGACATCGTAACCGGAATCGGTAATCTGACGGACAACTCCGATGAAATGCGGGGCGCGCTTCGCCATGCCGTGTATATCGAATGCCAAACCCAGTTTCGAGCCTTGCTGTTCGTACCACATATCGTAAACGGGCAGATAGACCAGAAAATCGTTGTCGGGCTTGCCCATCTGCAAAAACGACTGACAGCGGGCTATGTAGGTGAAAAACGCCGGAGCGTCGCGCCAAATGGTGTTGGTGGGCGACATGTTGATGGTCGCATAGAAAAGCCAGCCGGGCCATTCGGCTTCGCGCGGGGAATAGGGCGTGCCATGGAAGAACATGTGATTCACACCGGCGGCGAACATCAAATCCATATCGGGCTTGCACTGGGAGAGCGAGGTGCGAAAATGCTCGGTGAGCCACGTGAACGTTTCCGACGAAGTGTAGGGCTTGCCGGCTATGTGCGCTCCCGAAGAGGCATATTTGAGCATGGAGAAATCGGAATCGTTGTCTTTTTTCACCGAATCGCGGCGCAGCCCTTTGATGTTGAAATCGGTAATGCCGAAGCCCTCGCACTCGGGTATATCGACAGAGGCGTAAAGGTCTATCAAATTGCCGGGCGAACCGTGCGCCTGATTCCGCGTCAAGGCGCCGTGCTTATGCGCCCACGCCACCCATTGGTTGGTAAAGTTTTCTTTCAGCAGTTCGGCAATCGTTTCCCGATAGTCGGAGATGAGGCGGGCACGGGTGTCGCACTGTTCTCCGGTAAATTCGAGCAAATGGTTTTCGAGCTTGTAGCCGCGTCGGCGGGCGAACTGATCGAAGAAGTCGGGCGTCCAATCGGCGCCATATACTTCGTAGGAATCGTTGAAAAAGGTTTTCGGCACCGGCGCACCCGACGAGGCAAAAGCCTTGTCGAAGCGTGAAAAGTAGCGAGCCACCGCCTCTTTGGAAAAATGATTCATCACATAGCCGGCACCGCCCGGAGCGGCACGTTTCACTTTCTGAAAAGTCTTTCCCACGAAAACGGCGACCAGCGTCCAGTCGTCGCCGGCGGGGGCAGTCCAGTTCACCTCGCCGGTTTTACGGTCGTATCGGGAAGTGATATTCAAACATTTTCCGGAGGCAGTGTAAGCCATCAGCCGAGAAAGTACGGCTGCATCGGCTTGCTTCTTATCATTGACGGTTATCGCTGCGGGTTTCTCCCCTCCCGCTACGGCGTATTTCTGAAAAATTACCTTGCAGGCGGCATCTTCGACCGAAACTTCGGGGCCGCCGAAAGGCCACCCCGTACCGCCGTTCATGTCGATGTCCAGCCCCACGCTGTCGCCTTCTTCGATGACGAACGAGAGCATCTGCATCCAACGGGGCGAGAGGTAATCGATGTCGTTGGCTTCGTTGTTTTTCACGCCGTAAATGGGAGTTATTTCGAGCGTGCCCATACCGGCTCGTGCGTATTCTTCCATATTGTAGGCAAGATTTGCCGAATCGACGGCGCTGCCCAACCACCACCAACGGGCGCCCGGACGGGCTGTCGTTTCTATTTCAGGCCACGCGGGTGCCTGTGCCGACAAGGATAAGGCGGCAAAAAATGCCGCTGCTCCGAAAAACAGTTTTTTGCGTATCATGGTGTTTCCTTTATTTTTTTCTGAAATCGAATCCGAGCGTCATGCGTATGCCCTCATCGCCCGACTTGATGCGGATAGAGCCGGGCTGACTTTTCGGTCCGTGCTGCGAAATGGGTTTGAAGCTGCGTATGGCGGGTATTTCCACGAGGAAAGAGATGTCGCCGGCAGGAAATTCCGGCATGGTGCGCGCCTCACCCTCCCGATCTTTCGGTTCTTCGGGAGTAAGCATTCGCAGATATACGCCGTCGCTTGAAGCATATACGGTGAAATCCTGCTCCCGATTCTGCACCGTCGCCCAGTGAAGGTCGGCGTGATAGCCCTTAAATTCGGGATAAACGAGGTTGTCGTAACTCTCGCCCGTAACGGTATTGTTATAGGCTTTCTCCCACAACCCCGCATTGGCTCCGCGCAGGCGGTTTTTCCAGACGCGATAGGGGCCGCCGCCCAACCAGCGCATACCCGTTACAAGGCTGTCGGGATAAGAAAATGTAATGCCGAGATTCAGTATGTTTTCGTAACTTGCCGCATCGTCGAGCCCGCCGCCCAAACGCGAACGGTTGAGCATCACCATATCCATGTCGAGCAACCCGTCGGGCGCCATGCGCCACACCACAGAGTCGATGTTGCCGTTGTAGCGTACCGTCCATACGGCAGTATCGCCGTCCATACGGACAGCCGTGTTTTTCACGGCAGCCACCATGCCCACCGGCACGGGACCATTACCGAACGAAACAACCTTTCCATTGCTCGTTACTTTCATTATATAGCCGGTCGTCTTGTCGAAAGTTACTTCCACGCCCTGCGCCGCAAGCGTTATTTCATTTCCCGCTTCACGGAAAACTGCCGGCGCTGCCGCTTCTGCAACGGGACGGTTTCGCTGCCAATACTCTTCGGCATACCCGATATTCCACGAACGGGTACACATTTCGCGACCGTCGGGGTGATAGGCTTTCAGTTCCATGATATCGGCATCGAAAAATCCGCCGGGCAGCTCCATGCGGGCATACCCCCGCTCGCCGGGTTGCAGGTCGGGCAGCTGCACTTCGCCCGTGCCGACGAGCGTGCGCGTGCCTTTGCCGTCGGCAAGCGGCGACGATATTTTGTACAGCGACCACGTCATGCGACAACGGCCGAGCGATGTATAAAGATAATTGTTCGTTACACGGAAACGTCCGTCGAACGAGGGGGTTACAAAAAATTTCTCGACTTGCAGGGGCGCCCATATATCGCGCACGGTGTAATAGCTTCCTTCCTTTTCCCGATAGGGTCCGAGAATGCCGTCGGGGGCATTGAATCCGTCGGAGTCGAGAGCGCCGTCACGGTCGGTGCGGCGCACGGCATTGTCGCAAAAAGCCCACATGAAACCGCCGACAAAGAGCGGGTGCGCCGTATAGTTGTTCCAAAAATCTTCAAGCCCCGCACCGTGCCCCTGATCGTATTGCCCGTGCATAAACTCGGTCGGCATGAAAAGTTTGTAACCGTTGGTGAAACGGGCTACGCCGGTGAGGAAAGCAGGGTAATGGTGAGTGTCGAGATCGTCGAAATCAGCCCACGGGTGAATGACGTGGCGGTGCTGCGGGTCGTATTGCGCGAAAAGCGGGTCGAGCTTTTTGTTCCAGCCGCCTTCGTTGCCGTTGCTCCAAATGATGATGCAGGGGTGATTCACGTCGCGCCGCAACATCTCGCCGAGCAGTTTTTCGCCCGTTGGGGTGTCGTAGGAGTTTTGCCAGCCGGCAAGTTCGTCGATGAAGAAAAGCCCCAGCGAATCGCACGCATCGAGAAAATGCTCGTCGGGCGGATAGTGGCTCCGCACGGCGTTCATGTTCATCGCCTTTATCAACTCGACATCGTCGATGCTTATCTGTTTGTTGGTGGTTCTGCCGCCGTCAGGCCAGAAAGAGTGGCGGTTGATGCCTTTGAGCACGACTTTCACGCCATTGACGTAGAGACCGTCCTGCGGACGGAAATCGACGGTGCGAAAGCCGATGCGCTCCTTATGACGGTGCAGCACGGTACCGGCATCGTCGCGCAACTCCACCGTGAGAAGATAGAGATTCGGTTCTTCGGGATTCCACGCTTTCACGCCGTTCCAGCGACCGGAAAGCACGGCAAGGGTATCGCCTGCCGAAACAGGGGTCTGCACGCTGCCGCGCACTTCACTGCCTGAGAGCGTCGAAAGCGAGGCGACCAACCGTCCCCCGCCGGTCATGCCGGAGAGGAACACTTGCGCCGCTATGGAGCCGTCGGCACGGGCATCGACCGCCATACGGTCGATATGCTGCGCCGGCTTTACTTCCAAATAGACGGGGCGATATATACCGCCGAAAAGCCACCAGTCGGCTTTTCGCTCGGCGTTGTTTACCGATTTGTTTTCGGAGTGTTTCGATACGGTTACTTCGAGGCGATTTTTCCTGCCGTAGGCAAGCAAGCCCGTAACGTCGTAGGAGAAGCGGTAGAACGCGCCCTGATGACGTGCGCCGGTCGGCTTGCCGTTCAGCGTAACTTCGGCATCGGTCATCACGCCGTCAAACACCAGCGACACCTGCTGTCCGCGCCACGAAGCCGGCACGGCAAAGGTATAACGGTATTTTCCCTGCTCCATGCTCGGATTTTTTTCGCGCGGCACCAGCCCCGAATTTCGGTTTTTATCTTTATACCAACGACCGTAGGTATATTCGCCGAAGCCCTGCAACTCCCATTGCGAGGGCACTTCTATCTTTTTCCACTTGCCGCTGTTGCGCCCGCCGGTGCAATAGAAATCCCACGTTACGGTATTTCCGAATCCCGTGCCCGAAAGGTAGATGCGCTGCGTTTCCTGCGCTCGGGCGGGAAAGAGGAATGCGGCAGCCAAAAGTCCGACAAGGAGAGGCGTTTTCATTTCTTCACGAGTTTTTTAAGATGGCACTTCGGCAGATGACGGGCTTGCTCTGCTACGACAGAGGCATTGAGGCGCGCCCCTTTTTCCGACGTATGCGTCCAGTCGGCATCGGTAAAATATTCTTTCACAGCCTCCTGCCCCATTTCATCGTAGCGGTCGGCAACGACGGCATGAAGGTCGATACAGGGCACGCCCTCTTGGGCTGCGACCTGCCGCACCCATACGACGTGGGCGGTGTCGCGCATGACGACACCCTCCGCCGTCCAGCGATTGCGGGGTATCTGCGTGCAGAGTACGGGGCAGGCACCTTTCGCACGCGCATCGCGTACATATTTACGCAGGTATGCACCATACGTGTAAACGGTTTCTTTTTTGCCGGTTTCCTCGACCACGCCGACGGTATCTTCATCGCCGATGCCGCGCAGAGAGGCGCGCGGGCGGTTGCTTGTAAATATCTCGCCGCCGTCGTTGTGCCCGAACTGTATCAGCACGTAATCGCCTTTTTGGAGCGAATCGAGTACGACGTCCCAACGACCTTCGGTGATGAACGTGCGGCTGCTGCGACCGCCGATAGCATGATTGTGCACTTCGGCTTTGTCGGCATCGAGATATTCGGAAAGGAAACTGCCCCACCCCCATTGACCTCTGTCGCCGCGACCTTTGCCGTTTTTCACGGTGGAGTCGCCGACAAGGAAAACTTTTTTCTTCTCTTTGCGCGCACACACATCGGTCACGCAGAAAGGTTGCAGGACAAACGCCGCAAGCAGGGCGATAATCAGGTTTTTCATGGTTTCTCTTCATTTTCTCCGGAATGAATTTTCATCTCTTCCGGTACGACAGGCATCAAAAGCCAGCCGCATTATTTGGTACAGCGGAAAAGTCTGTTCCACTGTTCAAAGCGTCTTTCTGCCGCTTCGCCGTATTTGGAAAGACTTTTTCGTATCTGTTCGGGTGTTTTTTCGAGGTCGGGTTCCGATTTCGTATAGAACTTATCGGCATAACAGATGATTTGCTCTTCGATGCTCACCGGCAGCATATCGCGGTGAGGTATGGGCAGATTCTGCCGCAGAATATCGTCGAGCGAAAGCCCCGCACCCGTATGCCGCTCGCACACGAGGGCATGACGGGGGAGATTTTCGTTTTTGAGCAATTCGCTGCCGAGCGTGCCGTGGCAGATGTAGGGTCGGGTGCCGTGACAGTGTATGTCGGGGGCATCGGTCAGATAAATGCCTATATCGTGCAGCATGGCAGCTTCGTAAAGGAACGTTTCATCGGCATGCAGCTCCGGACAGGCGCGGGCTATCGACACGGCTTTTTCGGCGACACACCGGCTGTGTTTCGTCAGCACTTCATATAACGGCGTACCGGATACATAGTATTTCTCGATAAGGGTTATAGGCTCCATACGGACAGGTTTTAGGTTAATCGGTGATTATTCGAGAACAGTTACCCACCCGTGCGTATCGGGTTCGTCGCCGTACTGTATGCCGCGCAGCTTGTTGTAGAGTTTGGTGCATACGGGACCGGGCTTGCCGTCTTTGGAGATAACGTATGATTTTTTGTTTTCGAGGTCGTCGATGCGCTGGATAGGGCTTATCACGGCAGCCGTGCCGCAGGCGCCCGCCTCCTCGAATGTCGTAAGCTCTTCTTCGGGCACGGGACGGCGTTCGACCTTCATGCCCATGTCTTCTGCCAGCTGCATGAGGCTGCGGTTGGTAATGGAGGGCAGAATGGAAGTCGAAAGCGGGGTTACGTAAGTGTTGTTCTTGATGCCGAAGAAATTGGCAGCGCCGCATTCGTCGATGTATTTTTTCTCTTTGGCATCGAGATAAAATTCGCAGGAATAGCCCAAGTCGTGCGCCATCTTGTTGGCACGCAGGCTGGCAGCGTAGTTTCCGCCCACTTTGTAGATGCCCGTGCCGAGCGGCGCCGAGCGGTCGAACTCCCGTATGATGACGTAGGGATTGGTGGAAAATCCGCCTTTGAAATAGGGACCCACCGGCGTTACGAAGACGACGAACAGGTATTCGCGCGCGGGGTGCACGCCCACCTGCGCACTCGTGCCGATGAGCAGCGGACGTATGTAAAGCGATGCGCCGCTTTCGTAGGGCGGGATAAAACGCTCGTTGGCTTTGACGACTTTCTTTACGGCGTCGATGAACGTTTCGGTCGGCAACTCCGGCATCAGAATGCCCCGACAGGTGCTTTGCAGACGCTCGGCATTGGCTTCGGGACGAAAAATGCGTATTTTCCCGTCTTTTCCGCGAAAGGCTTTCAACCCCTCGAATGCCTCCTGCCCGTAGTGCAGGCTCGTGGCAGCCATGTGCAGGTTGATGGTTTCTTCCGAGCAAAGTTCCAACTTACCCCATTTCCCGTCGCGATAGTAGCAGCGTATATTGTAGTCGGTGCGCATATAGCCGAACGACAGATTCGCCCAATCGATATTTTCCATATTTCTTTCTGTTTTTACGTTTTGTTTGGAATCCACAAAGGTAAAACTTTTTGAGAAACAAGCGCCTTTTTCTTCGTATTTTTTATCCTTTCAGATTTATTAATGAAAAGATTTATTTTTTCGCCGAAGTGCGCGCCTTGTACTGTTCGAGCTGTATGCAGCCCATGATGAAGGGGCCGGTGGCTTTGGCATCGTTGTCGCGCATGCGTTCGTGTATATAGTAGTTGAACGAGCCGTCGCGGTATTTGGTGCCGCCCAATCCGCCTACGGCGCAGCAGCGGGTGAGCGTCCACGTCTTGTCGGGCTCGCGGCGGAGCAGCACTTTGCGCAGACCGTCGTAGGCTTTCTCCGCCACGCGGATATACTCCTCATCGATATAGCCCTTGTTCACGGCTTTGGCGTAGGCGTACATGAACATGGAGGTAACCGACGCTTCGGGGAAGTTGCCTTCGCGTTCGGGGCAGTCGAGCACCTGATACCACAATCCGTCCTTGTCCTGATATTCGGGCAGCGAAACCGCCAGCCCTTTGATGAAGGTAATGAGGTCGGCGCGATGCGGGTGATTTTCGGGCACATAGTCGAGCACATCGACCAACGCCATAAACCACCAGCCCATGCTGCGCCCCCAGAAGTTGGGCGAATGCCCCGTAACGGGGTCGGCCCACCGCTGGTTGCGGCTTTCGTCGTAAGCGTGATAATATAATCCCGTGCGGTTGTCGTACGTACGACGGGCACATATCATAAATTGATTAACGGCATCATCGACGAGGTCGGGGCGGTCGAACGTCGCACCGTAGCGCGCCAGAAAAGGCGATGCCATATAAAGCCCGTCGAGCCATATCTGGAAAGGATATATCAATTTGTGCCAAAATGCACCCTCGTGGGTGCGGGGGTGGCGGGCAAGCTGGCGGGCGAGCAGGTCCATCGCCTTTTTGTAGCGGGCATCGCCCGTTTCGGCGTAGATGTCGAACAGCACTTTGCCCGAGTTGATGAAATCGAGGTTGTACTCCGACATATCGTAGAGGTATATTCCGCCGTCTTTATCGACGATGGTATCAGCCCATACGGCGACATAATCGTAATATTTGCGGTCGCCGGTGTAGTGCCACATATCGAGCATGGCGCAGCAGCCCACGCCCTGCGCGTAACCGAAAAAGAGGCGTTTGCCGTGGTCGAGCTGCCACGCCTCGGGAAAGCGTTTCATTTCGGAGTCGGCAAACTCGACCGACATTTTCTGCGCGGCGGCAGAGAGGGGAAGCAAGAGGGCGGCTGTCATAGCCAGCGTGATAATTTTTTTCATATCGGTATTTTTTATGTTTTTCAAAAGTTATTTTTCGCCGTCGGTGCGGAAAGGCACGGCGGGGAAGCCTTCGCGATTGGCAAGATTGACACGGAAAAATTTGTCCCAGCCGTAGCGCACGGCGACGGGTCGGGCAACTTCGGGCGACGAAACGATCACGCGGTCGCCCCGTATCTCGGCAGCGGCGGGGTGAAATACGCCGTCGGCGCCGGCAACGACGAAGCCGCGCAAAGCGCCTCCGCCGGCAGCGACAAGTCCGCCGCCCGTGTAGTCGAACGAGAGCACCGCCTCGCTGCCCTCGACCGTCATGCCTTTATACACGGGACCCATGTAGGGTACGCGCTTGCCGTAGTCGTGCGACAATGCCCATGCGGCAAGACGTTCGCCCGGAATCTTTTTGTTGCGGGGGTGTATGTCGGTGGAGTCGCCGGCATCGGTAATCACCGCCATACCGGTGTGCGGGGTTTCGAGCCAGACGCGCGTCTGGCACTCGCGCAGCTCAGGCGACTGCTTGTAATAGGGGGCTATCTGCACGAAATAGAAAGGAAATTCTCCCTGCCCCCACACGGTGCGCCAGTCGGCTATCAGGTCGGAAAAGACTTTGCCGTAGGCGGCAGCCCTGCTGTCGTTGCTCTCGCCCTGATACCATATAACGCCACGCAGGGCGTAAGGCAAGAGGGGATTTATCATGCCGTTCCAAAGGGTGGAGAGGCGCAGGTTGTCATTGATTTTCTTGGGGGAGGCAGGCTTGGCAACCGCCGTATCGGGATTGAGATCTTTCGCTATGCGGTAGGCAGCCATTTCGCGGTCGTACCGTTTTTTCTCGGCGGGATAGGCTTCGATGATGCGGTGCTGGTATTCGTCCAGCTCCTTGTAATACGGGTCGTCCTGCATGGCTTCGCGGCGCATCCACGACTCGGCGTGCGTGCCGCCCCACGTGGCTTGCAGCAGCCCGACAGGTCGGTGCAGCTCCTTGTACAGCCGCCGCCCGAAAACGAAGCCTACGGCAGAGAAACGCGCTGCCGCGTCGGGAGTACACACCTCCCACACGCCCGTACAGTCATCGACGGGGGCATCGGGCGCCAGCCGGTGCTCTACGCGGAAAAGGCGCATTTCGGGATAGTCGGCATCGCGCAGCTGCTCCTCGACATCGACCATGGCGGTTTTCCAACGGCTGGCCGTGTCGCGGGCGACGGGGAACTCCATATTCGACTGTCCCGAACAGAGCCACACTTCGCCGATGAGTATGTTGCGTATCGTTATCGTGTTGTCGCCGCTCACCGTCATGGTTTCGGCGCGCGATGAGGCGCGCGGCGTGGCGACGGTTAGCGACCAACGTCCGTCGGCGCCGGCAACGGTCGAGACTTTCTTTTTGCTCCACGAAACGCTCACGGTAACCGTTTCGCCCGCGCGAGCTTTGCCCCACACGGGGGCATCGGTGCGCTGTTGCAGCACCATGTTGTCGGAAAACACGGCAGGCATTTTCACTTCGGCGCGTGCCGGCAGAAAAAACAGAAGGGTCGATGCGGCAACCGCCGACCACAGGAAATTGTGCGTTTTCATCGGTATTCTTTTTTGTCGTCCCGACGGCAAGGCACAAGGCATCGTCCTCACCGCGAGTGTACAAAGATAAATTTTTTCGGAAAATATTTATACTATATTCTATTGGGAAAAACGACAAATAAACCGAAAAAGAGGATTCCGATTCTCCTCTTTCTCGGTTTTCGGAAAGGCATTACGCCTATTGATGCTGTTCGCGCAAGAGGTCGTTTACGGTCTTTACGGGATTGAACGTACCGATGGGCACTTCGACGAAAAGGGTGTTCCAGTCGGACATGGCACCGTTCCAGAGACCGGGCAGTTCGAGCGCTTTCAACTCCTTGCCGCTCTTCGACTTGAAGGAGATGAATCCCGTATTTTTATCGACGTACTGCGGCAGGTCGTATTTGCGACCTTTTCCGTCTTTGACGGCGCACACCAAATCGACGGGATTGAAGTGGGTCGATTTGTCGAACAGGGCTTTCGAGGCGGGATTTTTCAGGTCGATTTGCGAGCTTTCCAGAATTTGCAGCGAATAGGAGCCGTCGGCGTTGTAGGCGAGGAACGGACCGCCGCCGGGTTCGCCCACGTTTTTCACCATGCCGCAGACGCGCAGCGGGCGGCGCAGTTTCTTTAAGAGGTAAACCACAAGTTCGGCATCTTCCATTTTCTTGATGTCGGGGTGGCGGGTAAAGAGCTGCTGTTGCAGGAACAGAATGACGTCGCGCACGTCGTCCATCGTATATTTACCGCTTTCGAGGAGAGCGATGTAGGCGTCGATTTGTTTTTTCAGCGACACGAGCACGCCGCCGATGATTTTCTTGAAGCGCACGGTTTCGGGCTTGATGCGGTCGGGCACCACGTTGTCGATGTTCTTGATGAAGATGACGTCGGCATCGATGTCGTTGAGGTTCTCGATCAGCGCGCCGTGTCCGCCCGGGCGGAAGAGCAGTTTGCCCTTGTCGCGGAACGGTTTGTTCTCCATATCGGCGGCAATGGTGTCGGTCGAGGGTTTCTGTTCGGAGAAACTGATATGATACTTCACGCCGTACTCTTTTTCGTAAGCCGCCTGTTTGTCGGCAACGAGTTTTTTGAAATACGGCAGGTGTTCGTGCGAAACGGTGAAATGCACGTTCACGTCGCCGGCTTCGTTGCGGGCGTACATGGCGCCTTCGGCGAGGTGTTCCTCCATAGCGGTGCGGTCGGTTGCCGCATAGTGGTGGAATTTGAGCATACCTTTCGGCAGCGAGCCGTAATTCAGCCCCTTGTCGGAAAGGAGGTTGGAAACAACGGCTTTGTAATTGCCGGCAGCCATGAGGGCTTTCACGCCCTTGCCTTCGTTTTCGAGGCAGGCAGCGTCGAGGTCGGCAAAGAAAGCGAAGCGGTCGATGCGGTCGAAAAATTTCTTTTCAAAGTCGGTGGTCGGTTCGGTATAATCGGCATCGAGAAATTCAAAAAGATTTTTGAACATACGGCTGGCGGCACCCGAAGCCGGCACGAATTTTACGATGGAAGGGTTGGTGGCGAGATATTCGTCCCACACTTCAAGATAGTGGTCGGCAGCCGATGCGTCGAGAGCGAGAATGCCGTTGCCCAAACTTGCCGAAGCCTCCAATTTCAGATAGGGGAAACCTGTTTCGAAGCAGTGCAGCTGCTCTTTTATCTGTTGCTCGGATATGCCTTTTTGCTGCAACAGAAGCAAATCGTCTTGTGTGAACATAGTATTTTGTTTAGAGTAATCGATTACATTCTTTTCAAAATGTTTTCAAATTTAGAAAAAAACATCGAGAAAAACAACATTCATCGAATAAAAAAATCTTATATTTGAATCGGTTTTCAATTTCAGAGGCAAATCATGGAGAAAATGGAATATTTTTCCGACGCCGAACGAAAAGAGTTTTGGTCGCTTTATCGGGCGCTGTTCCGCTCGGCGCGCACCCTCATCGGAGAAAAAGAATTTCTGTTTTTGCGACGGCACATTTCCGACGCCGTGCAATCGGGCAGCTACCTGCGCGACGGCAACGGCATCAACCGCCTGCTGCGCGACATCGCCACCGCCCTTATTCTGTCGCAGGAGGTGGGACTCGACCGCAGCACGCTGGCTGCCGTGCTCACCTGCAACCTCGTGGTGGAAAACCGGCTTGCGACCGAACAGGTGGAGGAGCTTTTCGGCGCGGACTGCGTGAAAATCATTCGCGGACTCATCAAAGCCAACAGCCTCTACGCCAAGCAGGAGACGGTGCAAAGCGACAACTTCCGCAACCTGCTGCTCACCTTCGCCGAAGACGTGCGGGTAATCATCATCATGATTGCCGACCGGCTGTGCCTCATGCGCATGATAAACCATCACCCGAACAACAAATTCCGCGAAAACGTGGCTTACGAGGCGTCGTACCTCTACGCTCCCCTCGCCCACCGGCTGGGGCTGTACCGCATCAAAACGGAGCTGGAAGACCTCGCGCTGAAATACACCAACCGCGAAGCCTACGACCGCATCGCCCGCAAACTGAGCGAAACCAAAGAGTCGCGCGACCGATACATACGCGCATTCATCGCCCCCATTCAGGAAAAGCTGACGGCGGCGGGACTGAAATTCGAGATAAAGGGTCGGGTGAAATCCATTTCGTCGATTCTGAATAAGATACGGAAACAGAACGTCGATATAGAGGGCATATACGACCTCTTTGCCATACGGGTGGTGCTCGACTCGCCGCCCGACCGAGAGTCGGCAGAGTGCTGGCACGTCTACTCCATCGTTACCGATATGTACCGTCCCAACCCGAAGCGGCTGAAAGACTGGCTGTCGGTGCCCAAAAGCAACGGCTACGAATCGCTGCACATCACCGTGTGGGGTCCCGAAGACCGCTGGGTGGAGGTGCAGATACGCACCAAACGCATGGACGAAATCGCCGAGCGGGGACTCGCCGCCCACTGGAAATACAAAGGCATCAAAAGCGAAAAGGGGCTCGACGATTGGCTCAACAACGTGCGCGACGTGCTGGAATCGGGCGAGGGCGGTCCGCTGGAACTGATGAAAGAGTTTCGCATGGACCTCTACGATAAAGAGGTTTTCGTGTTCTCGCCCAAAGGCGACCTCTACAAACTGGCGAAAGGGGCTACGGTGCTCGACTTCGCCTTTCTGATACACACCCGCATCGGCTGCAAATGCACGGGCGCGAAAGTGAACGGCAAAAACCAGACGATACGCTACAAACTCAAAAGCGGCGATACCATCGAGGTGATAACCGCGCCCGCCCAAACGCCCAAACAGGAGTGGCTGTCGATTGCCACTACCTCGAAAGCGCGAGTGAAAATAAAACAAGCCCTCAACGAAATAGAGCACAAAGAGGCAGATCTCGGGAAAGAGCTGCTCACCCGCCGTTTCAAAAACCGGAAAATCGAGGTGAACGAATCGGTGCTGATGAAGGTGATGCGGAAAATGGGTTACAAAACCGTTACCGACTTCTACTGCGCGCTGGCACAGGAGAAAATCGACGCCAACGACGTGCTCGACAGCTACCACGAAACAGAGCGGAAAGAGAAAGAGAGCGAAGAAAATGCCGAAAACCGCACGGCGGAAAATTTCGTCGCCGCACCGGTGTCCGTCGATGAAGCGGGCG
This sequence comes from uncultured Bacteroidales bacterium, assembly GCA_947589325.1. Taxonomy (GTDB): domain Bacteria; phylum Bacteroidota; class Bacteroidia; order Bacteroidales; family UBA11471; genus Caccoplasma. Next base: position 31,930 of record CANQAM010000001.1, on the reverse strand, counting down.
AAGACGAAGTCGTCATCGATCAGAACATCAAAGGGTTGGACTACAAGTTAGCGAAGTGTTGCAACCCGATATTCGGCGACAAGGTGTTCGGCTTCGTTTCGTCGCAGGGAAGCATCAAGATACACCGCACCGACTGCCCCAACGCCGAAAACCTGCGGACGCAGTTCGGCTACCGCATCGTCAAGGCGCGCTGGTCGGGCAAGCAGGGGTCGCAATACGCCATCGTGCTACGGGTGGTGGGCAACGACGACATCGGCATCGTAACCAACATCACTTCCATTATCTCCAAAGAGAAACGGGTGATGATGCGCAACATCTCCATCGACTCCGACGACGGACTGTTTCAAGGGCACATCACCGTGCTCGTCGATGACACGACAGCACTCAACGCCCTAATAAAAAAATTGAAAACCGTCAAAGGGGTGAAAAACGTAACGCGCGAAACGTTCTACCCGCAAAAAGATTGACCCATGACACACCGCCCCCTTTCCATACTGCCGCTCGCCGCACTGCTCGCCCTGCTCTCTTTCTGCGGGTGCCGAAGACACACCGAAGCCGAAACGCTGTACCGACGGGCGGAACAGGCATTCGGAGAGGGCGCATACAGCGCCGCCCAACGCCTCATTGACTCCATTCCGGAAGTCGATGCGACGGCATTCATCTGGATACGGCGGGGCACGATGCTCAACCAACGCATCATTCTCGAATACAACCGGCGAAACCTCGCCTACTTGGACAGTATTTTGCCGGAGGTACAGAGGGAGGAGCGGAAAATGGCATCGGAGTTCGTCCCTATCTTCGACCCCGAATCTTTGAGCGACACGCTCTATTACCACTTTGCCGACCGCTACGCCGGACGCACCGACACCTGCTGTCTGCGCATGGAATTTACCGTCGATGGACGGGCGCGGGTATCGAGCGTATATTGCGGCAAAAAACCGCTGCGGCACATATCGGCAAAAGCCGAACTGCCCGACGGCTCGTATGCCCTCACCCCCACCGTACCCTACGACGACGCGCGAAACTACCGCTTCATGCGTCCCGACGGCAGGTACAGCGAAGTAGTATGCTACACGGGACGCAGCCTGCGCCCCTTTGTGGAAATCATCGCCACCACCGGCGAAAAGCCGATAAAAATTTCGTATGCCGGCGAACACCCCTATTCCTATTATCTGTCGAAAGAAAACCGGCGCTCGTTTGAGAAGTGCTACCGATACCTCTATCTCAAACACCGCGTCCGCCGCTTGGAACAGAACAAAGAGCTTGCCGAAAGGACTATCGAACTGCTCTCGCGCCAGCTCGCCGAAGAAAACGATTGGTAATAAAAAACGTATCGACCACGATTCTTGTCGCACATACGGAATTTTCAAAGAAATTTTCTACCTTTGCTTACGGAAAGGGTCGCATACCGGCAAACCGATATGCACCGCCAACCCGATAAAACAGATACGATGATGAACAGTTTCGGACACATTTTCAGGCTTACCTCTTTCGGGGAGTCGCACGGCAAAGCCGTAGGCGGCGTGATAGACGGAATGCCCGCCGGAGTGAAAATCGATATGGACTTCATACAGCGGGAGCTCGACCGCCGGCGCCCGGGTCAGTCGGACATCGTTACCGCCCGACAGGAGAGCGACCGCGTGGAATTGCTTTCCGGCGTTTTCGAGGGACGCTCCACCGGCACGCCGATAGGCTTCGCCGTTTACAACCAAGACCAACACTCCGCCGATTACGATATGTTGCGCAACTGTTACCGCCCCTCGCACGCCGATTACACCTACACGCAGAAATACGGCATACGCGACCATCGGGGCGGAGGCCGTTCGTCGGCGCGCGAAACGATAGCCCGCTGCGTGGCGGGTGCTCTGGCGAAACTCGCCCTGCGCCCGCTCGGCATACAGATACACGCCTACACCTCGCAGGTGGGCGGCATCGTACTGCCCGGAACCTACACCGATTACGACCTTTCGCAAACCGACAGCAACAGCGTGCGCTGCCCCGACGAGGAAACGGCGCGGCAAATGATAGACCTCATTTCGGAAGTGAAAGCCGCCGGCGACACGATAGGCGGTGTCATCACCGGCGTGGTGCGCGGCATTCCTGCCGGATTGGGCGAACCGGTATTCCACAAACTGCATGCCGACCTCGGCGCCGCCATGCTGGGAATCAATGCGGTGAAAGGCTTTGAATACGGCATGGGATTTGCCGGTGCGGCGCATCGCGGTTCGGAAATGAACGATGCGTTCATCGTGCGCGACGGCGTCGTAACGACGGCGACCAACCATTCGGGCGGCATACAGGGCGGCATATCCAACGGACAGGACATCTGTTTCCGCGTCGCCTTCAAGCCCGTCGCCACGCTGCTGCAAGAAGTCGATACGGTCGATGCGGAGGGCAATCCCGTCGTACTCAAAGCGCGCGGACGCCACGACCCCTGCGTCCTGCCCCGCGCCGTGCCGGTGGTCGAAGCCATGACCGCCATGGTGCTGCTCGACCACTACCTGCTGAACAAAACACACCATATTTAACCTATACCCCTATGGACTTTCAATCGTACCTCGAAGCGCACCGCGCCCGTTTCCGCGAAGAGCTGTTCTCGCTCATTCGCATTCCCTCCATCAGTTCCGATTCCGCGCACAAAGCCGACATGACGGCTTGCGCCGAACGGTGGCGCGAACTGCTGCTCGCCGCCGGAGTCGACCGCGCGGAAGTGCTGCCCACATCGACATCGCCCGTCGTTTTCGCCGAGAAGATTCTCGACGCCTCCTACCCTACCGTGCTGGTTTACGGGCACTACGACGTGATGCCCGTCGAGCCGCTCGAACTGTGGAAAACCTCGCCTTTCGAGCCGGTAATCGAAAACGACATTTTATACGCACGCGGCGCCGACGACGACAAAGGGCAGTCGTTCTTGCAGCTCAAAGCCTTTGAATATGCTCTGAAAGAGAGGCTGCTGCGCTGCAACGTGAAATTCATCATCGAGGGCGGCGAAGAAATCGGCTCGCCCGGCGTGGCGGAATTTTGTCGGGAAAACAAAGAGCTGTTGCGTGCCGACATCATGCTGGTGTCGGATACCAGTATGGTGGGCGCGGAAATGCCGTCGATTACGACCGGTCTGCGCGGACTGGCATACTGGCAAATCGAGGTTACGGGTCCCAACCACGACCTCCATTCGGGCATATTCGGCGGCGCGGTAGCCAACCCTGTGAACGTGCTCTGCAAACTCATCGCCGGCATGACCGACGCCGACGGGCACATCACCCTGCCCGGATTTTACGACGACGTGGAAAACGTGTCGCCGCAAGAACGCGCCATGCTGGCTGCCGTGCCCTACGACGAGGAGAAATACAAAGCCAACATCGGCGTACAAGCGTTGTGCGGAGAGAAAGGCTATACGACATTGGAACGGACGGCGATACGCCCGACATTCGACGTGTGCGGCATCTGGGGCGGATATACGGGCGAAGGAGCGAAAACCGTCCTGCCGTCGAAAGCCTTTGCCAAAATATCCTGCCGGCTGGTGCCCCACCAGAATCACGAAAAAATCGCGCAGATGATGATCGACCACCTGCGCCGCATCGCTCCCGCCGGCGTACAGATAGAAATCACGTCGATGCACGGCGGCGAAAGCTACGTATGCCCCATCGACCTGCCGGCATACAAAGCCGCTGAAAAGGGGTATGAAGAGGCATTCGGCAAACGCCCCCTCGCCGTGCGGCGCGGCGGAAGCATTCCTATCATTGCCGTATTCGAGAAAGAGCTGGGCATCAAATCCATACTGATGGGATTCGGGCTCGAAAGCGACGCCACTCATTCGCCCAACGAAAATATGCCGCTCGACATCATGCGCAAAGGCATCAAGGCAATCATCGGATTTTACAAGCATTTCGGGAAATAAATACGATAATACCATGAAAAAATACCTGCATTATTTTCTGTGCGCGGCGGCGATTGCCGTTTTCGCCGCCTGCTCCGACGACGATGACGATGTAGTCGATGACTCCGTTTTTAAGAAAGACTCCGTTTTCACGACATACTGTTTGGAGCATTTCGACAGCAACCGAAATGGTGTCATCGAAGTCGAAGAGGTAGATACCGTTACCTACCTCGATGTCCGCGAAATGGGCATTACTTCGTTGAAAGATATTGAAAATTTCACGGCTTTGAGAGAGTTGGTTTGTAGTAACAACCAATTGACCGAATTGGACGTCAGCAAGAATACATCTTTGACGTTTTTGGATTGCAGCGGCAACCTACTGACAGAACTGAATCTCAGTAAAAATAAAACTTTAACGAGGTTGTACTGCTATGGCAATCAATTGACCACATTAGACGTCAGCCAAAATACACTTTTGGAATGGCTTCATTGCAGCGGCAACCTACTGACAGAACTGGACGTCAGCAAAAACACGGCTTTAACAGGCTTGAATTGCGACGGCAACCAACTGTCAGAATTGAACATCAGTAAAAATACAGCTTTGAAGGGTTTGGGGTGCACCAATAACCGACTGACTGAATTGGACATCGGTAAAAATACGGCTTTGACGGATTTGCATTGCTACTACAACCAACTGACCGCATTGGACGTCAGTAAAAATACGGCTTTGACGGATTTGTATTGCTACCACAACCAACTGACCGAATTGAACGTCAGCAAAAATACCGCTTTGACAACGTTGTATTGCCACTACAACCGGATTCAGGAATTGGATATTTCCAACACGAATTTAATCAACTGTAAATGGGATTATCCGCTCCTTTGTGCACCGATGAAAACGCTGCAAACGCTCTATCTGAAAACAGGGTGGGAAATGGAAGGCATCAACAAAAATCGTGATATCAGATGTGTCCCCGCACAGACGGAAATCAAATACAAAAATTAATATCGTGCAAGGCATCGCAGCCATGATAAAATTTTACAAACATCTCGAATGCCGATGACAGCGGAAACCCTGCCATACACCGATTACGGAAATTACCTGCGCCGCTGCTTTCCCGACTGCAAAGTACAGAAAATCTCGCTCCACGCGGGATTTTCTTGTCCCAATCGGGACGGTACGAAAGGGGTGGGCGGGTGTACCTATTGCAACAACCGGACGTTCAGCCCCGACTACTGCCTCACGGGAAAAAGCATCTCGGAACAGTTGCGGGAGGGCATCGCTTTCTTTGCCCGCAAATATCCCGAAATGAAATATCTGGCTTACTTCCAATCCTATACCAACACCTACGGCACGCTCGAACACCTGACGGCGCTCTATGAAGAGGCGCTGCATCACCGCGATGTGAAGGGGCTGATTATCGGCACGCGCCCAGACTGTATGCCGCAGCCGCTGCTCGACTACCTTTCGTACACGGCGCAAAAGCATTACGTCATGGTGGAGTACGGCGTGGAGAGTACCGACGATGCCACGCTCGTCCGCATCAATCGGGGACATACGTATGCCGACGCCGCCGATGCCATACGGCGCACGGCGGCAGCGGGGATTCCCGTCGGAGCGCACCTCATACTGGGGCTGCCCGCCGAGAGCCGCGAACAGATGCTGCAACACGCCGACCGACTATCGGAGCTGCCGATTACCTCGCTGAAACTGCACCAGCTGCAATTGATACGCCACACCCGCATGGCGCAGGAATATGCCCAAACGCCGCAGGATTTTCACCTCTACACGGTCGATGAATACATCGACTTGGCTATCGATTTCATCGAACGGCTGCGACCAGACATCGTGGTGGAACGGTTTGTGTCGCAGTCGCCCGACGAGCTGCTCATCGCTCCACGCTGGGGATTGAAAAACCACGAGTTTACCGCCCGTCTGCTGCGGCGTATGCGCGAACAGGGCAGCCGGCAGGGGCGGCTGTTCGTCGGAAAATAAATATTCTATCGGAGAAAATAAAAGAGGGAGTTGGCTACTCTGCCGGTTTCGGTTCGTCATCGGCAGGCGCCACATAATTGGCAGCGCCGAGATCGGGCGGCGTGCCGTCGGTGAGGCGGGGCACTCCGAAGAGGTCGAAAGCGGTGGTGTCGTTGAGATAGCGCACATCGCCCGCCCCTCGAGCCGACGACGAGTCGGCGATGCTGTAATCGTAAATATAATCCTCGCCTGTCGCCACGAAAGCGGGGTCGCCCTCCCACACGCACGTCAGGAAATTGTCATCGTCCGTCCCCGCCACCGCGAAAAGGCAATGGTCGAATGTAACAGGCATACCGACAATATCGGCGGGCGACATCAGCGTGCCGCGCCCCACCACGATGCTGTTGGCTATCGATACGGAGGGCATGTCGGGTGCCGCCGAAGCGGTGGTGTTGTAGCCGGCAAATACCAGCATCGGAGCCGAAATAATATCCCAGAAATAGTAATTGACTATGGTGCAGTGCACCCATTCCGACGGACAGGCGGTAAGGTCGAGCAGCGACGCGCCGGCGTTGGAAAGCTGGCAATTGTAGGCGTTTATGCGGGCGTGCGAGGCGGAAATGAGCGTGCCTGCCGAATTGTGGACAATCGTATGGTTGAGCGTGAGTTTCTCGCGGGCGATATCGCTCGAATCGATGCGTATGCCCCACGACGAGCCGTGCATATCGACGAAATCCCAACTGTTATCGTAGCTGCCGCTGCCGAAATGCACGCCGCCCCACTGTCCGGAGTAATAGTCGTAAGGCAGGTCGGGAAAGAGGTTGTCGGTGCGGTCGCCCCGCAGGGTAACCCGTTTATCGGCAGTGCCTTGCGCTACCATGCGGCCGTCGATGCGCAAATAGGCTTTGTCGTGCAGGTAGAGGGTCGTGCCCTCGGTCAGCGTCCACGTAACGTCTGGAGCGACCACGAGGCTGTCGTAAATGAGAATCGGCAGTTCAGCCGAAAAGAGGGTGTCGGCAGAAAGAATTTTTCCATTACGGAACACGACGGCATTCTGCCCGTAGGCTTGCAGTTTCACATCTTGGCGCACGCCGTTGGTCAGGAACACGACCGAATCGCGCACGAGAAAAGGCGTCTTTTCATCGGTGGGGTCGATATTTGCCTCGACGAATACGAGCAAACTGTCTTTCGCATCGAGTATAATGGACCCCACGTCGGGGCCCTTCTCGCCATCAACGTTGATGAAGAAGCCCGAGCGGGCGGCATCTGCCAGCGTAACCGACTCGATGCGCACCGCTTTCTTGTTGCGGTTGTAAACGCTGAACATCGCCGTCGTCGTGCCTTTGTCGGTAAACACGGTGTCGAAGCTCACGACGTCGGTCGAAAACGACAGCACGCAAGCGGGATCATTGCTTATCTTTTCGTCGAAACAGCCTGCCGTCGAAAACAGCAGGAGCAATGCGAACAGCGTATGGAGCACAGCTTTTTTCATACAGTTAAATAACGCCGTTCACCGCTTTTTATTGCCTCGATTTTCTTTTCTCGCAAGAAAGTGCAGACCGACATTAGGATAAACGGCAAACTTCGCTTACATTTGTAGAAACAAAAAAAGCCGCATATATGAAATATTATCTGATAGCCGGCGAAGCATCGGGCGACCTGCACGCCGCCAACCTCATGCGGGCGCTGCAACAGGAAGACCCGCAAGCCGAATTTCGCTTTTTCGGCGGGGACGCCATGCAGCGGGCAGGCGGCACCTTGGTGCGCCACTACCGCGATATGGCTTACATGGGATTCGTGCAGGTGGCACTCCATATCCGGCAGGTGCTCGGCAACATCGCCTTGTGCAAACGCGACATCGAAGAGCATCGCCCCGACCTCTTGATTTTGGTCGATTATCCGGGTTTCAATCTGAAAATCGCCCGTTACGCCAAAGAACGGCTGGGACTTCCCGTACATTATTATATATCGCCGAAAATCTGGGCGTGGAAAGAGTACCGCATCAAAGAGATAAAACGGTACATCGACCGGCTCTATTCGATACTCCCCTTCGAGGTCGATTTTTACCGCCGGCACGACTACCGCATCGACTACGTGGGAAACCCGACGGTCGATGAACTGGCGGCGCGCCCCGATGCCGACGAGACATTCGCCCACTTCGCGTCGGAAAACCGGCTGCCCGACAAACCGATTATCGCTCTGCTGCCCGGAAGCCGGCTGGCGGAGATACGCGACAACCTCGCCCGCATGATAGAGGCGGTCGCCGCCTTCGGCGAATATCAGGCGGTCATTGCCGGCGCGCCCGGCGTGCCCGAAACATTTTACGCGCCCTACCTGCGCGAAGGGCAGGTGTCGATTGTGTTCGGTAAAACCTACCGGCTGCTGCAACAGGCGCGGGCTGCGCTCGTAACGTCGGGCACGGCGACGCTCGAAACGGGCTTGCTGCGCGTTCCGCAGGTGGTCGGGTACTATATGCGGGGCGGACAATTTACCTATTCGTTTTTCCGCCGGCTGATAAAAGTCGATTATGCCTCGCTCGTCAATCTGATAGCCGACGCCCCGATTGTCAAAGAGCTGCTGGTGCATCACTTTTCGGTAGAGAACCTGCGCCGCGAACTCGCCCCGCTGCTCGGCGACACGCCACAGCGGGCTGCCATGCTGAAAGGATACGACGAAGTGGCGGCACGGCTCGGCAGTGCGGGCGCTCCGACACGCGCCGCCCGCCTTATCGTCGAAAGCCTGCAAGCAAATAAATAAAACCGGCATGAAAACGAATTTGCTGCCAATAGAAAACCGCCGCGATTTCCGGCAATGGTTAGAACAGCACCACCGGACGGAAAAAGAGTGTTGGATTGCCGTAAAGCGGGGTCGGGCGAAAGACGAGCGCACCTTCCGCTACATCGACGCCGTAGAAGAAGCCTTGTGTTTCGGCTGGATAGACAGCACGACAAAAAGAATATCCGATACCGTTACGGCGCAGCGATTCACGCCGCGCAAGCCGCACAGCCGCTGGACGGAGCTGAACAAAGAGCGATGCCGCCGCATGGAGCGGCTCGGACTGATGACCGACGCGGGACGCGCAGCTCTGCCCGACATGACGGAGGCAGGTTTCCGCATCGACGACGCCATATCGGAAGCCTTGCAGGCAGACCCGCTCGTGTGGAGCAACTTTCTGAAATTTCCGCCGCTCTACCGGCGGGTGCGCATCGACACGATACAAATCTATCGAAAACGCCAGCCGCAGCTTTTCCAAAGCCGTTTGGAAAAATTCATCGCCAACACGCGGCAAGGCATCATGTTCGGCGCATGGGACGACGAGGGGCGCCTCTCCGAAACCGAAAATTACTAAAATCTTTCACTCTTTGCTTTCCTTTACCGATTTGTAGGTTATTGATTTCGGAAAAGACGGCTGTTTCAACAAATTATATTATCTTTGCCGTGTCGATTACGAACATGGACGAGCAAGGAAAACCGAAAACGAAGAAAGAGATTTTGCGCTTCTGCATCACGAGCGCCACTATCACTGTGGCTCGTCGGATAATCAATTTATATTACCTTCGCATGTCGATTACGAATATGGAAGGGCAAGGGAAACAAAAAGCGAAGGGGAAAAAAACGAAAGAACAAAAAACGAAAGAACCGAAAACGAAGAAAGAGATTTTGCGCTTCTGCATCACGGGAGCCACCATCACGGCGGTGCTGTACGGCATTTACTACGCCATGCTGTACGTGGGGTTCAGCGTCGATATTTCTTTTACGACCGGATTTGTGGTCAGCTTCATCTGCAACTTCCTGCTCACCAACTACTACACGTTCCGCACCCCTATCGACGCGGAGAACGCCCTGCGCTTCACCCTGTGTCAGGCGCTCAATTTTCTGATGCAGTATGCGGCGTTGAAACTTTTTGTGGCGCTCGGGGTGCCGGAGGAGGTTGCCCTCGTGCCCGTGTGGGTCATCATTTTCCCTATCAATTTCCTGCTGATGCGCAAGCTGCTGCGATCGCAGCGGTTCCGCATTCACAAAACGAAAAAGAATCTGTAACTGCCGTTCGGCACGGTGCGGCAGACCGGCGGCTCAATCCGCCCGCAAGCGCAGGTAGGCACGGTCGTCGAACGACGTCTGCCCCTGCATCACGCCTTTGGTCGATTTGAAAATACGGAAGCAGTGCGGGTCGTCGTGCAGAATCTGCCGCAGGCGGCGCTCCGACTCTTCGAGCGTAGGCAGCACCGCCGGATAACCATCAGAGGCGAGTACCACCTCCTGCCCCGCCTCTACGGCATAGCAGCGCACATCGGGCGCATAGGGCGGGAAGCCGTCGAGCACGCCGTAGGCAAACGGCGTATCGGGCGCCGTAGGATTCTGTGCGCGGTACTGCCGCAACAGCGCCTCCCGTATGGCTTCGCGCCCCACATCGCGCACGAAAAGGGCATCGGGCGCACCACCCTGCGCCAAATAGCTTTCTATCGACTCGGCGCGGCGGGAAGACAAAAGCGTGTCTATCGCTTTTTCGTGCCGGTATTCGACGCCGCCGATGCGCAGACGGCAGTCGCCCACCGACCAGACTTCGCGACGGGCATCGCTATATACGACCGCCGACGCCGTCAGGCGGCAGGCGGCATCGACGCGGGCACGGTCGAGCAAGCGATGCTCCCGATAAAATCGGACAAACATTTCATTTGCGTGGACGATAAACGCGGCGCAATCGGCATCGGCAGGCAGGTCGGCAAGGAGCCGCACCAACAGCGACGCCGCCACCCGCCCGGGCGTGCGACCGGAGAAGCGAAAGGGCGTTTTCGACGTAGCACCGTCGATGACGGCGGCAAAATGCGGGGTAACGGCGAGGGCATCTTCGCATCGTTCGGGGTCGTCGAATTTCCCGACCGCATACTGCTCGATTACGGTGAATGCCATACGGGGAGGGAATCAGTCGTTAAGACGTTTGAGAACATTGTACGCCGACACGATGCCCAGCTCGCCCGCCTTGCTCAGGTCGGCAATGCCGGCATCGTTCCGACCCAGATAGATATACACCAACCCGCGATTGTAGTAGGCTTCGGCAAAATCGGGGTCGCGCTCTATGGCGGCGGTGTAATCGGCGACGGCAGCGGTGAAATCCTGTCTGCCGCAGCGCACGTTGGCGCGATTGTAGTAGTTGTAGGCAAAATCGGGAGCAAGAGCGATGGCGCGCTCGTAGTCGCGCAGTACCATTTCGTAATCGACCGACGAGGGGTCGCGCACCAAACCGAGCTCGACGAGTTTTTGCGATTGCACCGTCCGTTCCGTTCCGCCTTTCAAGCGGTCGTCGGCGCTCCATGCCGAACGGTTGTATTCGATTTGACGCTGGCGAACGAAAGCTCGCACGAAGTAGGCGAACATGAACGAAGGGCTCAACTCGACCACGCGGTCGAGGTCGCTCAACGCATTGTCGTAATCCTGCAAAAGCATGAAGTCGATAGCCCGGCCGAAATAGGGCACGGGATTGGTGGGCGAAATGTCGATAAGGCGGGAATAGTCGGACACCGACGTGAAATGCGTGCGGGCTTGCACCGAATCGAGCGGCTGCACGGAATTGGTGAGCAGCAAGCGGCGGCGCAACAGGCGGGTATTGTTGAGGGCTGCCAGCTCCGGCACGAACGCAATCGTGCGGCGCACGTTGTCGCCCCGTTCGTAGTAGGTAAGGGAATAAGGCGGGAGTATCTCCACCTTGCGCGAACGGTCTTGTATGCGTCCGCGTATCTCGCTGGAATATTTCTGATCGACGCCGGCGGTGTTGTCAGCCACCAGCAGGCGGTCGAATTTGTTGATGTTCTTGTCCGACTCTTTGCGCACGCGGTCGGCTTCGGCGAGCATTTCGTCATCGGGCGATGCCGTTTTCGATTTTTCATACAGCGTCATCGCCTTGTCGTAGTCCTGCTTGCCGCCCGCCGTGTCGCCCGACTTGCGCTTGGCTTCGGAACGGGCGTAATAGCCTTGATAGAAATCGGGATAAGCCTCCAACACCTTATCGAAATCGGGTATCGCCTCCCGATATTTGCCCAGTTCGCTCAACAATACGGCGCGGTTGTAACGCGCCAGCAAATTGTCGGGTTCGTGGCGGATATAGTAATCGAAATCGTTGAGGGCATCGTTTTTGGCGCCGACGGCAAAAGAGAGCAAGCCGCGATTGTAACGCGCCATCAGGTTAGTGGGGTCTAACTCCACCACCTTGTCGTAGTCGGTCATCGCCCCGCGCAAATCCTCTTTGTAATACCGAATCATCGCGCGATTGACGAGAAGGGCGGGCGTATTGGGTTCGAGGCGCAGGGCGTGGTCGATGTCGGTCTGCGCGGCATCGTAATCGCGGGTGTATATCGCCTGCAAAATCGCCCGCAGCGCGTATGCCGGCGCACGGCGGTGATCGACGGCAATGGCTTTGTCGAGGTCGGCAATCGCCCCCGCCGTATCGCCCCGCAGCACGAGGTAGCGCCCGCGATTGAGGTAGGCTTCGTAATTCGAGGGATACAGCGCAATGAGGCGGGCAAACGTGCTGTCGGCTTGCGCATACTGTTCCGACTGCGCTTCGGCAATCGCCTTATTGGAAAGGAATTGACGATTCTCCGGCATATAATGCAGCCCTGCTTCGTAGTCGTCGATAGCCCCCTGATAATCTTCGAGATTCTGGCGGGCGATGCCGCGCACCTGATACGCATCGACGATAAAGGGATTCCGCTTTATCGCCTCTGTGGCATCGCTCTCGGCACCCCGATAATCGTCGAGACTGAGTTTCGCCACCGAGCGCAAGAAATAAGGCTCCGCCAAATAGGGCTTTACCTGTATCACTTGATTGAAATACTGTATCGCCAGCACATAATCCTCGAAATAGAGGGCATTGCGACCGATGTGGGTAATGCGCTCGGTATTGAGCTGCCCCCTCGCCGTGAAAAGACAGCAGGGCAGCAAAAGGAAACACCAAAGAAATATCCGACGCATCACGTTCTGCACAAACAAAAATTTTTCAAATATGATAAATGTGTCGTACAAATGTACGGATTTTCCACAAACTCCGAACCGGAATAACAGTTTTTATTACAAACTGCCTAAGCCGATGCCGGATAGAGCGGCATCGGCAAACTGCACAAAGAAAGCCAATCGGGGTATTGCATAAAAATTTTTATTACATTTGCGACATAAGCAAACCGACCGCCGCAGCGGTCGCCGCCACCGACAAGAACAAACGCCCATGAAAAAGCCGAAAATATCCCTTCTCGTCAAAGTGCTCATCGCCATTGCGGCGGGCATCGCGTTCGGACAATTCCTGCCGGACAGCATCGTGCGCATTTTCGTAACGTTCAATTCGCTGTTCGGGAATTTTCTCTCCTTCGCCATTCCGCTCATCATCTTGGGACTGGTAACGCCGGCTATCGGCGACTTGGGCAAGGGTGCGGGAAAGCTCCTGCTTCTCACCGCGCTAATCGCCTACGGCTCCACCCTCTTTTCGGGATTTTTCACTTTTTTCAGCTGCTCGGCTATTTTTCCCCATATCCTCGCCGACGCCGACCCTGCCGCCATAGAGAATCCCGAAAACCTGATGCTGCCGCCCTACTTCACCGTAGCGATGCCGCCGCTGATGGACATTATGACGGCGCTGCTCCTCTCGTTCACCATCGGGCTGGGGCTTTCGCGCATCGAAGGCGACACACTGCGAAAGGCTTTCGACGATTTCCAGAAAATCATCATGCTGCTTATCCGGGCGGCAATCATTCCGCTGCTGCCCCTGCACATCTTCGGCATCTTCCTGAACATGACGGTGAGCGGACAGGTGGCAAACGTGCTTTCGATGTTCGTGAAAGTAATCGTCGTTATCTTCGTGCTCCACGTGCTGTTGCTGTTCATTCAGTTTGCGGTGGCGGGAGGCATAAGCGGCAAAAATCCGTTCCGGCTGTTGAAAAATATGCTGCCGGCTTACACCACCGCGCTGGGCACGCAGTCGTCGGCAGCGACCATTCCGGTAACGCTGGCGCAGACGTTGAAAAACGGCGTGCGCACGCCTATCGCCTCTTTCACCGTACCCCTCTGCGCCACCATACACCTGTCGGGCAGCGCGATGAAAATCACCGCCTGCGCCATGGCTATTCTCTACATGACCGGCGCGCCCGCAACAGGGGAGAGTATGGCGGGATTCATACTGATGCTCGGCATCGCCATGGTGGCTGCTCCGGGCGTGCCGGGCGGCGCTATCATGGCGGCACTCGGACTGCTGGAAAGTATGCTCGGATTCGACGAAACGGCTCAGGCGCTGATGATTGCCCTCTACATCGCCATGGACAGTTTCGGCACGGCGTGCAACGTTACCGGCGACGGAGCTATCGCCGTGGCAGTCGATAAAATTGCCGGAAAACAGAACAACGTGTCCGACAAAGATGTATCTTTGTAACCAAAGAACGTGAAGCGTATGGAACAGAATTTCGTAATCTCCATCGGTCGCCAATTCGGCAGCGGCGGACGGGAAATAGGCAAAGAACTCGCCCGCCTGATGGGCATCGCCTACTACGACAGGGAGCTGATACAGGAAGCGGCAAAAGAGAGCGGTATCGACCCGCAGTTTTTCGAGCAAGCCGACGAAACGGCTCCGACCAATCTGCGCCACGCCCTGTTGGGGTGGTCGGCTTTCAATTCCGCCGGCGGACTGTGCAACGAAAATATGTTCAAACTTCAAGCCGACGTGATACGGCATATCGCCGAAACCCGCTCGTGCGTCATCGTGGGGCGCTGCGCCGATTACATTCTGCGCGAACACCCGCGCTGCTTCACCGTATTCATACACGCCGATATGCGCGACCGCATAGCCCGCATACGGCAACACGAACCGCAACTCTCGGAAAAAGAGGCTGCCGACAAAGCCGTAAAGACCGACAAAAAACGCGCGGGATATTACAATTTCTACTCCGACAAGGAATGGGGCGTAACGACTACCTACGACCTGTCGGTAAATTCATCGGTGCTCGGCTCGCTCGAAACGGCAGCCCTGATACGCACGTGGGTCGAGAAACGGCTCGCCACCCTGCCGCGATAAAATCCTCATTTTCCCAACCTACACGGCGGCGCATCTGATGGTGCGCCGCTGCTGCATCATGTCCACAGCGTGGCGACGATGCGCCGCTCGCCGGCACCGGAGCGGAACTCGCACAGGTAAATTCCCTGCCACGTGCCGAGCGCCAGCCGACCGTCGCGCACGGGTATGGTGAGCGACGCCCCCAAGAGCGAACATTTGATATGGGCGGGCATATCGTCGTCGCCTTCGAGCGTATGGGTATAGTAAGCAGCTCGCTCGGGCGCCAGTCTGTCGAGCGAGGGAGAGAAATCGGCTCGCACCGACGGGTCGGCATTTTCATTAATAGTGAGCGCCGCCGACGTGTGTTGCAGAAACAGATGCAGCAACCCCGCCTGCGGCAATTCGCCCAGCTCCCGCAACACCCGCTCTGTAATCAGATGATACCCCCGACGCATCGCCGGAAGTACGATAACCTGCTGTCGTATCATCGTTCGTTTTTTTGAAATTCCGAAATCAAATATACATCATTTTTCCGAACTCCGAAAAATTTTATATGGCATCTCCCCAATATGCAGAAAAATATGCACAAACTTTTCTTTGGGAAAGAACATTTTGCAAATAAAATCGCTACCTTTGCGGCAGAAAAGACTGTATTCAAGTATAAATACATCATAAACGCCACAAAATGAAAAAGACAAGAGCCGCCATCGTAGGTTATGGCAATATAGGTCATTATGTACTCGACGCGCTGCAAGCCGCCGAAGATTTCGAGGTTGCGGGCATCGTGCGCCGCGACGCCACAAACGTGCCCGACGAACTGAAAGCCTACCGGGTAGTCGGCAGCATCGACGAGCTGAATGATGTCAATGTAGCCATACTCTGCACCCCGACCCGCAAAGTGGAAAGTTTCGCCGAAAAGATTTTGGCAAAAGGTATTCACACGGTCGATAGCTTCGACATACACACGCAGATAGCCGGTCTGCGCAGCCGCCTCGACGCCTTGTGCAAAAAATACAACACGGTGGCTATCACGGCTGCCGGCTGGGATCCGGGCAGCGATTCCATCGTGCGCACCCTCATGCAGGCTGCCGCTCCGAAAGGCATCACCTACACCAACTTCGGTCCGGGCATGAGCATGGGACACACCGTCGCCGTGAAAGCGGTCGAAGGCGTGAAAGCGGCTTTGTCGATGACGATTCCGCTGGGCACGGGCATTCACCGCCGTATGGTATATATCGAACTGAAAGAGGGGTACAAATTCGACGAAGTAGCCCACAACATCAAGACCGACCCCTACTTCGCCAGCGACGAAACGCACGTGATGCAGGTGGAGTGCGTGAACGACCTGCTCGATATGGGACACGGTGTGCACATGATACGCAAAGGCGTATCGGGCAAGACGCAAAACCAGATTTTAGAATTCAACATGAAAATCAACAACCCCGCCCTGACGGCGCAAATACTCGTAGGCGTCGCCCGCGCATCGTTCCGCCGGCAGCCCGGTTGCTACACGATGATAGAAATTCCGGTGGTCGATATGCTTTTCGGCGACAAAGAAGAACTGATAAAACACCTTGTGTAATCGTATGCTGCCCGACGTCATTACGTGGACTGCCGACCCGGCGATATTCTCGATTTTCGGACGGGAAATCCGGTGGTACGGACTGTTTTTCGCGGTCGGTTTTCTGATAGGCTACGCCATAGAAGACCGCATCTACAAACACGACAACGCTCCGGCAGGCTGGTGCGACAAAGTGTTTATTTACACGATTGTCGCCACCATTATCGGGGCGCGACTGGGACACTGCATTTTCTACGGTTGGGAGTATTACTCCGCCCACCCTATCGACATTTTCAAGATATGGGAAGGGGGACTTGCCAGCCACGGCGGTACGATAGGCATCATCATCGCCCTCTACATTTTCTCGCGGCGGGTTACGCACCGCAATTTGCTGTGGGCGCTCGACAGGCTGGCGATACCGACCTCGTTCGTGGCGGTGCTTATCCGGCTCGGTAACCTGATGAATCACGAAATCTACGGGCATGCAACCACGCTGCCGTGGGGATTCCGGTTCATCGAAAATGTAGGGGCATGGCACACATACGGCATGGAGCCGGTATTTTCGGCGCCGTCGCACCCGACGCAGATTTACGAAGCCTTGTGCTACCTCCTCGTGTTTGCGGTACTTATGTATATGTATTGGAAACGCAGGGCGGGCGACCGTCCGGGTCTGATACTCGGCATTTTCTTCATCGGCATTTTCCTCAGCCGTTTCTTCATCGAGTTCGTAAAGAACGACCAAGAGGCGTTCGAGGCGGATATGGTGCTGAACATGGGACAATGGTTGAGCATACCTTTCGTCATTGCCGGCGTATGGCTTATCGTGCGGGCGCTGCGCCTGCCGGAAGTGCCGGGCGCCATCGACCCGAAAGCGACGGCGAAAATGAAAAAACAGTAACGCTATTCGTTGAACATCAACGAGAGAAACGGTTTCGTACCGGCGGCTTCGGTGAAAATCCAACGGGTGAAAGCCGGCATATCGAAATCATAATCCACCGCCATACCGGAAGAGGGTTGTTTTTGCGAACAGCCCTCTTTCATTATATATATGCCCGTGTTTTCGGGAATCATATCGTCGGAGAGGCGTATCGACAACGAACGGTTGGGATAGGATTCGGCATAGGCGTCGAGCAGCGCCACCGCATCGACGACACGCGCCATACCCGTCGGCACAAGTGTTTTGCTCTCGGGCACCGGCGTTCCGCCGTCGGCAAAGTGTACAGGCTCGACATCGGGCGTTTCCGACGGACAGGCAACGGAGAGACGACAGCAGCCGTACCGCCGGCAAAGCGTCTGCAACAAAGCGGCGAAAGCCGCGCTATCGACGGCAGCCAAGTCCAAGACCCGCACCGTACCGTCGGCAGGAACAGCCCAAGCCATTGCCGACGGACGACCGTCGGCATCGTACACGCACACGGCATCGCCGCCGGCATTCCGTACATCGGCGAGAACGACGGCGAAATCGTCGTGCAGGTGCAGCACCGTACAGCGGCGAGCGGCAGTAAGCCGCTGCCACGTTTCATACAGCGTATCGTCGTCGGGAACCGTTCCGGCATCGCCACCGACAGCGGCATCGCCCTCACAGCGATACACGCGCTCCTCCCGATAAAAAACCGTTTCGAAACCGAAGCGCCGGTAATAGCCGTACAGCGATTCCTCTGCGGGAATAAGCGCCGCAAGCGGAATGTTGCGCCGGTGCAGCGTATAAAAAGATTCTCGGATAAGATGCGACATAAGCCCCCGGCCCCGCTCCTGCGGAGCGGTGGAAAGTCCGGCGAAGTACGAAAGCGGCTGTTCGCCGTTCCACAACGACATCATATAGGGCAGGTGCTGCAACGCCGAGCAAAGGGTGTCGCCCCGCATCGCCACACGGGTATTGTGCGACGTGTATTTTCGAGAGAAAAAGAGTTCGAGAAAATCGGGTCGGTCGTGGAAACAGGTTTGCCACAAATCCATCACGCGACGGCGGTCGTCCTCGTCCTGTGCGAAGCGGACGACATATCCGGCGGCAGACATTTCCGCTCCGCTGTCTGACAGCGAAAGCGGTGCGGCAGACAATTCCTGCCGATGCGAATAAAACGCCGCCATTTTTTTATACAGCCGGAACGGCTGATACGACAGCTTCGCCTGCCGCAGACCGGCAAGCCCCAAGTCCTCCTCCCGATTGACATAGCGGTACTGCTTCGGAATACGTGCCGCAAATTCGCGGTTTATCATCGTATAAGCGCCCTCCACCGCCGCATCGGCTTTCTCTACGTGCACCCCGAACGTATCGTTCGTAATCGGCGAGCCGTAAGTGAATGCCACTAACCGGTCGCCCGTCCACAAGGTTCCGCCCGCAAGGGCAAGCTCCTCGAAATGGTGCAGGGCAAAACTCATCGCCTTCCGCTCCTCATTGAGGCTTTCGGCATCGCCGTCGCTGTTTGCCGCAAACCACTGTTCTTCGAAGCGCAGGCATACCGGCACAAGCTCCGCCGTAAGCGGTTCGTACCGGTAGTCGGGATTTTCCTTGATAAAACGGTTGATATGATTGCGTTTGGGTTGAAAACGCTTTCCCGTCAAAGCCGCCAAATCGGTACGCAGGTATATATAATCGTAATAGGAACGCTCCGCCACGAAATGGAAGCGCTCGGGGAATGCCTCTTGCAGCCACATACGCGCTTTCTCCGACACGCCCAGCAGGCAGAGCGTGTGCCCCAGCGAGGCGGCATCGGCTATCAGCAGGGCGATGCTCTCGGTCAAGGGCAAAGCTCCTTGCGGCATCATATAGGCAGGACGGCCGTCGTCGAGGTAAAAACGTATCAGCAGCGTGTCATCTACTACGGCATATTCGCTGCCATACAGGTATTGCCAGCTGCACATATTGGCAAAAGCAAAATCGCAATTGCGGTAGCCGTCCGACAAGGTATATCGGGTTATCGTTTCTTTGTCGTCGAGCGTAATAGGGCGGAATGGAATTTTCATAGAGTACAAAAACAGACGCGAAGATACAAGGATTTTTATTTCGATTGTTCCGACAAGTAAAAATTTCGCGCTCCGGCAAAAAACGCATCAGGCGCAACCGACTCTCTAAAAGAGAGTTTTTTATTTGTAAATCAATCTTCTACAAAAAAAGATTGATTATCTCCCGATAACCAATCCCTGTAACCTGAATTTAATACCATGAAAAACACTGTTCTCAAATATACGCCTTTATAACAAACCGACAATACTTTCGATTGATATAACCCTAAGATTTTTAATAGTTTAACAATTACATAAATTTAATAAAATCTCTGCTTTTCCCTAAAAAATAAAGAAAAGGAAGCAATATTCGGAAAAGAGCGGGGAAATTAGAGCAAAAAGTCGTATTTTTGCATAATCGATAATAAAAATCCCACTTGAATGAGTATTGCTTCATTGATACAAAATTCGCCGCGTACCGCCTTTTCTTTCGAGGTTTTGCCTCCGTTGAAAGGAAACAGCATCGAAAAAGTCTTCGCCACGATAGATGCGCTGCGGGAGTTCGACCCGAAATACATCAACATTACATCGCACCGCAGCGAATTGGTATATAAATCGACCGAAAACGGACTCTACCGCCAAGTGTCGGAAAAAAGCCGACCGGGCTCGGTAGCCGTCGCCGCCGCCATACAATACAAATATCACATTCCCGCCGTGCCGCATCTGATATGCAGCGGATTTTCCAAACAGGAAACGGAGTATGCCCTCATCGACCTCAACTTTTTGGGAATCACCGATCTGCTTGTTTTGCGGGGCGACAAGGCAAAACACGAAGCGCGCTTCACGCCGCACCCCGAAGGGCACTCCCACGCCATAGAGCTTGAACGGCAGGTAAACCGTTTCAACGAAGGATTCTTCCTCGACGGGTCGCATATAACGCTCGACCGTCCGTTTTCATACGGCGTAGCCGGCTATCCCGAAAAGCACGACGAAGCGCCCAACCTCGAAACCGACCTTCGCCACCTGAAAGAGAAAGTCGATGCCGGAGCGTCGTACATCGTTACGCAGATGTTTTTCGACAACAGCAAATATTTCGATTTCGTAGAGCGGTGCCGCGCCATAGGCATCACCGTGCCTATCGTGCCCGGATTGAAACCTATCAATGCCGCCAGCCAGCTGACCGTACTACCGAAAGTCTTTCATGTCGATTTGCCGGAAGCGCTGGCACAGGCGCTGGCGCACTGCGACGACCGTGCCGCCAAAGAGGTGGGCGTGGAATGGTGTACGGCACAGGCGCGCGAACTGATAGCGAAGGGCGTGCCCAGCATACATTTCTATTCGCTCATGGCGACCGAAAGCGTGCGCCGCGTAGCCGCCGCCGTATATTAACAACCAGCGACGTATGTTCTTCAAAGATGTCATCGGACAGGATAGCGTAAAAAAACGCCTCATCGATTCGGTACGGGAGGGGCGCATCGCCCATGCCCAACTGTTCGAGGGAAACGACGGATACGGCGCTCTGCCGCTCGCACTAGCATACGCCCGCTACATACAGTGCACCGGCGAGAAGGGCGACGACGCCTGCGGCGTCTGCCCGTCGTGCCGGCAGTTTACGTCGCTGATGCACCCCGACGTACATTTCGTTTTCCCTATCGTCAATAAAAAAGAACGCTCCAAACCGGTATGCGACGACTACATAGCCGAGTGGCGCGACTACTTGAAAGAGACCGCGTATCCGTCGGCGGAAAGCTGGCAGCAGTTTCTCGCCACCGGCAACAGCCAGCCGCAGATTTACGTGCACGAAGCGCGCGAAATCATACGCAAACTCAATCTGAAAAGTTTCGAGTCGGAATATAAAATCATGATTATCTGGCAGGCGCACCTGATGAACGACGCCTGCGCCAATGCCATACTGAAACTGTTGGAAGAGCCGTTCGACAAAACGGTGTTTCTGTTGGTGAGCGATACGCCCGGAAGGCTGCTCGAAACGATACGCTCGCGCACCCAACGCATACAGCTGCACGCCATCGCTGCCGATGCCGTCGCCCGCAGCCTGCACGAAAGCGAAGGGCTCGACCCCCAGACGGCAAACGCCATAGCCCACACGTCGGGCGGCGACTATCTGAAAGCCCTTTCGACGATACGCCTCAACAGCGAGCAGGAGAAATTTCTGGAACTTTTTATCACATTGATGCGGCAGGCATACGCCCGACAGGTGAAAGAATTGAAACGGTGGAGCGAAGAAGTCGCCGCGTTGGGACGAGAAGCCGAAAAGCGGTTTATCGGCTACTGCCAACAAATGCTGCGGGAGAGCTTCATTCACAACCTGCACCGTGCCGAGCTGACCTACACCCGCCCCGACGAAGAACAGTTTTTATCGCGTTTCGCCCCGTTCATCAACGAACAGAACATCGAAGCGCTGACCGAGCTTTTCCGTCTTGCCGAGCGCGACATCGCCCAAAACGCCAACGGGAAAATCGTGTTTTTCGACGTTGCCGTACAGACGATTATTCTTATCAAAAAAGGAAACGAGCGGCGATAATCCCGCAAATACCGCTATCGGCATCACAATGTGTCGCTTCGCGAAGCATCTATGCACAACAGCGTAAACAGCAGTATGGTGAATCCCCACAGCGAAGAGCCTCCATAACTGAAAAATGGCAACGGAATGCCGATGACCGGCAGCAAGCCCATCACCATACCCACATTCACCGCCAAGTGGAAAAAGAGAATGGACGCCACACTGTACCCGTACACCCGTCCGAAAACCGAGCGCTGCCGCTCCGCCAACTGTATGATGCGCACAAGCAGCAAGGCAAACAGTGTCAATACGACGGTCGTACCCCAAAAGCCCTCTTCTTCGCCGACGGTGCAGAAAATAAAATCGGTATCCTGCTCGGGCACATATTCGAGTTTCGTCTGCGTACCGTTGAGAAAACCCTTGCCCCAGAATCCGCCCGAACCGATAGCGATTTTCGACTGATTGACATTATAGCCCACACCCTTCAAATCTTCTTTCATTCCCAACGTTACTTCTATACGGGTGCGCTGATGGGGTTCGAGCACTCGGGTGAAAGCGTAATCGACCGATTTCAGGAACAGACAGGAAAAGAGCGCGAACACAACGGCTATCCACAAACGCCGCTCCATCATTTTGAAATAGAGTATCACCGCAGCGGCAATTGCCACGCCAAGCAGCGCCCCTGCCACATAGCACAAATTGAACGCCCACAGGTAACGGGATATGACTGCGGCAAGGACTTCAACCACTGCGGCTGCCGAAAGCGCGATTTTGAAAAATGCGGAGCTGCGCAGGTACGACGATACCATGTAAGCCAGAACAATCAATATAAGCGTCAGCACAATCCATTCGCCCACAGGGGTATATAGGATTTCCACCGCCGCATACTTCACCGCGATGACAAAATAGACAATGGCGCACAACACGGCAAAAAGAAAAAGGCTGCTCATGCCTTCGCGGTAAAACACCCCGACGAGTGCAAGGAATACCAACGCCGACCCCGTTTCATCTTGCAACAATATCAACAGGACGGGCAGCAGCACAAGGGCGCAGGCTTTAATGAAACAAGCAGGTCGGGCGAGGTCGAACTCGTAATTGTCCATCATTTTCGCCAGCGCCAGCGCCGTACCGTATTTGACAAACTCCGCCAGCTGCAAATGCACCGGACCCAACACGAGCCACGAATGCGAACCTTTTATATCGGGGGCGACCGCTATCGTTACAATCGACAGCAGCAGAAAAACGATATACAGCGGATAGGCCAGCGAGACATAGGTGCGCGGCTCTATCATCAAGACGAAAAAGGCAATGACGACCGCACAGCCTATCCACAGCAGCTGCTTGCCGGAACGGGTGCCGAAATCGAATATCGCCCCCGTCGCATCGAAATCGAAACTGGCGGCGTAAATGCTTATCCAACCGCACAAGACAAGTGCCACGTACAAAGCGACCGTGTACCAGTCGAGCGAAGCCCATACGTCATTCCTGCGTGTCATCGGCTACCTCCATATCCATCGTATTCGCGTTCAACATTCTTTCTTCGAGCCATTTGCGCGACGGAGCAATTTCACCCGTAAGATATTTTTCCATCATCAGGCTGCCGATAGGCACTCCGTAAGCGGCTCCCCAACCGGCATTCTCGACATAGACGGCTATGGCGATGCGGGGATTCTCGCATGGGGCGAATCCCATAAATGCCGAGTGATCTTGTCCGTGCGGGTTTTGCGCCGTACCCGTCTTGCCGCACACCTCCACGCCGGGTATCGCGCCGATGCGGCACGTACCGTCGATTACCGCTTTGCGCATACCTTTGATTATCGTTTCGTAATGCATCGAATCCACACCGGTATAGTGCGGTTCGTAATAAGCGGTGTTCAAAGGGGTGTTTTCTATGGTTTTCACCACATGAGGCGTAAAATAGTGACCTCTGTTGGCTATCGTGGCAGCCAGATTGGCTATCTGCAACGGGGTGGCGAGCACTTCGCCCTGCCCGATAGCGACCGATATAACCGTTACCGCCTGCCAGCCTTTCGTGCCGTAATAACGTCCGTAAAACTCGCTGTTCGGAATAAAGCCCCGGCTTTCACCCGGCAAGTCCACGCCCAGATGATAACCGTAGCCCATATCGACAATATACTTTTTCCACCGCTCAAAAGCCTCCGCCGGAGAGCCGTATTTCTCCCGATTGTCTATCATGTCTCTGAACGCATAACAAAAATAGGCGTTGCACGATGTGGCGATAGCCGGTATCAGCGAGAGCGGCGATTCGTGGACGTGGCAGCCCACCTTGATGCCTGCGGCGGAGAAGCCTTCGCGGCATGGATAGAGCTTCTGCGGAGTCAGTATCTTTTCCTGCAAAAATATCAATCCCTGTGTAGGCTTGAACGTGGAGCCGGGCGGATAGGTGCCCATAATGGCACGGTCGTAGAGCGGCTTATGCGGATTGTCGAAAAGCTGTTTGTAGTTGGCGCCCCGCTCCCGCCCCGTCAGCAGAGAGGGAGGATATGTCGGGCTCGACACCAGCGCCAATATTTCGCCGGTCGCCGGCTCTATCGCCACGATAGCACCCACTTTGTTTTGCATCAGCTGTTCGCCGTAGCGCTGCAACTCGATGTCGATAGCGAGGGTCAGATTTTTTCCGGCTACCGCCTCTCTATCTTGTTCGCCGCCGTCGTAGCGGCTTTTGATGCGTCCGTAGGCATCGCGCAAAAACAGTTCCCTGCCTTTTTCGCCGCGCAGATAGGTTTCGTAATATTTTTCGATTCCGAGGTCGCCGGTATTGTCGCCCTGCATATAATAGGCATCGGCTTGCACCTCTTGCGGCGAAACTTCACGGATATTGCCGAGCACGTTCGCACCCGTATCGTACAGATACCGGCGTATCGATTGGTTCTGTATGTAAAAGCCCGGAAATTTATACAGCTTTTCCTGCAAAACGCCGTATTCTTCGACCGACAGCCGCCCGATGAAGCGCTGCGGGGAATAAGCGGAATATCCCGGATTGAGACGACGGTTGCGCATATTGCTCCACCGCTGTTTATACTGTTCGAGGGTAATGCCCAACGTATTGCAGAGGTCGAGCGTATCGAACGGCTCGACTTCGCGCGGAACGACCATCAAATCGTAAACCGGCTGGTTATCGACCACCAAGCGCCCCTCGCGGTCGTAAATCAATCCGCGCGACGGGTATTGCACGCGGGTGAAAATAGCGTTGTTGTCCGCCAAACGGTTGTACTCGTTATCGAGCACCTGCAAGGCGAAAAGTTTGATTACATAAAAGAGGATTATCAAAAGCATAAAGCCTCCGATAATATATTTCCGTCTTTCGTAATCGTGATTTTTTCTCATTACTTTTTCTTCGAAACGATTTCGATGCACAGCACGATAAGCAGCGTGAATGCCGTACTGCCCACGATACGCCCCAACAACACGGCGGGAGCGAAAAACGAGAAGGAGTCGATGCAGAACAGCACGACGCAGAAAATCGCCGTGATGAGCGCGGCATACAGCGTATATCCGCCCCAGCCCAAAATTTCAGCCGACGGCGTAAACGATTCTTCTTCCCGCTCCCGGTATTGCACGCGGTTTATCAGGTAATGGTGCGGGAACACGGCGGTTACCGATGCCAACGCATATACTCCGAGCGTACCGGTGAATATGTCGATGCACAATCCGACGAAGAAAGCGAACGTCATGGCGATATTCAACTTCGCACCGGAAGGAATTTTCAGGAAAAGACAGACCACGAGAAACGGCGTGGCATACCCCCACAGAGCGATGCGGTTGCACATCAGCACCTGCAACACGAATACGAGCAGCACTGCTGCTATGCGGTAAACGACGACTTTATTCATTTCCCGACACCTCCTTTTCGATTTCGACCAGCTCCTGCGGCTTACGGTTGTCGATGACACGCACGAAATTCAATTTCGAGAAGTCGGCAGCCAAACGCACGGTCAGCGAATAAAAGTGGTCTTTCCGCACTTTTTGTGCATCTTCGATGAAGCCTACAATCAGACCTTCGGGAAATGCGGCCGAATAGCCGCTCGTAACGACCGTGTCGCCGGCATTCACTTCAATGTACGCAGCCAAGTCGTCGAGACCGGCATAGCGCACGTCCTCGCCCCGCCACGACAGCGAGCCGATGTGCCCCGTCCGTTTGATTTTGCAACTTATCCGCAGATTGGGATTCAGGAGCGACAGCGCGACGGCATATTGCGGCGATACCGCCGCCACGACGCCGACGACGCCGTTTTGGTCTGCCAGCCCCATTTCGGGAACGATGCCGTCGGCTTCTCCCTTGTCAAGGGTAATGTAATTGTTTCTGCGCGATACGCTGTTGTTGATAACCTTTGCGATAACACTGTTTTCCGGACTTCCGGTTGCGGCAGCGCGAAGCGTATCGACGGCTTGCGCCCGCGCAACGGCATCACGCAAAACGGCAAGCTCGTCTTGGAGCTTACCGTTCTGAGCCAAAAGTTCGTTGTTCGTTCTCTGCAATCCGAAATATCCCGTGACGGCACCCGAAAGGGAATAGACCGAGCCGGCTATGCGGCTGGCGGAAGTAAACCCGACGCTTTGCTGATAGGCGTTGAAGCGAAACAACAAAACAAGACCGAGCGTTACATAGCAGAGATAGACCAATACCGAACTGTGGGTAAGAAAGAAACGTGTCAGTTTACGCATTCGGAACAGGTGTCTCTAAAAGATTTATCGCATCAGGAACGAGAATTTATCGACGTTCTTCAAGGCTACTCCCGTACCGCGTGCAACGGCGTGCAAGGGGTCATCGGCAACGTGGAACACGATACCGATTTTGTCGGTGAGACGCTTGTCGAGACCGCGCAGCAGGGCACCGCCTCCGGTCAGATAGATTCCGTTGCGCACGATGTCGGCATACAGCTCGGGCGGCGTCGTATCGAGCGCGCTCAATATGGCGGCTTCTATTTTGGAGACCGATTTCTCGATGCAGTGCGCCACGTCCTGATAGGTTACAGGCAGCTCCATCGGCAGCGAAGTCATGCGGTTGGGACCGTGTATGATGTAATCTTCGGGGGCGTCTTCCAGTTCGTTGAGCGCCGAGCCGACGTTGATTTTTATCAACTCCGCCGTGCGTTCGCCCAACTTGATGTTGTACTGCCGTCCCATATATTCGCGAATATCTTCGTTGAACTCGTCGCCGGCAACGCGTATCGACTTGTTGGTAACGATGCCGCCGAGCGATATGACGGCAATCTCGGTCGTGCCGCCGCCTATATCGACCACCATGTTGCCTTCGGGGGCTTCGACGTCGATGCCCACGCCTATGGCGGCAGCCATCGGCTCGTAAATCATATAGACGTCGCGACCGCCGACGTGCTCGGACGAGTCGCGCACGGCGCGTATCTCCACTTCGGTGCTGCCCGACGGAATGCATACGACCATACGCAGCGACGAGGCAAACAGCGTATTGCGCATGGTAACCATCTTCATCATGCCGCGCATCATCTGTTCGGCGGCGTTGAAGTCGGCTATCACACCGTTTTGCAGCGGGCGGATAACCCGAATGTTTTCGGGGGCGCGTCCGTACATGGCTTGCGCCTCGTGTCCGACGGCTTTGAGTTTGCCCGTGCGGTTGTCGAGGGCGACCATCGAGGGGGCATCGACGACGATTTTACCATTATAAATGATAATGGTGTTCGCCGTTCCCAAGTCGATGGCTATTTCCTGATTGAAAGAAAAGAATCCCATATTCGTAATTGTGTAATCGTTTTTTTTAGTGTTTGAAGTGGCGAATGCCGGTAACGACCATGGCGACGCCGTTTTTATTGCAATAGTCGATAGTGAGGTCGTCGCGCACGGAGCCGCCGGGTTGTATCACGGTGTCGATGCCTTCGTTGTGGGCTATCTCCACACAGTCGGGGAAGGGGAAGAAAGCGTCCGAAGCCATGACGGCGCCGTGCAGGTCGAAGCCGAACGATTTGGCTTTTTCGATGGCATGGCGCAAGGAATCGACACGCGAAGTCTGACCCACGCCGCTGGCATAGAGCTGTTTGTCTTTGGCGAGGACGATAGCGTTCGACTTGCTGTGCTTCACGATTTTGTTGGCGAAAAGCAGGTCTTCGACTTCGGCGGGGGTTACGGCTTTGTCGGTAATCTGCCGCAGCTCGGCGGGCGTCTCGCAGTGGAGGTCTTTTTCCTGCATCAGCACGCCGTTGAGCAGAGAGCGGAATTGCAGGGTGGCTGCCGGCGCTTTTTTCTGCACCAGTACGATGCGGTTTTTCTTTTGGTAGAAAATATCGAGCGCCGCCGGCTCGTAACCCGGAGCGATGATTACTTCAAAGAAGAGGTTGTTTATCTCCTCCGCCGTGGCGGCATCGATTACGGCGTTGGTAATCAACACGCCGCCGAAAGCCGATACGGGGTCGCCCGCCAGCGCGGCGTTCCACGCTTCGAGCAGGGTGGGACGCGATGCCAGACCGCAGGCGTTGTTGTGTTTGAGTATGGCGAAGGTCAATTCGGAGAACTCGGAAATGAGCGAAACGGCGGCATCGATGTCGAGCAGGTTGTTGTACGAAATTTCCTTGCCGTGCAACTGTTCGAACATTTCGTCGAAATCGCCGAAGAAAAATCCTTTCTGGTGGGGATTCTCGCCGTAGCGCAACGCTTTGGCATGGTTGCCGGCGGCGCGGAACGCACTGAAACTGCCGCCGTCGAAATAGTTGAAAATCGCCGTGTCGTAGCCCGACGATACGGCAAACGCCTCTTTGGCGAACCAGTAACGGTCGTCGAGCGACGATGCCGCGCCTTTCTCGTTGAGGAGCTGCAACAGCGGAGCGTATTGCGCTTTGGAAGCTACGATGATGACGTCCTTGAAATTTTTGGCGGCAGCGCGTATCAGCGATATGCCGCCTATGTCTATTTTCTCGATGATGGCGCTTTGGTCGGCACCCGAAGCGACGGTTTCTTCAAAGGGATAGAGATCGACGATGACGAGGTCGATTTCGGGAATTTCGTATTCGGCAATCTGCCGGCGGTCGCCGTCGTTGTCGCGGCGGTTGAGAATGCCGCCGAATACTTTGGGGTGCAGGGTTTTCACCCGACCGCCCAGTATCGAGGGATAGCCGGTGAGGCTCTCTACGGTGCGGCAGGGTATGCCCAGCGACTCGATGAAAGTCTGCGTGCCGCCGGTGGAGATAAATTCCACGCCTTCGGCGTGCAGTTTTTTCAGTATCTCATCTAAGCCGTCTTTGTGATAGACAGAGACCAGCGCCGTCTTGATTTTTTTATTTTCAGCCATAAGAATCAGGTATTTGCTTTTGAAAATTTTGGAAGTTACAAAAGTAGTTATTTGCCGATAATTTTCAAAAGTTTTCCGCCACAAAAAATATTGTTTTTCTTTTTGACGTTTCCGAGCGGATTCCGCCCGAAAAAAACGCACCGTCGCCGCAGGGGCATATTCATAAAAAAGCCGCCCCGCCATTCGCATGGCAGGGCGGCGGGTCAAAGATCTTCTATTCAGGAAATTCTCTTTTCATTCTATGCTCTTTTGCTGTAATATTCGCTCTATCGGGCGATAATCATCTTTTTGCCGTTCACGATGTAGGCGCCGTTCTGTAACGTTTTAAGGTCGGCGGCATCATCGGTTTCGAGTACCGGCACGCCTTGCAGGTTATATACCGTTATGTGTACGGCATCTGTCGTCATCTCCGTTATCGATGACGGTTCGTCCGGTTCATCGGGGTCAACGGGATTATTCGGATCGACTGTGCCCTCTATCGGCAATATCGTTCCGAACTCCTTCCACCCTTCAGCTGCTTTATAGGCGCTTACCGAACCTGCAGGTACATACAGTTTACAGGCTTTATAATCCACCCGGTCGAAAACGGAATTCCCGTAAATATTAACTATATTAACCGGCGTCGGATTATAAGCCGTTACCGACGTCAAGCCGGTGCAACCCCCAAAAGCATACTCTCCGATAGTCGTAACGCCCTCAGGAATTGTTACCGATGTCAAGCCTGTGCAACGAGAAAAAGCATGGTAGCCGATAGCGGTAACACTATTGGGTATCGTTACCGATGTCAAGCCTGTGCAACGAGAAAAAGCATACCAGTCAATAGTGGTAACACTCTCGGGTATCGTTATTTCCGTTAAGCCCGTACAACCGGAAAAAGCCTCGTAGCCGATAGTGGTAACTTGGTTACCGATAGTCAATGAAACAAGACGGATATCTTTGAATGGTGAATCATTATCATAAGAAATATTCCGTCCTAAATACACCGTATCCAACGGACAATCGGCAAACGATGTAATTAACAACAATGTTTTCGTACTGTTCTCTATTCGTAAATTCTTTAAGCTCGTGCAACCGGAAAAAGCACCGCCGACGATAGAGGTAACGTTCTCGGGTATCGTAATCGACGGCAAACTACTGCAACCGGAAAAAGCAGAGTAGATAGTTTGAACGCCATTTCCTATCGTTACAGACGTCAAGCCCGTGCAACCCTCAAAAGCAGACCTGCCGATAGTCGTAACGCCCTCACCTATCGTTACCGACGTTAAACCACTACACCCGATAAAAGCATCGTAGCCGATAGCGGTAACTTGGTTGCCAATGGTCAATGAAACAAGGCTTATTTTATTCTTGAACGGTGAATTATAGTAAATATAACTACCTGACCCATAACTGTAATTGATATTCCGACCCAGATACACCGTATCTAACGGACAATTGTCGAACGGCGTCGGGGAAGATGATGTACTTAACGATAACGTTTCCGTACTGTCCTCTATTCGTAAATTCTTTAAGCCCGAGCATCCTGAAAAAGCCTCGTAGCCGATAGAGGTAACTTGCTTGCTTATCGTTAATAAAACAAGGCTTGTTTTATTCTTGAACGGTGAATTATAGGAAATAGAACTACCTGACCTGTAACTGTAATCGATATTCCGTCCTAAATACACCGTATCCAACGGACAGTTGTCAAACGGCGTCGAGGAAGATGATGTGCTTAACGATAACGTTTCCGTACCCTCCTCTATTCGTAAATTCTTTAAGCCCGTACAGCCACTAAAAGCATCGCTGCCGATAGAGGTAACTTGGTTACCGATAGTCAATGATACAAGGTCTGTTTTATTCTTGAACGGTGAATTATTATAATAACCTGAGCTGTAGTAACGGTAATCAATATTCCGACCCATATATACCGTATTCAACGGGCAATTGTCAAACGGCGTCGAGGAAGATGATGTGCTTAACGATAACGTTTTCGTACCGTCCTCTATCCGTAAATTCTTTAATCCCGTACAGCCACTAAAAGCACTGCCGCCGATAGAGGTAACGCTATTGGGTATCGTTACCGACGTCAAGCCCGTGCAACCGGAAAAAGCTCCGTTGCCAATGCGGGCAATATTCTTGCCGACAGTTATCGCTGCCAATGCCTTGCAATCATGGAATGCATATCTGCCTATCGACGTTATCGTATAAAGGGTATCGTTGTGGAGTATTTCTTCCGGAATGATCACCTCGCCGGAATATCCTCTGTCGGAAGGTGTTTTGTAAGTTACTTCGACCGTCCTTTCGGTCGAACCGTTTACATGATAATAAATGCCGTTTTCCTCAAAATCGTATGCCTCGTAATCCGAATTTTCTATTGAAGAAAAATTTTCCCAATAAGGGTGCAGCCAATAGATGTTTTTACAACTTGCCGGGGCATAAAGCGTAGCGCCTTTGATTGTTTCTTCGTCGAAAGTCGTAGCCGTAATAGCGGGCGGTGTCGTGTTAAGCGATGTTACTTTTTTCAGCCCGCTGCAGCCCTTGAAAGCCGCAGCTTCGATAGTTTCGACACTATGCCCGATGATTACCTCCGTCAATCCGCTACAATTTACAAATGTATTTGATTCTATTGTAGAAATCCTATTCGGTATCGTTACCGATGCCAACACCGTGCAACCGGAAAAAGCATAGCTACCGATAGAAGTAACACTCTCGGGTATCGTTACCGATGCCAAACTCGTGCAACCGGAAAAAGCATAGCTGCCGA